>NZ_JADIJP010000013.1:0-136456 GCF_017355285.1 Methylobacterium sp. SD274 | reverse complement strand
TCCCTCCCCACAAGGGGGAGGGAAGGCGCGCGACGCATGCGATGCATGAGACCGAAGGCCCTTTAGGGGGAAGTACGTTTTCCCCGTCGCGTCGCCCATTGTCGATCCTTCGAGAGGCCCCCATGCCCGTCTACGATTATGCCTGCGACGCCTGCGGGCCCTTCACGGTGCTGCGCCCGATGGCGCAGTTCAAGGACCCGCATGACTGCCCCGATTGCGGCTCGTCCTGCGGCCGCGCCTTCCTCACCGCACCCAACCTCGCCTCCATGGATGCGGGGCGGCGCAAGGCGCATGCGGTCAACGAGCGGAGCGCCCACGCGCCCCGCAAATCATCGGGGCACGGGGCCGGCTGCGGCTGTTGCTCGGGGGCCTCGAAAACCAAGCAGCCGGCGGCCGCCAAAAGCTTCCCCAACGCGCGGCCGTGGATGATCAGCCACTGAAAGCTGCCACACCCTCCCCCTCTGCGGGGAGGGAAACGGCGCATTGCACTCCCGAATCCAGGAGAACCCCACCGATGATGCATGGCGACATTTCCTCCAGCAACGACAGCGTCGGCGTCGCGGTCGTCAACTATAAGATGCCGCGTCTCCATACGAAGGCCGAAGTCCTGGAGAACGCGCGGAAGATCGCCGACATGGTGGTGGGCATGAAGTCCGGCCTGCCCGGCATGGATCTCGTGATCTTCCCCGAATACTCGACTCACGGGATCATGTATGACGGCAAGGAGATGTACGAGACCGCCTCCGCCGTGCCCGGGGAGGAGACCGCGATCTTCGCCGAGGCCTGCCGGAAGGCGGGTGTCTGGGGCGTGTTCTCGCTCACCGGCGAGCGCCACGAGGAGCATCCGAACAAGGCGCCCTACAACACCCTCATCCTGATGAACGACCAGGGTGAGATCGTGCAGAAATACCGCAAGATCATGCCCTGGACCCCGATCGAGGGCTGGTATCCGGGCGATTGCACCTATGTCTCGGACGGG
Organism: Methylobacterium sp. SD274; assembly: GCF_017355285.1. Lineage (NCBI taxonomy): Bacteria > Pseudomonadati > Pseudomonadota > Alphaproteobacteria > Hyphomicrobiales > Methylobacteriaceae > Methylobacterium > Methylobacterium sp. SD274. The sequence continues at coordinate 135,477 of NZ_JADIJP010000013.1, read as the reverse complement.
CCGAAGGGCCTCAAGATCAGCCTCATCATCTGCGACGATGGCAATTACCCCGAGATCTGGCGCGACTGCGCCATGCGGGGCGCCGAGCTCATCATCCGCTGCCAGGGCTACATGTATCCGGCCAAGGAGCAGCAGATCCTGATGTCGAAAGCGATGGCTTTCGCCAATAACACCTATGTGGCCGTGGCCAATGCGGCCGGCTTCGACGGCGTCTATAGCTATTTCGGCCATTCGGCGATCATCGGCTTCGACGGCCGGACGCTCGGCGAATGCGGTACCGAGGAAATGGGCGTTCAATATGCCGCCCTGTCGAAGTTCCTCATCCGCGATGCCCGCGCCAACATGCAGTCGGAGAACCATCTCTTCAAACTGCTGCACCGTGGCTATACGGGCATGATCAACTCGAAAGAAAACGAGCCCGGCAAGGCCGATTGTCCCTACGACTTCTATCGTCGCTGGATCGAGGACCCAGCCGGCACCCGCGAGGCGGTCCGCGCCATCACCCGCCCCGATCTCGGCACGCCGGAATGCTCGATCGAAGGCATCCCCAACGCCGCCAAGTAGGATTTTGCGAAAAGCCTGTTTGCGGTGGTTGTCCAAGGCTTTACCTCATCCTGAGGTGGTCCGCTGGAATGATCGACTTTGACCGATGATCGACTCGGGCATGAGCGTCCGCCGAGAAATTCGATCGAGCAGCCTCTAAACCAGGTCTCGGTGAGCCCGATCCATGCGTCGCGCTGATCGAGACTTGGTTTAGGCAGATCAGTGGAAGCGGACGGTCGGCGCGGTCTCGATCGGAACGTCGATCCGGCAGCGCAGGCCTTCGGCTTGGAAATCGAGCTCGACCGAGCCCGCGAGTTCGCGGGCGATGCCGCCGGTGATGAGCCGGGTGCCGAAGCCGCGGCGCTTCGGCTGCGCCACGGCCGGGCCGCCGCGTTCCCGCCACTCGATTTCCAGCCGCCGCCCACCCATGCCATCCTCGGTGACGCGCCAGATCACCGACAGGCGGCCCTGGCTACCTGACAAGGCACCGTATTTCGCCGCGTTGGTGGTGAGTTCGTGGGCGGTCATCCCCAAGGCCAGTACGTAGCGCGGCGGCAGGTCGATATCGGGGCCGACGAGTTCCATATGGTCCGCCGAACTGCGGTAGGGGCTGAGCTCGTTCTCGAGCACGGCGCGGAGCGGCGCGCCGGTCCAGTCGTCGCGGGTCAGGAGATCGTGGGTCTTCGACAGAGCGAGGATGCGGCCCTCGAACTGCGCCGCCTGCTCCTCGCCGCCGCGCGATTGCCGGGCGAGGGACTGGACCGTGGCGAGGGTGTTCTTCACCCGGTGATTCAGCTCGTGCATCATCGTCACCTGCTGCTCCTGCAGGCTGCGCGTGCGTTCGAGTTCGGCTCGCAGACCGTCCTCGTGCTGCTCGAGCGTGGCGGCCATGGCGTCGAAAGCCTGGCCGAGCTGGCCGAATTCGGAGCGGCCCGTCAGGCCCGACCGGGCGAAGAGCTGGCCGGAACGCCAGGCGCGGGACGCCTTCAACAGCCGCCGCACCGGCTTGCGGATGAAGACGCGGCCGCCGATCAAGGCCGCCACGATGGCGACGAGCGTCCCGAGGAAGATCAGGATCACGCCGCGCCGCGTCGCCGCATCGATATCGGCGAAGGCGGTATCGCGGGCGAGGCCCACGGCGACGGTCATCCCGTCGAGGGCGCCATCGGGACGGACCACGCTGGTGATGCGGCGGATTCCATTGAGACCGGGCATCTCGACGGCGCTTCCGAGGGTGCTGGCCCTGTCCAGACCGGACGCGAAGGCGGCCGGCATCGTCTGACCGACCCAGGAGCCGAGATCGGGATTCTGGACGATGATGGTGCCGCTGCGGTCGGTCACCGTCACGGCGGCGTCCTTGGGCAGCCCGGCATGGGCCAGCCGCTCGCCCAGCCAGGCGGGATCGAAGCCGAAGATGAGCAGGCCGGAGGACCTGTCGCTGGAATCCCGGATCGGATAGGCGAACTGGATGGTGGGAACCCGGCTGCCGCGACCGACCACATATTCCCCGATCACCGGCACGCCCGACTGCATCGCTTTCTGGAAATAGGTCCGGTCCGCGATGGAATAGGCGCCCTGCTCCATTCCCAGGCTGTTGCAGACGAGCTGCCCCTTCGCATCCGCCACGATGAGGATCGTGGCACCGGAAAGCTTTCGGATGATGGAGCGCAGGAAGCTGGTGCACCCCGCCGCTTCCTGGTCGCGGATGAACGGAGCCTCCGCGAGGATATCGAGGAGCTGGCGCATGCCGCTGGCGAACTGGGTGAGGTCTTCCGCCACCGCGCGGGCGTTGCGCATTGCCGAGGCCGTCACGGCATCCTCGCGGGCGCTGCGCAGCGCGTGCTCGTTGAAGCTCTGGACCGCGATGGCAGGGACGAGGGCGAGCACGACCAGCGCGACGATACGGGATGTGAGCGTCATGACGGGAGGTCGGCCATGGGGAACGTTTCAGCCAGACGGACCCGGTGCGGCCGACCGAATCAGCTTGGCCATAATACTGTATGCCTGACTTGGCGGACCAGCCGTATGGGCAATTTGGCGCGGCGCCGGGATTTCTCCGTGACGGTGAACGCTTAATCGTCCCTGTCGAGGCTGGACCGGCGCTCCGCCTGCGGCCACAACCGCGTCAGCGTGAAAGCCCCGAGCGTGACAGCACCGAGGAAGACCACATGAGCGACCGCATCACTCTCAAGGCCGGAGACGGCACCGTGGCGGTGGTCGCGGCGTCCGGTGCCGAGCCCGTCTCCTGGCAGGTGGGTGGGCGGGAGTATCTCTGGAACGGCGATCCGGCGCATTGGAACCGGCATGCGCCCTGGCTCTTCCCGGTGGTCGGCGCCTCGTCCGGCGGCGTGGTCCGGGTGGATGGCACGGCCTATCCGATGGGCCAGCACGGCTTTGCCCGTGACCTGCCCTTCACGATCGTCTCGCAGAGCGACGACAGCGTCACGTTGCGCCTCATCGAGAGCGAGGCGACGCGCGCCCGTTACCCCTATCCGTTCCAGCTCGACATCACCACGCGGGTCGGCCCGGCCCATCTCGATTTCGAGATCTGGATCGAGAATACCGGTGGGACGAACCTGCCCTACGCCCTGGGCTTCCATCCGGCCTTCCCTTGGCCCTTCGCCGGCGGGGAGCGCAAGGCGGGTGGTAGCTACGCGGTGGAGTTCGAGCACCCCGAACGGGCGCTGGCGCCGGAGGTGGGGGATGGCGGCCTGCTCCTGCGCCAGGAGCGTCCGTTCCCCCTCGAAGGCCGCATCCTGCCCCTCGATCCCGACCTATTCGCCGAGGCCATCGTCCTGCGCGATGCGGCGAGCGCACGGATGCGCTTCACCGCGCCCGACGGCAGCGCCATCCGCATGGATGTCTCGGATTTCCCGCATCTCGCCATCTGGACGAAGCCCATGGCGCCGTTCCTGTCCCTGGAATGCTGGACTGGCCATGCCGATTGGGCCGGGTTCGACGACGACCTGACCCGCCGGGATTCACAGCGCCTCATCGCCCCCGGCCAGCGCGTCCGCCACGGGGTCAGCCTTACCCTGGAAGGTCCCCGCTCATGATCCGCCCCGTCGACGAGAACGGCTTCTCGGCCGAAGCCTGGGCGCGCAACGAGACGGCCTACGAGGCCATCCGGACGATGCCGTTCAATGCCGAGCTCGCCGCCGGCACCCTCGGCGAGGCTCGCTTTCGCCACTACATCCTGCAGGACGCGCATTACCTCATCGGCTTCGGCCGGGCGCTGGCCCTGGCGGCGGCGAAGTCGCCGGAGCCCGAGGGTATCGTGCAGTTCGCCAAGGCCGCCGAGACGGCGATCGTGGTCGAGCGCTCCCTCCATGGCGGCTTCTTCCGGGATTACGGCATCACGGCCGAGACCTTCGCGGCGACGCCGCTCTCGCCGGCCTGCGACCATTATGTCTCGTATCTCCTCGCCACGGCCTATGCCGAGCCCTACGAGGTCCTGCTCGGCGCCCTGCTCCCGTGCTTCTGGATCTACGCCGAGATCGGCACCGACATCCTGTCACGGGCAGGCACCGGCAATCCCTACGCCGCCTGGATCGACACCTACGCGGGCGAGGAATTCGGCACCGCCGTCGCCGAGATGATCGCGACCACCGATTCCGCGGCGCTCGGGGTCTCGGCCTCGCTGCGTGAACGGATGCACCGCGCTTTCTCCCGCGCGACGCAGCTCGAATGGATGTTCTGGGACAGCGCTTACCGCGAGGCGGCCTGGCCAGTCTGACCGTCGGGACGCCCGACCCCGGAACAAGGCGGAGGAATTCGCACCGGCTTCGGCACTCCCGGCTTGACGATGCGGACGATGCCGTCGCGCAGGGAGAGCATGTGGCCGCGCTCCACATCGGTCCAGCACTCGTCGCGGGTGAGCGCCTTGGTGGCGATGACGGTCACCACGTCGTCGGTCCGCGTCTCCTGCGCGAAATCCACGTGCCAATCCTCGTCGATGAGGGTCGCGGTGCCGAAGGGCGCGCAGCGGGTGAGGTAGCACAGGCGCTTGCCGCAATGGGCATAGAGCGTCCGGCTGTCGCTGAGCAGCATGTTGAACACGCCGAGCCCGTGCAGCTCGGCGCAGAGTTCAGCGACGGCATTGTCGAGCCGCGCCGGGCTCGGCAGGCTCGGATAGCGGGTTTGCAGCCGGTCGAGCATCCAGCAGAACGCGTATTCGCTGTCGGTGGAGCCCACCGGCTTGAACCAGGTCAGCGGCCACTTCTTCACGCCCTTGAGTTGGCCGTTATGGGCAAAGGTCCAGCGCCGGCCCCAGAGCTCGCGGCTGAACGGATGGGTGTTCTCGAGCCCGACCCGCCCGCGATTGGCCTTGCGCACATGCGCGATCACGATCCGGCTCTTGATCGCGTAGTCGCGCAGCAGCTTGGCGAGGACCGAGCGCGCGCTCGGCTCGGGCTCGTGGAAGGCGCGCGCGCCCCGCCCCTCGTAGAAGGTGATGCCCCATCCGTCGGCGTGAGGCCCGGTCTCCCCGCCGCGCCGGGCGAGGCCCGCGAAGGAGAAACGGATGTCGGTGGGCACGTTCGCGCTCATGCCGAGCAATTCGCACATGGAGGTTCGGGGACTTCGCGTGGGAGGAACGGGTGGGCTTGCGGAGGACGGAGTCCTTGGGGAGACCGCCAAGCTACCCACTCTAGAGGATTTTCCCACCCGCGGGAGCCGGTAATCCTTCCGAAACGCTCCGCTTCACGCAAACAGCCTTCCTCGCGCAGAAAGCCTTGGTCGGCACCGAGAAAGCGCACGACCTTCGGAGGCCATTTCCTCCTGGGATGTAAACGCCGCCGGACCCGCGCGGTCCGGCGGCGCAATGTCCGCCGTAAGGTTCAGAACCGATAGGTGAAGTTGCCCTTCACGGCATGGTCCTGCGCCCGCTCGCCCACCTGGCCCGTATAGGACACACCGAGCGTGGTGCCGCGCGCCACCCGCACGTCGAGCCCGGCTTGTGCCACCAGGGCGTCCCGGCCGATCGGCGTGCCCGTGGTGAGGAAGCTCGGCCCCGTGCCGAAGCTCAGGAGGGCTTTCGGCACCACGTCGCCATAGGCCCGGCGATAGCCAACCAACCCGTTCAGCGAGACCGGCGCACCGGACCCGAGATCGAAGCTGGTCTGGCCGCGCAGGCCCAACGTCGAGGTCGCCACCTCGGTGGTCTGCGCCGCGCTCGTCAGCGCCGCGAGCCCACCCGCTTCGGTGAAGCGGTCGCGCCCGATCGACACGTAGGCCCCGCCCAGGAAGGGCTCGATATAGGTCGGCTGGACCGGGGCCGGAGCCGCCCCGCCCTTGGCGACCAGGACGGGCTGGGCAGCGCCCAGGAAGAAGCGGTAGCCCACCTCGCCGAAGCCCTGCACGGTCGAGCCGCCGTAGCGGGCCGTGTCGTTGTCGGAGAACCCGGCGAAGCTCACGACCCGGCTCATGCGGCTCGACTGGTCGGCATAGACCGCACCGAGGCGTAGCGCGAAGGCCCCCCGCTCGAAGCCGCCATAGACGCCGCCGAAGCCGCTTTCGATCGTGCCCGATGAGAGGCGCCCTGCGCTGTCGAGGCTGGTCGCGGTGTAGCCACCGGCCACGCCGAGGCGGAAGCCGGTCTCCAGACGGAGATCCGCACCGAGCACGAAGCCGGAGGTCTGGCGCGAGAGCCCGGCGGCGTTGCCGTCGCTCCGGGCCTGGCCGAAGCTGCCGAAACCCTGTCCCCAGAGCCCGAACACGCGCGGGTCGAGAACCCGCACGGGCACGGGCGCCACCGGAGCGGACCGACCCGGCAGGTCGGCCGTGTAAGTGGCCGGCAGGCTGCCGTAATCGGCGACCTCCGCCGCGCCCCAGCGCAGGCGGTCGAGGATGGCCTCGCGCACGAAGAAGGCGGTCTCGAACTGGGCGCTCGCGGCACTGGCGTGGATGTCGCCGGTGAGCGCGCCGAAGGCGGCGCGCGCCTCGGGCGTGGTCAGTCCGACGGTGCGCCCGTAGAGGGCGGAGCCCGCGCCGCCCGCCTGGATGGCGTCGGCGACGCCGGCCTGATTGCGGGTCTGGGCGATGGTGGAGAAGGCGATGTCGTTGCGGGTCAGCGTCAGGTCGACCGCGCCCGCGCTGTAGCGGAGGGTCGGGGTGAGGAAGGCGAAGTTGGAGGTGACGCCGGCGAACTGCCCCGTGACGCCGCGGGCGGCGGTCAGGACGGTGTAGCTCGTGCGCGGGTCGTAGCGGCCCGCACCGGCCAGCACCTGGACGGTGCCGCCGTCGAGGGTGGCGGTGCCGGTCGCCGCGACGCGGTCGGACTGGCCGGCGGCATTGGCTTCGACCTGCAAGGTGGAACCGGGCGCGAAGCTGGCATTGCCGGCCACGTTGAGGGTGCCGATGGAATTGCCCGGCGCCACCGCCGCGCCGGACCGGGCCACGAGCCCGCCCACCGTGCCGGTGCCGCCGATGGCGGCGCCCGCGCCCACCGTCACCACGGAATGCGCGAGGCTGCCGTTCACGTCCAGACGCCCCTGCGCGACGCCCGTGAGGCCGCTGAACGTGCTGGTGCCGGTGAGGTTGAGAGTACCGGATCCGGCCTTGGTCAGGATGCCGGTGCCGGCGATGGAATTCGCCAGCGTTCCGTCGGTGGACTGGTCGAGGATCAGGCTGGCATTGTCGGTGATGGCACCCGAGCCGAGGCTGGCGGCGGAGGCGACGAGGGTGCCGCCCGCGATCGTGGTGCCGCCCGAATAGGTGTTCGTGCCGGTGAGGGTGAGCGTGCCGGTGCCGGCCTTCGTCAGGGAGCCGGTTCCGCCGATATCGTTCCGCCAGGTGTCGCTGGCGTCGTACCCGCCCTTGGCGGCGTCCATCGTCACCGTGACGGCGCCGTTGAAGGCGCCGTAGCCGTCCGCCGCCGCTACGAGATTCAGGCGGCCCCAGCCGTCATAGGTGTTGCCGTCGAGCAGCGGGTAGCCCGAGGACAGGCCCGTCGTCGCCAGCACCTCCCGCCGCTGGGCGTCGCTGAGATAGGGGAAGCGGGTGAGGAGCAGAACCTGCGCCTGGACCGGCACCTCGGCGGCCGTCAGGGGCGTGCTGGGTCCGGTCGGCTGGAAGCCGTAGGTCATCCGGGCGGTGTAATCCGCCTTGTTCTGCGCGGCGTTGCCGAAGGAATCGGCCGCTCCGGAGGCCGCGCCTGCGGCGAGGCACCCCGCCACGGTCCCCGCCCCGCAGCTCGCGGCCAGGTAGGATTGGGTCTGCTGGTAGGCCTGATACACGGCGTAGGCGCCGGCATTGGCCGGGTTGGTCCAGTCGATCCGGTTGCCGGCCGCGTCGTAGAGGGCGGCGTAGATGTTGGTGGCGGCGATCGCCGTCGACTGCATGCGGCCGCCCATCACGTCGAGGGGCGAGTGCATGCCGGTCAGAATGCGGTTGTTACCGAGCTCGGAGGCACGGGTCAGGAGTTCCTGCATCCGCTGCGGGACGAGGAAGCCGACACCGAGGCTCTGGAGATAGCCCGAATTGGTGTGGCCGCTCGGATAGCCACCATCCGCGTAGGCATTCGTGGTGTTGGTGCGGGGGTTGAGCAGCGTCGGCACGTCGACCGCCGTGCTGACGCGGAACGGACGGGGCGAGGTCCCGATTCCCGGAACGTACTCGCCGACCCCGAACGTCGTCGGGTTGAAGGCGCCGGTGGAGCCGAAGGAGCCGACATTGGGAGCCGTCAGCGGTCGTCCGCCATTGGCATCGATCATCTCCTGGGTGACTGTGAAGCCCTTCACCCAGCGCTCGGTCGTTCCGTAGACCGCTGGAACGGGGAAATTGGAGAGGTAGCCGGGCACGACGAAGTTCGCCGTGTCCGCGGTGGTCAGGCCCGCCTTGTTCGTGATGGCGTTGTAATCGTTGAAGCGGGGCGCCAGGGGGTCGATGGCCGGATTGGGGCCCTGGTAGCGCCCGAAGACCCGCTTCGACGGTTCCGTCGAAGCATTGGCCCGGACCGTGTTGTCGATGAAGCTGACCGCCGCCGCGAGGGGTGTCGCCGTCCCGTCGCCGAAGCTCGTCGCGCCTCCGCTCGCGCTCGCGCCGGTGCTGAGGTTGGCCGCGTAGTCGGCCAGCGTCGTCGTCGCATAGGTGGTCGGCGTGAGGCTCGTCGGCCGGGTGCCGGTGAACGAGGCCCCGGCCCCGGTGAGGTAGGCGGAGGTGAGGGGGCCGAGCCCGTTCAGGATGCTGTAGGCCTGTACGGTGCGGTCGTCGTGGATCGCCGCCAGGGTCTGGTCCGCATTCCGGGCCTGCGTCATCCCGACCACCGTCTGGTAGTTCTGGATCATGACGGCGGGATTGGACGTCATCAGGCCGATGTAGCTGTCGAGGACGCGCGGAATGACCGTCCCGGGGACGACCGAGGTGCTGTTCGTGAAGCCGATGCCCGGCGAGGTCGGAATCTGCTGCGCCTGCGCACCGACCGGCAGGAGGCACGTCGCGGCAAGCAGGGCGGTCTTGAGTGGTGTGGACACGGAAGCCTCGCACGGAAAAAAGCAGCAGCCTGTTGGCGGCGCGGTGCTAGCTTGGCCGTAAGACGATGCCGTGACGAAAATCGCCTGGCGCGAACACGGCAGGGCATTCGTGGCGCGCGTGTAGCGCCGGATGGCCGTTCCCGGCGCGATGGACGAAGGCTGAAGAACGGCGCTGGGAGAATGGCGGCATCGCCCGCCGAGGTGCGCGCCAGCGCTTTCGCCGCCGCGCCCGATCCTCTAAGCCGCTCAGCGAGCCTCGGTTTCCCGGGGCGATTTGCACAGAGTGCCGATGGACCGGGATCCGATCGCCTTCACCTGGCGGACCGCGCGGAGCGAGCATGTCGCCGCGGTCGGGCTCGCGCTCGGTCTCGGGGGCCCACTCGCGTTTCTCGCGCTGCTGTGCATGCGCGACCTCGTGGGCGTCCAGGTCCACGATACCGAAACGGCGGGCCGGTTCCTGCGAATCACCGCGACGCTGCCGTGGCGGACGGGCGACGCGGAGCCGTTCGTCGCCTTTGCCGGCTGGGCCCTGCCCACGGCCGATCTCGTGCGCGCGGCCTTCCTCGGCCTGGCGGCGGCGGCCCTGGCCTCGGCCGGCCTCGGCTGGGCGGTGGCGCGCCTCTGCTTCCAGGCGCAGGCGCGCACGGTGGCGGCCCTGCATGGTCGGGTCACCGAGGCGATCCTGCGCGCGCCGCCGAGCGCCCGCGACGAGGCGCGCGCCCTGGCGCAGATCCTGGCCGACATGCTGGGCCGCCTCGACACCCTGTTCGGACTGGCGGTCCTGGTGCCGGCGCTGGCGATCGGCAGCGGGATCCTCGCCCTGATTCTCGCCGCGCTGGCCGCCCCGCGCCTGATGCCCACCGTGGCCGTCGGCCTCCTGGCATCCGGGCTCGCCCGCGCCCTGATCCAGCGGCGTGTGCACGATCGCGCGGCTTTGCGTCTACGGGCCGGGGGGGCGGCGGGGCGGGCCCTCGCCGATCTCATCCGGCGGATGCCGGCGGTACGCGCTCACGGCGCGGCGGCCTTCGAGCGCAGCCGCCTCGCCGCCAAGGGGGCCAGCACCCGCGACGCGTTGGCGGCATCGGAATCGCGCCTCGCCTATGCGCGCGCGCCGTCCACGGCACTCGTCATCCTGCTGCCTGCCATCGTCGTGGCGGTGGCGCTCTGGCGCGGGCACGACGGCACGACGATGCCGGTGGAGCCCGGTGCCCTGGTGGCGGCCGGCGGCGGCTTCGCCCTCGCCGTTCTGGCCCTGGCGGTGACGCTACGCCTGCGCTCGATCCATGAGGCCGTGGCGCCGGTCTTCCGGGATCTGGCGGCGACGCTCGTGTCCCTCGAAGGGCGCGGCGGCAACAGGCCCGGCGCCTTCGCCGCTCTGCCGAAGGGAGGGAAACTCGCCGCGTCCGGCGTCGGCGTCTACGATCCCGCCAGCGGCGAACGCCTCGCCGGCGTCGACGTCACCGTGGCGATGCCCTCCCACCTCGCCATCGTGGGCGAGCGCGGCAGCGGCGCGCGGGCACTGGCCGCCCTGCTGGCCGGACAGCTCGAACCCACCGCGGGCGCGGTGACCTATGACGGGATCGACCTGCGCAGCCTCGACCCGGCCGAGCGCGCCAGCCACATCGCGCTGGCCGGCGCCGAGGCGATCCTGATCGAAGGCACGCTGGAACAGAACATCCTCTACGGCGCCGCGCGGCAGGAAAAGCCGTCCGAGGCGGACCTCATCGAGGTGCTGCACCTGACCGGGCTCGACACCTTCGTCTATGCGCGCGGCCTCGAAGGAACGGTGGACCCGAACGCCGAGCCCGGCATCGCCGATTCCATCGTCTCCGCCCGCCACGCCGTGCGCGAGGCCCTGGCTGAGGACAAGGCGGCGCGGCTGGTGGAGCCGTTCGATCCCGCCCGCTACAACCATCAGGCGACGGTGGGCGAGAACATCCTGTTCGGCGAGGCCGTGGGACCGGCCTTCTCCGGCAGCCATATCGCGGCCCATCCCTACCTGCGCGCCGTGCTCGAGGCCGAGGACCTGACCCGGCCATTCACCGAGATCGGGCTGCAGGTGGCGCGCAGCACCATCGAGATCTTCGCGGACCTTCCGGACGACCACCCGCTCTTCGACGCGTTCTCGCTGTTTCCCGCGGCCGAGCGCGGGTTCTTCGAAGATCTCGTCAGCCGTCAGCCGGAGGCGAAGGGCTGGCGCCGGGGCCCGGCGGGCCAGCGCGACCGCAAGCGCCTGATCGGATTGGCGCTTCGCTACAGCGAGACCCGGCACCGGTTCGGCCTCATCGACGCCGCCTTCGAGGACCGGATCGTCGCCGCACGCCACTCTTTCGCGCGGCTTCTGCCTCAGAACCTGCGCTCGGCGGTGGAATTCTACGATCCCGACCGGCTGAACCCGGCCGCCAGCCTGGAGGAGAACCTCCTGTTCGGCCGCATCAACGGCGAGGAGGCCGGGGCGGAGCCGCGCGTGCGAGCCCTGGTGCGCCGGGTCCTCGTGCAGCAGGGCCTCGAATCAACCGTCTACCGGCTCGGCCTCGCCAGCCGCGTGGAGCCGGGCATGGGCGGCGGCGGGGCGAGCCTCGGGGAGAACGCCATCGGCTCGCGCGAGCGCATCGGCATCGACCTCGCCCGCTGCCTCGTGCGCAAACCGGACATCGTGGTCGTCGCCATCGCGCTGGACGACGGCAAGGCCGCCGAGATCAGGACGCGCCTCGCCAGCCTGCGCGCGGCGCGAGCCGGCCGCGGCCTCATCGTCTGCCTGCCGAGTACCGATACGCTCGACGCGAACGATCCCTTCGGCGCGGTGCTGCATGTGGAGCGCAACACGGTGATGGCCGCCTGACGGGGCCGTGACACGCCCCTCCTCGTCGCCGGTGGCCCGTCCGACATTGCCAGCCGCTGTCCCCTCCGGTCCGCTTCGCCACGCCGCTGCCGCTGAACGGCGGCGAGGCTAGGCTGGCAGGAACGCCATCGCATCCACCTCGACCAACATGTCGGGGAATGCCAGTGCCGCAACGCCGATCAATGCGCTGGCCGGTGGGCATTCGGCGTCGATCCAGCGATCGCGCACAGCCCGGATGATTGGGAGCTGGCTTGGATCATAGTCCCGGACATAGATCGTGAGACGCGCGACGGCGCTGAAATCGGCGCCCGCCGCGTGGAGCGTCGCCTGCATATTCCGGAACACCCGATCGAGCTGAGTCGCCAGATCCCCGCCGACCACTTCGCCGGCGCCATCGAAGGGGACATGGCCCGAGAGGATGAGCAATCGGCCCTCCGAAACCAGCATCGCCTGCGAGATGCCGGGAATCGAGGGACCGGGCGGATTGATGGGTCGCAGCATCTCGATGCTCCATTGCCGGCATGGGGTGACAACCCACGAATGCCAGGCCGACGATATCTCCCTCCGATGTGATCTTCGCGACAGAGCGTCCCTCGATCCGCCGCACCTCCACATTTCGGTCGGCGTCAATGATCGTCGGTCGACCAAAGAAGAAGGGCGGCGGCGCTTCCCCTATTGCCGCCCCATTGGGATGGGATAAGCAAGGCTTCGTGCACCCTGTTGCACGGTGTCGGCGGTCGGTCGGCGCATCCCTCTCCAGGGCCGGGCATGGTCGTTCTACCCTCGCCAGTCGTACAGCGCCGCGCCGTTGCCTGGCTTCTCCTGCTGGCTCTGGGGCTCGCCGCGCCGGACATCGCACGGGCGCAATCGGCCAAGGCCACGGCTCCGATCCCGGCGGCGACCCTCGCGCTGATGAGCCAGAAGGGCACCAGCGCCTCGGCGCCGGTCCTGTTCAGAGCCTACAAGAAGGAATCCGAGATCGAGATCTGGAAGAAAGCCGCCAGTGGGCGCTTCGTCCATATCAAGACCTTTCCGATCTGCCGCTGGTCGGGCCAGCTCGGCCCCAAGCGCAAGACCGGCGACCGCCAGACGCCGGAAGGGTTCTACTCGGTGCCCCCGCGCCAGATGAACCCGAATTCGAGCTACTACCTCTCCTTCGATGTCGGCTACCCCAACGCCTATGACCGCGCGCACGGCTTCACCGGCTCGGCCGTGATGGTCCACGGCGTCTGCTCGTCGATGGGGTGTTTCGCCATGACCGACCAGGTCGTGGGCGAGATCTACGCCATCGCGCGTGACGCCTTCGCCGGCGGACAGGCGGCGTTCCAGTTCCAGTCCTACCCGTTCCGGATGAGCGCGGCGAACATGGCCCGCTACCGGACGGACCCGAACATCGCCTTCTGGCGCCAGCTCAAGGAAGGCTCGGACCGGTTCGAGGCGACGGGCGAGGAGCCCAACGTCACCGTCACCGCCGGCCGCTACGCCTTCCTTCCCTATAAGGACCCCGCCCTGGAATCGCTGGTGACGGCGCGCCGGGTGCAGGAGGAGGCCCGCATCGCAAGCTTGGTGGAGGATGGGAGCGCTGCCGTGCGCACCACCTATTCGGACGGGGCACAGCATCCCTTCTGGGCCGCCCTCTCCGCCAAGGGCGTCTCGCTCGGCGATGTCAGCCGGCCCGAGGCCCTCGCCTATGCCGGCCAGGACGTGATCGTGATTCCGGCCCAGCGCCGCCCAGTCCTCGTCGCCGAGGCGGTCTGGTCGCGCTGGATGGTGGCGGCTTCGGTTCCCGCGCTCATGCGGGTGCGCGGGTTCAAGCCGGCCTACGAGCAGGCGCCGCCGCGCTTCGCCGCCCTCGTCATGCGCTACGATCAGACCCTGCCGACGATGCTCTCGGCCTCGCTCACCGGGCAGATGCCGGCCCCGACCTCGCCGGCCATCATCGAGACCCTGGCGCAGCGCTAACCCTACGGATAAGCGGGTTCCCCTCTCCCCGCGTGCGGGGAGAGGATCACAGGCACGTTGTCGTGCCTGTGATGAGCGGAGCGAGGGTGAGGGGGCGAAGTCGGAGAAGACTCCTTCGGAATCGCCCCCTCACCTTCGGCTGCCGCCTCGACGCGCTCCCCGACGAGGGGAAGACGCGTCCCTCTCCCCGCAAGCGGGGCGAGGGGATGCTCACGCCCGGACCGCACGTGGTCGATCAGCTCAGCCGAAGGCTCAGCGGCCGCCCCTCTCACGGCCCCGCGCTCGACAGGCGCGCGGGCGGCGCTCCGCGCAGGGCGGTGCTGACGGGGACGAGGCGAACGCCGCGGGCTTCGAGGTCACGCGCCCAGCGGGCGATCCGCTCGATCGTCATCGGCATGGCGCCCGCCGAGGCCAGCGCGAACCCGTTGGCCTTGGCCTGGGCCTCCAGCCGGGCGAGTTCGCGGTCGATCGCGTCCGCCTGCGGCAAGGCATCGAGGACGATCTCGGCGCGGGCGACGGGGATCTTGAGCTTGCCGCCGAGAGACGTCGCCAGCGAGCGCGACGACGCGCCGTCATCCACGAAGCCGAGCCCCCTCGCGCCGATCTCGCGCAATACCGGCTCGAAGGCGGCGGCATCGCCTTCGAGCTTGGCTCCCATGAAGTTCACGAGACCGACATAGCCTCCGAACCGGCTCATGACCCAGGACAGACGGTCCAGGTTTTCCGGCGGCCGCGAACTCGTCAGCATGGTCTGCGGGCCGGGATCGCTGTCGGGATAATCGAACGGCTCCATCGGCGCCTGGACCAGGATCTCATGGCCGAAATCACGGGCGCGGGCGACGCTGCGTTCGAGATCGCCGCCATAGGGTGAGAAGGCGAGGCTGATCGCCGGCGGCAGCTTGGTGATGGCGCCCGCCGTCGCGGCCTGCCCGACGCCGAGGCCCGTGACCAGAATGGCGATGCGCGCGCCCGGCACACCCGCATCGGGATCGGGGCGGGCATAGACGTCGAGGGGCCGGCGGCGGCCGTCGCCGATCTTCGGCACGCTGCCATGACGGCCCCTCTCCAGCAGGCGAGGATCGGGCGCGGCCAGGCGCACGGGCTCGCTGTCGGGCACGCGGATGATCACCGCATCGGTGGCGGCGGCACCGGCCGGCCGCACCACACGGACGCCCGAGGCCGTCTCGACCTCGCCGGCCGAACGCGGCGCCGACGACGCGGGCGGAGGCTCGGGGGCCTTCGCCACGGGAGCGGGGGCCGCCGGTTCGCGCAGGGTGATCGCCGCGAAAGCGGCGGGCTCGCCCCCCTGGGGATCGCCGGTCACGGCGAGGATCGTGATTCCGATGGCGAGGCCGGCCGCCGCGAGGGCGACCAAGGTCGGCGGGCTCATCCGGGGCATCGAGACACCGCGCAGCCGCTGGCCGAGCGTGCGGGACGCCGCAGCACTCTTGGTTCCCAGCGGACGGGTCAGGATGTCGTCGGTGGCCACGGTCAGCCGTTTCCCTGAGGGCTCGCGAACGACCGAGGCGGGCTTATCGTGTGAGAAACGAAGCGGCCCGCCGAGTCGGTCTGACCGACATTGCGGGCCGCGCTGGTTAACGTTTCTTTAAATCCCGCGACGCCGGCGGCGTTTCAGGATGGAGCCGTGATCTTCAGTTCGGAACGGCGGCCTTCGGCGTGTTGGCCGCGCCCTTCTGGATACCCCGGATGAAATCCACGGCGGCGATGAGCTGCTTGTCCTTGGCCGGATCCGGCGGGACGTAAGCGGACGAACCGCCGCGCTCCTCGACATCCTTCTGCTTGAGGTGCCCCTTCAGGCCGGCCTCGCCCTTGGTCTCGTCCTTGCCCTTCAGCTCGTCGGGAATCTCCTGCAGGACCTCCTGGTCCGGCTCGATGCCCTTGGCCTGGATCGAGCGACCCGACGGCGTGTAGTAGCGCGCCGTGGTGAGGCGCAGCGCGCCGCTGCCGCCGAGCGGGATGATCGACTGGACCGAGCCCTTGCCGAAGGAGCGCGTGCCGAGCACGGTGGCGCGCTTGTGATCCTGCAACGCGCCGGCCACGATCTCGGAGGCCGAGGCGGAGCCGCCATTCACCAGGACGACGATGGGCTTGCCCTTGGTGAGGTCGCCGGACTTGGCCGAGAAGCGCTGGGTCTCGTCCGGGTTGCGGCCACGGGTGGAGACGATCTCGCCCCGGTCGAGGAACGCGTCGGAGACCGACACCGCCTGGTCGAGGAGGCCGCCCGGATTGTTGCGCAGGTCGAGGACGTAGCCCTTCAGCTTGTCCTGGCCCACTTCCCCGGAGAGCTTGTCGATGGCGTTGCGCAGGCCGTCATAGGTCTGCTCGGTGAACTGCGTCAGGCGGATGTAGCCGACATCGCCGCCCTCGGCGCGCGAGCGCACCGGCTTGATCTTGATGACGTCGCGGTTGAGCACGACGTCGATCGGATCCTTGGATTCCTTGCGGGAGATCTTGAGCTTCACCGGCGAGTTCACCGGGCCGCGCATCTTGTCGACGGCCTGGTTCAGGGTGAGACCCTGGACCTGGTCCTCGTCGATCTGCGTGATGATGTCGTTGGTGAGGATGCCGGCCTTGGAGGCGGGGGTGTCGTCGATGGGGCTGACCACCTTGATCAGGCCGTCCTCCATCGTGACCTCGATGCCGAGGCCGCCGAACTCGCCCTTGGTCTGCACCTGCATGTCACGGAAGCTCTTCGAGTCCATGTAGCTCGAATGCGGGTCCAGCGAGGTGAGCATGCCGTTGACGGCCGCCTCGATCAGCTTGGCCTCGTCGGGCTTCTCGACATAGTCGGTCCGCACCTTCTCGAACACGTCACCGAACAGGCTGAGCTGGCGGTAGGTCTCGGCGGAAGCCGCCACCGCGCTGGTCCCGGAGAGCAGATGCGTCTGGGTGGCGAGGAGTGAGGAACCGACGCCAAGGAACGCGCCGGCCAGGACTAGGGAAATCTTGCGCATTATCCGCGAACCTTCTCGCTGGGGCTCTTCGCCCACCAAGGCTCCGGATCGATGGAGCCGCCGTCTTTCCTGAACTCGACGTACAAGACCGGTCCGTCGCGGTCGCCCGGTGTGGCGCCCTGGCCGCCCTCACCCATAGCTGCCACCGGTTCCCCCGCAAGCACGAACTGTCCGACCTCGACGTTGATCTGATCCATACCGGCCAGCAGCAGATAGTAGCCATCGCCGGCATTGATGATCAAGAGTCGTCCATACGAGCGGAACTGCCCGGCGAACGACACCCACCCATCGGATGGAGAGGAAACCACCGCCTTGGGGCGGGTCGCGAGCGATATGCCGCGGGTCGTTCCGCCATTGCCGTCGGGCTGGTTGAAGCTGCGCAGCGTCGTGCCGCTCACCGGCCTCGGCACGTCGCCGCGTGTGTCCACGAAGCGGATCTTGGGGGCGAGCCGCGCGGGATCGCGTGTGCCGGCCGCCGCGAACCGCTCCTGGGTCGCCCGCGCTTCCTTCGTCTCGGCGGCGCGGGCCTCCTCCGCCGCCCGGCGGGCCGAGGCGACCTCGTTCTCCATCCGGTCGAGGAGTTCCTTCAGGCTTTTCGCCTGGACACCGAGCTCGGCCGTGCGCGCGCGCTCGGTGACGAGACCACTCTCGACTTCGGCGAGCCGGGTACGGCGGGCCGTAATGAGGGCGTTGAGCCGCTGCTGCTCCCGGGCCCAGCCGGCGAGGTCGTTCTGCAGGCCCTCGCGATCGGCGGCGATGAGGCCCTTCAGGCGCACCATCTCGGTGAGGTCGGCGGCCAGGGTCTCGGCCTCGCCACGCAGTTCGGGTACCACCGCGCCGAGCAGCATCGAGGTGCGGATGACGGCGAGCACGTCCTCCGGCTGGACCAGGACCGCCGGGGGCGGCCTCCGTCCCATGCGCTGCAGGGCGGCGAGGATCTCGGCGATGACGCCCCGTCTGGCTTCGAGGGAGCGGCGGATGCCGGCTTCGCTGGCGGTGAGCGTCTTCAGGCGCTCCTCCAGCCGGCTCATCCTGCCCTCCGTCGCCTGCGCCTGACGGGCGGCGTCGAGGAGGGCCGCATTCAGCTTGGCCCGGTCTCCGGCGACCGAGGCGACCTCCGCTTCGAGCTTCGCCCGCGCACCGGTGGAGGCGGCGAGCTGCTCCTCGATCCGCTTCAGGTTCTCGGCGCGGCGAGCTTTCTCGTCGATGGCGCGCTGGATCGCGTCGGCGCCGGCGGCATCCTGCGGTTTCGGTGCGTCCTGCTGCTTTGGAGCGTCCTGTGCGTAGGCCGGACCGAGCGTCAGCACCGCCATCGCCGCATAGGCAGCGATACGGATCGCTCCGCCGTCAGGCCCGCGCCGCGCGTGTCCGCCCCTCATGCGTCGATGTCGCCCCGATGATAGGGATGCCCTGCCAGGATCGTCAGCGTTCTGTACACCTGCTCCAGCGCCAGCACGCGCACAAGGC
The DNA here is from genome assembly GCF_017355285.1 of Methylobacterium sp. SD274. Classification (NCBI taxonomy): domain Bacteria; kingdom Pseudomonadati; phylum Pseudomonadota; class Alphaproteobacteria; order Hyphomicrobiales; family Methylobacteriaceae; genus Methylobacterium; species Methylobacterium sp. SD274. The sequence goes on along the minus strand of NZ_JADIJP010000013.1, from coordinate 117,217 downwards.
CGTGAGGCAGGGTGGCCGCCCCGAAGGCGAGGGAGAGGTCGGCGCGCGCGCGCACCGCCGGCGCGAGTCCGTCGGCGCCACCGATGGCGACGACCAGCGTCGCCGTGGCCGCGTCGCGCCAGGACGCGATCCGCTCGGCGATGCGTTCGCTGGTCCAGTCCGAGCGCCCGCGCTCGTCATAGACCAGCAGCACGCTCGATGAGGCCGGGGCATGGGACAGGATCGCCGCCCCCTCCTCCACGCTGCGGTCGACGGCGCGCCGGGCGCGGCTCTCAGGAATCTCGACGACGTCGCAGGCGGTGAGACCCAAGCCACGACCGAGCTGGACCGCACGTTCGCGATAGCGGGATGCGAGGTCCCGTTCGGGTCCGGGTTTGAGGCGACCGACCGCCGTGACGAGCAGACGCACGCGTCAGGCGCCCCGCGCCATCGATCCGATGCTCAGCCGGCCAGCAGGTCGGTGGTCGGACGGTCCGCGCCCCACATCTTCTCGAGATTGTAGAAGCCGCGGACTTCCGGCCGGAAGATATGGACGATGATGTCGCCGGTATCGATCAGAACCCAGTCGCAGGCGGGCATGCCTTCGACCCGGGCCGTACCGAAGCCCTTGCTCTTCATTTCCTGCAGGATGCGGTCGGCGATGGCGCTGACATGGCGCTGCGAGCGGCCGGAGGTGATGATCATCGTGTCGGCCAGCGAGGTCCGACCGGCGAGATCGATCTCGATGGTCTCCTCGGCCTTCATGTCTTCGAGACAATCGAGCGCGAGCGTCTTCAGATCACCGATCCTCTGATCGGCGGCGTGGTCGGAACCTGTGGCTCCAGAATGGTGCGAATCGGTCAGTGTCTCGATTCCCGAAGTGACGGCGGTCATTGTATCTGAACAATCTATAGTCTGGAGAGAGTGGAACGATCACTCTCCGTTTTCAAGAGTCGCGACGCGCTCGTCACCGTCCCGCCCTCAGGGCGGTGGACGACAAGGTCGAGCGCGGGCCGTGGAGAAACACCCAGGCCGGGGGTTCGAGATCGGCGAGGAGGCCCGCATCCGATTCGTCGATGCGCCACCGGCCCATGGCCTGCGCCCCTCGGGCACTCGTCGCCGTCAGGGTGAAACCGGGCCTATCGATGATCGCGATCGGCATCATGGCGGCGATAGCACGAAAATCGCGCCAGCGGTGAAATGCCGCGAGAGAGTCGGCGCCCATGATCCAGACGAAGCGGACGCCTGGATGCCTGGCCCGGAGATAATCCAGGCTCTGGCGCGTGTAACGGGCCCCGATCCGCGTCTCGAAATCGGTGATGGCGATGCGCGGATGGTTTGCCACGGCCTCGGCGATGGCGATCCGGCGATCGAGGGGGGCGAGCGCCGAGCGGTCCTTCAGCGGGTTGCCCGGCGTGATCATCCACCACACCCGGTCGAGGGCGAGCCGCTTCAACGCCACCAGGCTCACATGCCGGTGGCCGAGATGAGCCGGGTTGAACGACCCGCCATAGAGCCCGATCCGCAGGCCGGGCGCGGCGGGAGGCAGCCGGGCGAGCCCGGCCGCATCAAGCCGCATGGAGAATGCCGGCCATCCGCATCAGGGACGGGTCTGCCCACGGCCGTGGACCCGATACTTGAAGGTCGTCAGCTGCTCCACGCCCACGGGGCCTCGCGCATGCATGCGCCCGGTGGCGATGCCGATCTCGGCGCCGAACCCGAACTCGCCGCCATCGGCGAATTGCGTCGAGGCGTTGTGGGTGACGATGGCCGAATCGACCTCCGCCAGGAAGCGCGCCGCCTCGGCGGCGTCGGCCGTGACGATGGCGTCGGTATGGTGCGAGCCGTTGGCCTCGATATGGGCGATCGCGGCGTCGAGCCCGTCCACCACCTTCACGGCGATGATGGCGTCGAGATACTCGGTGCGCCAGTCGATCTCGGTGGCGGCGGTGACCCGTGCATCCACCGCCTGGGTCGCCGCATCGCCGCGGACGCTGCAGCCGGCCTCGATCAGCGCCGTGACCAGGGGGGCGAGGTGGGTCTCCGCCACGGCGGCATCGACGAGCAGGGTCTCGGCGGCGCCGCAGATGCCGGTGCGGCGCATCTTGCTGTTGATCACCAGCGTGCGCGCCATGTCGAGATCCGCGCCGGCGGCCACGTAGACGTGGCAGATGCCGTCGAGATGGGCGAAGACCGGCACCTTGGCCTCGGCCTGGACCCGCTCCACGAGGCCGCGCCCGCCCCGGGGCACGATGACGTCGATGCAGCCATCAAGGCCCGACAGCATGGCGCCCACCGCCGCGCGGTCGCGGGTGGGGACGATCTGCACCGCATCCGCGGGCAGGCCGGCGGCTTCCAGCCCCTCGCGCATGGCACGCGCGATGGCCATGGCGGTGCGGTGGCTGTCCGACCCGGCGCGAAGGATCGCGGCGTTGCCGGCCTTGAGGCAGAGGGCGCCCGCATCGGCGGTGACGTTGGGGCGGCTCTCGAAGATGACGCCGACGACGCCGAGCGGCACGGCGATCCGCTCGATCAGCAGCCCGTTCGGGCGCTCGAACGCCGCGAGCTGGCGACCGACGGGATCGGGCAGCGCGCCGATCTTGGCCACCGCATCGGCCATGGCGGCGAGCCGGCCCTCGTCGAGGGTGAGGCGGTCGATCAACGCCTGGGTCTGGCCGCTCGCCGTGGCGGCGGCGACGTCGCGGGCGTTCTCGGCGAGAATCGCGTCCCGGCTCGTCCTCAGGCAATCGGCCACCTGGCGAAGGGCGACGTCCTTCGCCTGAGCCGAAGCCTGGGCGATCTTGCGGGCGGCCGCACGGGCCCGGTGGCCGATCTCCTGCATCTGCTCGGTAAGATCGGGAGCGGCGGCGAAATCGGATCTCAGATTCAGAACGGGCACGGTCTGTTTCCTCGCAGCTCACCGTTCAAGGCGATGGCGGCATGTTGACTGTGCCCTCATGCCACGCGTTAAGGCAGCAAAACAAGCACATTGCTCAATATTCGAGCCTATTCCCCGACCATTGCGAGGTCATCGCGATGCACCATTTCAGAACGACCGGGATGAGTAAGCAATTCCGCGATCTCCCGACTCGGGCGACCGATGATCTGCGCAGCCTGTGCACTGTCATAGGCCACGAGGCCACGCCCCAGGGTGCGTCCCTGCACGTCCCGAATGATCACCGCGTCCCCGCGCCCGAAGCTGCCCGACAATCCGGTGACGCCGACCGGCAGAAGGCTCGCGCCGCCCTGCAAGGCACGGGCCGCCCCGGCATCGACCACGAGGACGCCGCGCGGTTCCAATGATCCGGCGATCCAGGCCTTGCGGGCGGCGACGGGGTTCGAGCCGGACAGGAACCAGGTGCATCGCCCGCCCTGCAGGACGGTGCGAAGGGGGTTCTTCTCGCGTCCGTCGGCGATGACCATGTGGGTGCCGCCGCTGGCGGCGATCTTGCCCGCCTCGACCTTGGTGCGCATGCCACCGCGGGACAGTTCCGAGGCCGGCCCGCCCGCCATGGCCTCGATCTCGGGCGTGATCCGCTCGACGAGGGGCAGGTGCCGCGCCTCCGGGTCGGTGGCGGGGGGGGATGTGTAGAGCCCGTCGATATCGGAGAACAGCACCAGGACGTCGGCCCCGATCATGGTGGCGACGCGGGCGGCAAGACGGTCGTTGTCGCCGTAGCGGATCTCGCTGGTGGCGACCGTATCGTTCTCGTTGACCACCGGCACGGCCCGGACTTCGAGGAGCTTCAGCACCGTGGCGCGGGCATTGAGGTAGCGGCGGCGCTCCTCGGTGTCCTGCGGCGTCACCAGGATCTGGCCGGCCGCAATGCCATGATGGCCGAGCGCCTCGGCCCAGTAGCGCGCCAGGGCGATCTGCCCCACGGCGGCGGCGGCCTGGCTCTCCTCCAGCCGGAGCGTGCCGGGGGCGTAGCCGAGTACCGTCCGCCCCAGGGCGATGGCGCCCGAAGAAACCACGAGGACATCCACGCCCCGCGCATGCAGATCGGCGATGTCCTCGGCGAGAGCCGCGAGCCAGGCATGGCGCAGGCGACCGCGCGCGCGGTCGACGAGAAGCGCCGAGCCGACCTTGATGACGACGCGGCGAAAATCCTGAAGGACGGGGATCTGGGACAAGGCGGTTTGGGCAGAAGAGGTCATGGCACGGGGGTGTAGGCGAACGCGATATCCGTGTGAACGAAGTCCTCGCCCTTGAACAGCAGCGGCAGCGCATGGGTCTTGGCCACAGCGTAGGCGAGACAATCGCCGAAGTTCAGTTTTGCGGGATGTCCCCTGCCCCTACCGAAGCGAACGAAGGCCGCGGATGCGATGCCGAACATCTCCTCATCGAAGGACACGACCCGAACCGAAGGCCGGTTCAGGAAATCCGTCACAAAGATCGACGCATCCTGTAGCCGGGATTCGAGGACCATGCGGATTTCGACGAGCGTCGGCGCGCCGATCAGGGCGTACCGCGTAGCGATGAGATAGGAGAACGCCTCCTCTTCAGGCTCGCACAAGGCGATCGCGACGACCGCCGACGTATCGAGCACGATCAAATCGGGAGCCCGTCCTCACCGTACATATCACCATGATCCGACGTGGACCCCGCACATTTGCTCGCCGCGCTCCGTCGTGCGAGCGCACGCAGGGATTCGTAATCCGCCCTTTGACCGGGTGTCAGATCGTTGAGCGGCGCAGTCTGTATGTCTGTGCCATGCGCCTGGCGTGTCCGCGCAGGCTTCGGCTCGTAAAGCGACGAACGGAGGGAAGCCACGACCGCCTCCTCGAGGCTCACGCCGCGACGTTCAGCAAGTTCGCGGGCCAGGGCATAGGCTTCGTCATTCTCGACGATCAACGTTTCCGTCATCCCGGCCTCTTCGTCCACGGCTGGTCATGAAATCTAGCTCAGACCATCCCATCCGTCATCAAGGCTGCCAAGCCTCAGCCGGCCGTGCCTCGGCCTCTGCCGCCTTGGCCTCCATCATCTCCCGGGTGATCGCGCGCAGAGCGTCCTGCACACCGAGGCCGGTGGCCGAGGACAGGATCAGCGGCTTCGCCTTGGAGGCCCGCTTCAGGCGCGCGACCTGCTCTTTCAGGGTGTCGGGATCGACGGCATCGGATTTCGACAGGGCGACGATCTCGTGCTTGTCGGCGAGGCCGTTGCCATAGGCTTCGAGTTCCTTGCGGACGAGCTTGTAGGTCTTGCCGGCATGCTCGCTCGTGGCCTCCACGAGGTGGAGCAGCACACGGCAGCGTTCCACATGGGCGAGGAACTTGTCGCCGAGGCCGACGCCGTCATGCGCGCCCTCGATCAGGCCGGGAATGTCGGCGAGCACGAATTCGCGCTCGTCCGAGCGGACCACGCCAAGGCCCGGATGCAGGGTGGTGAAGGGATAATCGGCGATCTTGGGCCTGGCCGCCGTCACCGTCGCGAGGAAGGTCGACTTGCCGGCATTGGGCAGGCCGACGAGGCCGGCATCGGCAATGAGTTTCAAGCGCAGCCAGATCCACTGCTCATGGCCTTCGAGGCCCGGATTGGCGTGTTTGGGCGCGCGGTTCGTCGAGGTGGTGAAATAGGCGTTGCCGAAGCCGCCATTGCCGCCCTTGGCCAGGCGCACGCGCTGCCCGATATGGGTCATGTCGGCGATCAGGGTCTCGCCATCCTCGGCGATGATCTCGGTTCCGGCAGGCACCTTCAGCACCACATCCGCCCCGTTGGCGCCGTGGCGGTTCGAGCCCATGCCGTGCTCGCCCTTCTTGGCCTTGAAATGCTGCTGGTAGCGATAGTCGATCAGCGTGTTGAGGCCGTCGACGCACTCGACCCAGACATCGCCGCCACGGCCGCCATCGCCGCCGTTGGGGCCGCCGAACTCGATGAACTTCTCGCGCCGGAACGCGACGCAGCCGGCGCCGCCGTCACCGGAGCGGACATAGACCTTGGCTTCGTCGAGGAATTTCACGGGTGTTCTCGTCTCTGTCTTGGGTTCGCTTGTGCCCTGCCCCCCATCTGGGGCCGGACCTTACGCGAATCACATGCGGGTTCGGGTTCAGGCTGCGCCCTGACGGCACTTCCCGTCGAGGTTCAGGTACTGCACGCTGCGCAGGCCCGCCTCGAACCACGCCCCACCCGACTTCGTCCGGTCGTAGGCGTAGAGATTGATGACGATGGCGCCATCCGGCGACGTGAGCGTCGCCGGCACCTGCGCATCGTCGAAAGCCCAGATCGGGCGCGGCACGCCCTCACCGAAATCGGCCCGGCTACCGTCCATCTCGAACTGGCTCACCCGGGCGAAGACCAGCCGCTCGTTCTGGTCGGAAATCGCGAAGGCGAAGCCGACCTTGGGGCTTCGCCCGACGAAATTGTAGAATTCGCAATAGAGCGTCGGACTCTTGCGCGACGGCCCTGGCGCCGGTCGGGGCACCTCCGCGACAGAGGGTGCGGGCGGTTCGCGCCCCTCACCCAGAACGAAAAGGGCGAGGACGACCGAACCGACCACGGCGAGCCCCGCGAGACCGAGACTACCCTTCGTCATCGCGGGTCCGCTCCCGAACGCCAGACTTCCGGGCGGGACCGATCGTCGAGACGACGAAAGGGAGGATGGCGCGCCATCCTCCCTTCGCTGTCGGACGATCGTCGCGCGGCCTGCCTAGGAAGGCACGCCGCTCCGCCGTGGGAGACCGTGGATTACTCCGCGGCTTCCTGATGCGGCACGACGGTGACGAAGGCGCGGCCGCGCTTCGTCAGGAACAGCACGCGGCCATCCGCCTTGGCGAAGAGGGTGTGGTCCGTGCCGATGCCGACATTGACGCCGGGGTGGAACTTGGTGCCGCGCTGACGGACGATGATGTTGCCGGCGATGACGGCTTCGGCACCGAACTTCTTCACGCCGAGGCGCTGGCCGGCCGAATCGCGGCCGTTGCGGGACGAACCGCCTGCTTTTTTATGGGCCATGGTGGCTTAAACTCCGAAATGTCTCGATCAGAACGTCAGGCGCTGATGCCGGTGATGCGCACCACAGTGTGGTGCTGGCGATGACCGCGCTTGCGGCGCGAGTTCTGACGGCGGCGCTTCTTGAAGGCGATGACCTTGGCGTCGCGGCCGTGGCTGACGATCTCGCCGGCGACGCTGATGCCCGACAGGAGCGGAGCGCCGACCTGGGTGGCGCCCGCGCCGTCCGTGAACAGCAGGACTTCGCCGAAGGTCACGGCGGAGCCGGGTTCGCCCTCGACGGTGGCGATCGTGATGGTGTCGTTGGCGGCAACGCGATACTGCTTGCCGCCCGTCTTGATGACTGCGAACATCGTTCTCTCTTCGTGTTCTCTGCCGGCCTCCAGCCTAGCGAGCCTGGACCGTCTTCTTGTTCAGGTCATCCGCGACACCGATCGAGCGATGCTGCGAACGCGAAACGCGCGGACTTCGTCGAGGAAGCCGCGCGAGCGTCGGTGGATAAGCGTGGAGGGGGTGATTTGTCAATGCGACGTTGCCGGAGCACGGCTCAGTGCGGCTCGACTCCGGTGTCGTCCCGTTCGGCGAGAACGGCTTCCACGATGGACGGATGGCGCGCGATGATCGCGAGCAGGATGCGCGCGGAGGCGTCCGGCCGGTTGCGGCCCTGGTCCCAGTTCTGCACCGTATCGAGCTCGAATCCGAATGCCGTCGCGAAATCCGCCTGGGACAGGTTCATCCTCGTCCGGATCTCCTTGGGACTGACGTCCGGAATTCTCAACTCGACGGCCTCGATTCCAAGGTCCGAGAACCGGGCCACGAGAGCGCCGGAATCCTCGCTCCACATTTGAGCGGCGACCGTATCGCCCGCGGCGATCCGCTGAAGGAACGCATGTGCCCGCTTGAGGGACACGCCCTGCGAGACCAGGAGGCGCGCTACGTCGACCGGCCGGTCGATCTCAGCGTTCATGCGCAGCCGCAGACGAATGGGGGTACCGAAACGGGCGCTGGATGCGGCCTTTGGTACGCCCCGTCGTGCGAGTGCTTCCTTCAACGACAAGGCCATCGGCGCCCGCCTCCTCCATCAGCTTTCGTGCGATCGCGTTGAGGCCTGCCCGCCCAAGTGCGCCGGGAGACAATCCCTGAACGTGCGTCGCCTCGATCACCAGAATAGTGCCTCGGATCAAGACGCGTCCGATCAGGTCGATCCGCCCCACGGGCGTCCCGATGGACACGAGGACGACATCGCCTTCCACATCGGAGACCTCGACCGAAACCTCATCGGTAGTCCACATATACGCGCTTCACGTACAGATGAGGAGTCGCTCTTTCCGAATGGTCACCGCTTCATCAAGCCGCCCAGCACGTTCCGCAGGATCGCGTTGCCCACCTGCGTTCCCACCGTCCGCGCCATCGAGCGGGCCGCGTTGCCAATGACCTGTTCGGCGAGGCCCTGCGGCGGGCGGCGGCCTCCCTTCGCGGCGGGTTTGGAGCCGAGGACACCGCCGAGCAGATCGCCGAGCATGCCGCTCAGGCCGCCTTCCGATTGCTGCGCCGCCTCAGCGGGAGCGGAATCCAGCCCCTTGCGAGCGGCGAGGATCTCGTAGGCGCTCTCATTGTCCACCGCCTCGTCGTATTTGCCGCGCAGCGGGCTTTTCGCGATCAACTCGGCGCGCTCGGCCGGTGTCAACGGCCCGACCCGACCCTGCGGCGGAGCGATGAGGGCGCGCTCCACCATCGAGGGCGTGCCCTTGGCCTCGAGGAAACTCACCAGGGCCTCGCCGACGGCGAGTTCGGTGATGGCAGAGGCGACGTCGAAACCGGGATTCTGCCGGAACGTGTCGGCGGCGGCCTTCACCGCCCGTTGGTCGCGGGGCGTGAAGGCACGCAAAGCGTGCTGGACCCGGTTGCCGAGCTGGCCGAGCACCGATTCCGGCAGGTCGAGGGGGTTCTGGGTGACGAAATAGACGCCGACACCCTTGGAGCGGATCAGCCGGACCACCTGCTCGACGGCATCGAGGAGGGCCTTGGGCGCATCGTCGAACAGGAGATGCGCCTCATCGAAGAAGAAGACCAGCTTGGGCTTGTCGAGGTCTCCCACCTCCGGCAGCTGCTCGAACAGTTCCGACAGCATCCAGAGCAGGAACGAGGCGTAGAGGCGCGGCCGCTGCATCAGCTTGTCGGCGGCCAGGATGTTTATGATGCCGCGCCCGTCGCGGTCCCGCTTCATGAAGTCGTTGAGGTCGAGCGCCGGCTCGCCGAAGAACTGGTCCGCGCCCTGGTTCTCCAGCATCAGCAATTGCCGCTGGATCGCCCCGACGGAGGCGGCCGAGACGTTGCCGTATTGGCCCGAGATCTCCTTGAGGTTCTCGGTGCAGTAGAGCAGCAGCGCGCGCAGGTCCTTCAGGTCGAGGACCGGCCATTGGTTGTCGTCCGCGACGCGGAAGGCGATGTTGAGCACGCCTTCCTGCGTGTCGTTGAGTTCGAGCAGCCGGGCCAGCAGCAGCGGCCCCATCTCGATCACCGTGCAGCGGATGGGGTGCCCTTGCGCCCCGAACAGGTCCCAGAAGACGGTGGGGAAACGGTCGGGCTCGTACGTGATCCCGAGTTCCTCCGCGCGCTTGACGAAGACCGGTTTTGATTCGCCCGCCGCCGCCAGCCCCGAGAGGTCGCCCTTGATGTCGGCGGCGAAGACCGGGACGCCGGCATTGGAGAACCCTTCGGCCAGTACCTGGAGCGTCACCGTCTTGCCGGTACCGGTGGCCCCGGCCACGAGGCCGTGGCGGTTGGCGAGCCTGAGCGTGAGGGCTTCCGGCTTGGTGCCGCTTTTGCCAACGAGGAGGGTGCCGTCGCTCTGCATGGTCGCCTGATCCCACCGCCTCGCGTCGCGCCCAGCGCTGCGACCCCGCGGTTATGACGCCCGGGGGACGCATTTTCCAGCAGCACCGCACCCGGCGCTTGATTTCATCGCGGACAGACCAGATGGACTAGGCACACTCATGCGTTGGAGCATCGTTACATGGAAGAGTTGATTGCCCGCGTCACCACCAAGACCGGGCTCGACGCCGCGACGGCCCAGACGGCCATCGGCCACATCCTCGCCTTCCTGCAGAAGGAAGGCCCGGCCACCGAGGTCGCCCAGCTCTTCGCGGCGATGCCCGGCGCGGATGCGGCGGCGGCCCAGGCGAACGAGGGCGAGGGCGGCGGCGGCCTGATGGGCATGCTCGGCGGCATGATGGGCGGGGGCGTGATGGCCCTCGGCCAGAAGCTGATGGCGGCCGGCGTACCCATGGGGCAGATGCAGCCCCTCGGCCGCGAACTCTTCGCCTTCGGCCGCGAGAAGGCCGGCGAGGACGTGATGGGGCCGATCGTCGGTTCGATCCCCGGCCTGAACCAGTTCGTCTGAGACCGGTTCGGCTAGCCTCTCTTCCCCGGTGCCTGAGCCGGAGAAGAGGAGAATGGGAAAGGTTCGGCGGCTACCCATGGAAGGGTCGCCGGCGAACCATTTTGGCGCGACACTAACCGTCTCTGGATTCACGCAAAAGCCTGTCATAAAAGCGTTCGGGCTTCGTGGTGATGTGACCTCGCGGATATGAGGCTCCGGCGCTCCATCAGGAGCCGGCCTCGCGGGTCCGACAGAGCGGAATGGACTGATGGTCCCGAACTTCGCACGCGATGCCTCCACGGCGTGGCTCAATGGCTGGGAGGCGCATGTCCATGCTCCCATCGCCCGGTTCAAGCAGAAACGCCTTGAGGCGGGGCATGCGGGTTTCGCGGGCATTCCGGGATTTGCCGGCCTTCCCGGCTTCGGCGCCAGGGCGCTGGTTCCCCCCGGTGCGACGCCGATCCGGTTCAAGCCGCGCCTGAAGAAGCCCCTCGCCGCGCCGGGGCTCGATCCGGTCCTCGGCCGCATCGGCGATCTCGAAGTCCGCCTCGCCACCACCGTTTCCGAGATCCGCCGCGCCCAGCGCCTGCGCTACCAGGTGTTCTACCAGGAGATGTCGGCGGTGGCCTCCGGCATGTCGCTCCTGTCCCGGCGGGACATCGACGATTACGACACGGTCTGCGACCACCTGCTGGTGATCGACCATGCGGCGACGGAGGCGAAACCCTTCCGGCGCCCGAGGCCGAAGGTGGTGGGCACCTACCGCCTGCTGCGCCAGGACGCCGCCGACCGCAATTTCGGCTTCTACACCGCCGGCGAATACGACATCGCACCGCTGCTGGCGGCCCATCCCGGCAAGCGCTTCCTCGAGCTCGGCCGCTCCTGCGTGCTCAAACCCTACCGGACCAAGCGCACGGTGGAGCTGCTCTGGGCCGGGATCTGGGCCTATGTCCAGCACCACCGCATCGACGCGATGCTGGGCTGCGCCAGCCTGGAGGGGACCGACCCGAACAGGCTCGCCCTGGCGCTCAGCTTCCTCCACCACCATGCCCGCGCCCCCGAGCCCTGGTGCGCCAGGGCGCTGCCCGGTCGCCATGTCGCCATGGACAGGCTGCCGCGCGAGGTGGTGGACCCGAAGGCCGCGCTCCAATCCCTGCCGCCGCTGATCAAGGGCTACCTGCGGGTGGGGGCCACGTTCGGCGACGGCGCGGTCATCGACCACCAGTTCGGCACCACGGACGTGTTCGTCGTCCTGCCGGTCTCGGCCATCGCCGCCCGCTATATCGGCCATTTCGGCCCGGCCGCGAACAAGCGCGCGGCCTGAGCCCCCCAGCAGGTTTACATCGCAGAACCGGGGGCCACTTCTGCGAAACCTGCTTAGGCCGCCGCGCTCACGCGGCGGGATTTCAGGTAGGCCGCGACCTCGTTGGCGGGGAGCGGCCGGCTGAACAGGAAACCCTGCACCTCGTCGCAGCCCTCGCTCCTGACGAGTTCGAGCTGCTCGGTCGTCTCGACGCCCTCGGCCACGATCCCCATGCCGAGCCGCTCGCCGAGGCCGACCACCGCGCGCACGATGGCCGCCGCGTCGGGCTCGGCGATATCCTTGATGAAGGCGCGGTCGATCTTGATCTTGTCGAAGGGAAACCGACGGAGATAGCTCAGCGACGAGTATCCGGTGCCGAAATCGTCCAGCGCGATCTTGACGCCCAGCGCCCGCAGGCGGTGCAACGTCGCCACGACGCCCTCCGGGTCCCGCATCAGCGCGCTCTCGGTCACTTCGAGTTTGAGCCGATCCGTCGACAGGCTCGCCCCGTCGAGGGCGCTCGACACCGAGCGCTCGAGGTCGTGCTGGAACTGCACCGTCGAGATGTTGACGGCGACGCGGATCTCGTCCGGCCACGTCATCGCCTCGCGGCACGCCTCCGCCAGGGCCCAGGCGCCGAGCGACACGATCAACCCCGTCTCTTCGGCCACCGGAATGAATTCGCCGGGCGAGATGAGCCCGCGCTCGGGGTGATGCCAGCGCATCAAAGCCTCGAAGCTCGTGACCCTGTCGGTCACGAGGTCGATGACCGGCTGATAGACGAGGAAGAAGTCCCCCCGCCGGATCGCCTCCTTCATGTCGAAGGCGAGAAGGTGCCGCGAGGAATGGCGCGCGGCCAAGGCGGGCTCGAACAGCCGATAGGTATCGCGCCCGATCGTTTTGGCCTCGTAGAGCGCGATATCCGCCCGCCGGAGCAGGTCATCGACGGTAATGGCCTCACTCGGCATCATCGCGCCGCCGATGCCGACACCGATCTCGACCACCATGCCGTCGATCTCGATCGGCGCACCGAGCACCGCGATCACATGCCCGGCGACCGCGTCCGCCTCGTCCGGCCCCGTCAGTCCCTCGAGCACGAGCGCGAACTCATCGCCACCGAGCCGCGCCACGGTGCCGCCGTCGCCCACCGCCTGGAGCAGGCGGTCCGCGACGATCCGGAGGAGACGGTCGCCGCCGCTATGGCCCAGCGTGTCGTTGACCGCCTTGAAGCCATCGAGATCGCAGGTGAGGACCGCGACGGTGGAGCGGCCCTCGCGGGGGCGCATCACGACCCGGTCGAGATGGTGGCGAAGCAGGCGGCGGTTCGGCAGGCCCGTCAGGTCGTCATGCAGGGCCAGATACTCGGCCCACGCCTCGGCTTCGTGGCGATGGGTGATGTCGATCTGGGTTCCGACCGCACGCAGGGCCTGGCCCGCGAGGTCACGATCCACGGCGCGGCCGCGGGTCAGGACCCAGAACGACGTGCCGTCGCGGCAGACCACCCGATGCTCGCACTCGCAGGTGGAGGTGAGGCCTCTGACATGCTCGGCCATGGCGAGGGTCAGGCGCTCACGATCCTCCGCATGGACGATGTGATCCATCGGTTGGCGGGCCTCGATGGCATCGACGGCGTAACCGAGCCGCGCCAGCCAGCGTTCGGACATCCAGATCGTCCCGTTGGCGAGGTTCCAATCCCAGATCCCCTCTACGCCGCTATCGAGCGCGAGCGCGAGACGCTCCTCGCCCAGCCGCCTTCTCTCCTCGCTCGCGCGCAAGGCCCGCACGGATCTCGACCAGCCCTTTAGGACGATGCGAGGGCCGGACCGTCCCGCATCCGCGCCGCGGAGGGCACGGCCGGGGAAATGAGTCCGGCGAGACATGTCCGTCGGCAGATTCCCGGTGGCGGGGCGGTCATCGGTTGCGCACGGTCGCATCCGCCAGACCATCGTTCGAAGCCACGCGGCCATCTTCAGCGGCGCCGCCATCGCTTCACTCACGCCCGGCAAGTCCGAGGCGGATGCAAGTCTGAGGCGGATGTGAGAATCGCCCGCACCCTTGCGGGGTGAACGAATTTCGCTCTGACCATGAACCGTGTGCCGCCACGACCCGCTTTCCATTCGATGGCGATACTTGCGCAAAACCGCCAGAATCAGCCGGTGCCCCTCATGCTTCAAGCATCGTTATGCGAAGAGCGCCTTAATGAGAAGTCAATGTGACCGTGAAATAGCGCACTTAACTTGCATTCAAATTGTCGCACCATATTTTAAGGCAAGTTTCTACAACAATATAAAAATCTACCGGTATAGATGTACTAGACGTGACTTTGCCTATACGACACATTTATTATAAACCGATGTTAGTATGCAGAGGATAGGGCCAAAATTGATCGATGACCGGATCGCACACGGGTCCGATGAATCAAGACATGAATACCGCAATTCCATAGATCAGCGTGAATTCGAGTCGAGATGAATTCTTCCTCCTCAAATAGAGAAAGTCTTCGCAAGAAACCTAGCAGCCCGCATCGAAATTTTTTACAGCCCGATCCGAAAACCGGTCGCGCAAGAGAGATTCTTACGGTCGGGGGCCGATTAAAAATAAACCGAAATCATTCATTCCGCCGTAGATCATTCATGCCCGAGCAAAGAAGCAGTCGCGACAACAGACGCTTCGTTGCCATTCGGCTCCCTCCTGTGAGGGAAATGACCGAAATCTGCGTCGTCCTCGCGATGGGATATGTTCTCGAGCGTCACGCCCTGGCATCGGCGACCAGTGCGGCCAGGCCCTCGCGGTAGGTCGGATAGGCGAGATCGACGCCGAGCTCCTCGCGGATCAGGCGGTTCCGCACGCGCTTGTTCTCGCCGTAGAAGCTGCGCGCCATCGGGCTCAGATCCGCCGTCTCGAAATCGATCTCGGGCGGCAGCGGCAGGTTGGCGAGGCCGGCGGCGTATTCGGTCACCACTTGCGGCGGCGTCGGCTCGTCGTCGGTGACGTTGTAGACCGCCTGTGCCCTCGGCCTGTCGATGGAGGCGAGCAGGGTCGTGGCGATGTCGTCCACATGGATGCGGTTGAACACCTGACCCGGCTTGATGATGCGCTGCGACTTGCCCTCGCGCAGCTTCACGATGGGGTTGCGGCCCGGCCCGTAGATGCCGGACAGCCGAAACACCTGCACGGCCTTGCCGGTCTCCTGCCCGAAGGCGAGCCAGACCTTCTCCACGGCGATGCGGCCATGCGAGCGCCCGCTCGTGGGGTTGGGCGGCGTCGTCTCGTCGATCCACGCACCCTGCTGGTCGCCGTAGATCCCGATGGTGGAGAGGTAACCGATCCAGCCGATTCGGCTGTCGGCGATGGCGTCCCGGTAGCGGGCCAGCACCGTGTCGCCGTCGCGGGACGGCGGTGCCGAGACCAGCAGCACGTCCGTATCGGCGAGGTCGCCCGCGATCCGCGCGTCGTCCGTCTCGGGGCCGAAGCCGCGCAGGGCGACGCCGTCGAGGCCAGCGCCCGGCCGGGCCGGGTCGGTGACGGTGGCGCGGATCTCGCCGAACCGCCCCGCCGCGCGTTCGACGAAGCGGCGCGCCGTGAAACCCAGACCGAAGACGAAGAGGTTCATGCCGTCGTGTTTCCCGCGTGATCGAGTGCCGCGCGCCATTCGGCGCCGACCTCGGCATCGGTTTCGCCGATGGCGTGGCTGTTGAAAAGGCCGCGCATCGCCGCCGCGTCGGTGAGGCGGCTCGACGCCCAGACCGCCATGCCGCGCACCAGGGGCGACGGATCGGAGAGACAGCGTTCGGCTTCTGGAGCGAGCGCCGGATCGCCGGAATTGCCGATGGCGATGAGGACGTTGCGCAGGAAGCGGTCGCGCCCCGTGCGCTTCACCGGGGTTCCGGCGAACCGCGCCCGGAAGGCCGCATCGTCGAGACGCGCCAGTTCGGCGAGGGGAGGCGCGGCGAGGTCGGCCCGCGCGCCGAGGCGCGCCTCCGAGGCGGCGGCGGCGAACTTGTTCCAGGGGCAGACGGCGAGGCAATCGTCGCAACCGAAGACCCGGTTACCGATGGCCTCGCGGAATTCGGGCGCGATCGGCCCCTCGTGCTCGATGGTGAGGTAGGAGATGCAGCGCCGCGCATCGAGCTGGTACGGGGCGGGAAACGCAGCGGTCGGGCAGATGTCGAGGCAGCGTCGGCACGAGCCGCAATGGTCGGCCTCGGGCAAGTCCGGCACGAGATCGGCGGAGGTATAGATCGCTCCGAGCAGGAGCCAGTTGCCGTGCTCGCGCGAGATCAGGACCGTGTGCTTGCCCTGCCAGCCGAGGCCCGACGCGGCGGCGAGCGGCTTTTCCATCACCGGCGCGGTGTCGACGAAGACCTTCACCCGCACGTCGCCCTTGGCGGAGAGGTAGCCGCCGAGCTCCTTCAGCTTGCCCTTCACTACATCGTGATAATCGCGGCGCTGGGCATAGGCCGCGATGGCGCCGCGATCCTTCAGGGCCAGCAGCGCAAGCGGATCGGCCTCGGGGCCATAGTTCATGCCCAGCATCACGATGCTGCGAACGCCCGGCCAGAGAACCGCCGGATCGGCGCGCTGGTCCGCGCGCTCCACCATCCACTCCATCTCGCCGTGATGCCCGGCGGCGAGCCAGGCCGGCAGCCGCTCGCGCAGGGCCGGCACCGCATCGGGGGTGGTCACCCGCACCGCGTCGAAGCCGAGATGCCGGGCGCGGGCCTCGAGCGCCTGCCTCAGGGCATCGCCGGAGAGAATTTTGCGCTGCTCACGGCGGCCGGCCGCCTGCTCGCCCTCTGCCCGGAACTGGCCCGAAGGGGCGTTCAGAAATCCAGGTCCGCGTAATGATCCGCCGGGGCCATGCCCGGAACCCGGTCCGCCAGCAGCGTCCGGAAGGAGGGGCGCGATTTCAGCCGCGCGTACCAGTCCCTCGCCGTCTCGTCCTCGTCCCATGGCACGTCGCCGAGATAATCCACGCAGGAGAGGTGGGCCGCGGCCGCGAGATCCGCATAGGTCAGATGGTCGCCGGCGATCCATTTCCGGCGGGACATCAGGTAGCCGATATACTTCATATGGTAGCGCACATTGGTGCGCGCCGCACGAATGGCATGCATGTCCGGCGGACCGCCGCCATTGGCGCTGGTCATGAAGCGCTTCGAGATCTTCTCGGTGACGAGATAGCCGGTCACCTCGGCATCGAACTTCACCAGGAACCAGTCGAGCAGGCGGCGGACCTCCACGCGATCGGCGGTGGCCTCCGGCAGCAGCCGGCGCCCGGACAGGCCGAGGCCGCGGGTCTCGTCCAGATATTCGGCGATGATGCCGGCCCCCGGCACCGCGAGCCCGGTCTCCTCCACCAGGACCGGCGTCGTCCCGGCCGGATTGATGAGGAGGAACGCCTCGCGCCGGTCCCAGACCCGCTCTTCCACGAGTGCGGGCTCCATGCCCATCTCGCTGAGCACGAGACGGATGAAGCGCGAATGCGGACAGAAGGGTGAGTGGTGAAGCGTCGCCATAGAGGCCGTTTCGAAGGGGATGGAACCGCGGGACGCGCCGTATCGAGACCGCCGGTGGGTGAGGGTCGCCAGTCGAGACTTATTGCCCGATCATTGCCGCCTCATTAACACGCTGGACATGTTCCGGTAACCGCTCGTCAACTCTGATCGCCGACACCGTCCGGCGACCCCGCGCTCCCACCCCACAACAACCGAGGCGAGACATGATGGATGCCATGAGCATCGTGAAGGCGGTCGTGCTCGCCGTCGTCGAAGGCGCCACCGAGTTCATTCCGGTCTCCTCCACCGGCCACCAGCTCCTGGTCGGCCACTTCATCGGCTTCCAATCGCCCAACAACACGTTCGAGGTGCTGATCCAGCTCGGCGCGATCCTGGCGATCCTGGCCGTCTATTTCCGCCGCCTCCTCGGAATCGCCGTGGCGTTTCCGAGCGATCCGAACGCGAGGCGCTTCGTCCTCGGCATCCTGCTGGCCTTTCTGCCGGCGGCGATCATCGGCGGCCTGTTCTCGAAAGCCATCAAGTTCTACCTGTTCAATCCCTGGATCGTCTGCGCCACCCTGGTGGCCGGCGGCCTCGTCCTCCTCGTCCTCGACGAGACCGACCTCGAGGTGAAGAAGCGCGACGTCTTCGACTTCACCCTGCCGATGGATTTCAAGATCGGCCTGTTCCAGTGCATCGCGATGATCCCCGGCGTGTCGCGCTCGGGCGCCACCATCGTCGGCGCGATGCTGATGGGAGCGGACAAGCGCTCGGCCACCGAGTTCTCGTTCTACCTCGCGATCCCGACCATGGCCGGCGCCTTCGCCAAGGACCTCCTCGACAATTACAAGAACCTCTCGCAGGACGATGCCGGGCTCATCGTCATCGGCTTCGTCGTGGCCTTCCTCTCGGCCTTCGTCGTGGTCCGCACCGTGCTCGACTACGTCTCCTCCCACGGCTTCCGGCTGTTCGCGTGGTGGCGCATCATCGTCGGCTCGCTCGGCTTTGCGGGGTTGATCCTGTTCGGCTGACGAACCCGCCTCGTGGCCCCGGACCCGCGCCCGCGCTGGGACCCAGGGCCACGAGGTCGCGACTTGGCTCCGACCTTCGTTTTTCTTTGAGTCCGCGCTGATTTCTTTGATGAGTCGGGCGTGTTGCCCGGCAAGCCTCGCCGTGCGAGGGCTGTCGCCGACAGCGTCCGGCCATGCGCGGCCGGCGGAAGCGTGCGCCAAGGCCCTGACGATGGACAATCGCCCCCTCGCCGACCTGTTCCCCACGCCCACCCGTGAGCGGTGGCTCGGCCTGGTCGAGGGCGTGCTCAAGGGCGGCGATTTCGAGAAGCGCCTGGTCTCGAAGACGGCGGACGGCATCCGGATCGAACCGCTCTACGAGCCCGCCGCGCCGGTGGCGCAGCCCATGCGCGCGCCCGGCCCCTGGCGCATCGCCCAGCGGGTGGACCACCCGGACGCGCAGGCCGCCCACGATCTCGCGATGGCCGATCTCGAAGGCGGCGCCGATGCGCTGAACCTCGTCTTCGCGGGCGCGGTCTCGGCGCGCGGCTTCGGCCTCGCCGTCGACGACGTCCCGGCCCTCGACACCGCCCTGTCGGGCGTGATGCTCTCCCTCATCGCGACGCGGCTCGATGCCGGCGGGCGCGGGCTGGAAGCCGCCCGTCTGGTCAAGACTTTGGCCGCGCACCGCAACGAGGATCTCGGCAGCCTCGACCTCGATCTCGGCCTCGACCCGATCGGGACGCTCGCCGCCACTGGCCGCCTCGACGCGACGATCCCTGAGATCGGCGCGGCGGTCTCGGCGCTCCTGTCGGAGTTCGACGGAGCCGGCTTCACGGGCCGGACGATGCTCGCCGACGGGCGCCCCTATCACGAGGCAGGGGCCAGCGAGGCGGCGGAACTCGCCGCCACCCTCGCCACGGCCGTCGCCTATCTGCGCATGCTGGAGGCCGGCGGGCACGACCTCGCCCGCGCCCGCGATGCCGTCGCCATCCTCCTCGTGGCCGATGCCGACGAGTTCCTGACCATCGCCAAGTTCCGCGCCATGCGCCGCCTCTGGGCGCGGGTGGAGGCCGCCTGCGGGCTCGACCCGAAGCCGCTGCGCCTGCATGCCGAGACGGCGTGGCGGATGATGAACCGGAACGACCCGTTCGTGAACATCCTGCGCACCGGCATGGCCGCCTGTTCGGCCGGGCTCGGCGGCGCCGATTCCGTCACCGTCATCCCCTACACCGCCTCGCTGGGCCTCGCCGACGCCTTCGCCCGGCGCGTCGCCCGCAACAGCCAGATCGTCCTGATCGAGGAATCCAACCTCGCCCGCGTCGCCGACCCGGCGGCTGGGGCCGGCGGGTTCGAGGCGCTCACCGAGGAGCTCACCACCACGGCCTGGGCCGCCTTCCAGGCGATCGAGCGGGAGGGCGGCATCGTCGCCAGCCTGCAGGCCGGCGCGATCCAGGCCCGGATCGGCGAGACCCGCGCCACCCGCGCGAAGAACGTCGCCACGCGCCGCGAGCCCCTCACAGGGGCGAGCGAGTTCCCCTTCCTCGCCGAGAAGCCGGTGACGGTCCTCGACCTGCCACCCTCCAATGTCGTGGCGCCCGCTTTCGCCCTCGACGGGGCCGGGACGACCACCTGCGAGGCCCTGCCCTCCTTCCGCCTCGCCGAGCCCTACGAAGCCCTGCGCGACGCCTCCGACACCTATCTCGCCGAGACGGGGCGGCGCCCTCGGGTGTTCCTGGCCAATCTCGGGACGGTCGCCGTCTTCAACGCCCGCTCGACCTTCGCCGCCAACGCCTTCGCGGCCGGCGGCATCGAGGCGGTGAACGAAGAGGGTTTTTCGGAGAGCGACGCACTGGCCAGGGCTTTCGCCGCATCCGGCGCGCGCATCGCTTGCCTCTGCTCATCGGACGCCCTCTACGCCACTCACGCCGTCGCGGCGGCCGAGGCTCTGAAGAAAGCGGGCGCGACGACCGTGTACCTCGCTGGCAAGCCCGGCGATCTCGCGGAGGGGCTCAAAGCGGCGGGGGTCGATGCCTATCTGCACGCGGGAGGTGATCTCCTCACGCTGCTTCAGGCCGCCTTGGGCGAAGCCACAGGAGCGTGAACCGCAACCGATACGCGATCAGGGACGTTCCCAGCCCCGATCACGTCCTTGCAGAACAGGCTACGATGCGACGCTTCCTCCTTGCCGCCGGCTCCCTCGCCCTCCTCACGA
Source organism: Methylobacterium sp. SD274 (assembly GCF_017355285.1). Lineage (NCBI taxonomy): Bacteria > Pseudomonadati > Pseudomonadota > Alphaproteobacteria > Hyphomicrobiales > Methylobacteriaceae > Methylobacterium > Methylobacterium sp. SD274. Next base: position 96,884 of record NZ_JADIJP010000013.1, on the reverse strand, counting down.
CGTCCCTCGGGACCACCGAGGCGGCCACGCGGAAGGTCTCGGTGCCCAACCGCTACGACGGCGCCTGGAGCATCGAGGTCATCACCCAGGACGGCCCCTGCGACCGCGCCTACCGCTACGGCGTCCGGATAGCCAAGGGCGAGGCGAGTTATCCCGGCGGCGATTTCGACATCCGGGGGCGCGTCTCCGGCAACGGCTCCGTGCGGGCGACGATCATGCGCGGTTCCGACGGTGCCACCGTGGTCGGCCAGCTGGATCGCGGCGGCTACGGCAGCGGCACATGGACGAGCAACGGCGCGATCCGCTGCTCCGGCCGCTGGAACGCCGAGAAGCGGGGCTGATCCGGCCCCTGTGATCGGCCGGGCACAGTCGGCTCACGAAATCTCGCATCGCAGGTTTCGGGGCGCGCCATGCCCTGTTCCTGTCCAAGTCTTCGATGAATACTTGGGGCGAATCGATTTCGATCGACCTCGAGGTATGTGCGCGATGAAAGCTCGGCTGCTTGGCGCTCTCTTGACCCTTGTCGCGACGGCGGGTGCCGCGAACGCGGCGCCCCGCACACCCGGACACGCCCATGCGACCATGGCGCCGCTTGAGCGCGCCGCCACGGATTGCTTCGCCGAGACGGTGATGGCCAACCCGGCCGCCATGCGGCACGCCCGGGCGGGCCGCTGGTACGAGGCGGCGGGAATCATCGGCTTCCTCTGCCGCCCCGAGGTGGATGCGATGATCCGCACCCATGACCGGCTCTTCGGCAACGGCACCGGCCAGCGCTATTTCAAGGCCGCCTATACCCGTCATCTCGGCGGCGAGCTCGCCATCCGCCTCCAGCCGATGCTGGAACGCACGGCGGTGGCGACCGCCGAACCGCCCGCCGACAGGACCGCCCCGGAAACCGGCGACAAGGCCCAGTAGCGGCCTCGAACCGAGCCTCGCCGGGTCGGCTCACTCAGGCCTGTCCGCGCGGCGGCGGTCGTCCGCCGGGCCTCGGTATCAGGCGTCGACGGTCTCCTCCTCGTCGCGGGCAGGAACGGCCTCTTCGTCCGGTAGGGCGAGGCGCGGATCAGGCCCGAGGAGCGTCTCCACCAAAGCGTCGATGCGGGCCGACACGCCCTCCTCCCGCAAGGCGTCCCGCACCAGGGCCCTCGCCTTTTGGAACGAGGCCCCCATGGGCAGCGCGACGGCGGCCGCCACCTCCTCCGCCACCGCGCCTTCCGCCGCCAGCCCGGCATGGACCGCCTCGCGCGGGTCGAAGCGGGGGATCGGAAGCGTGAACATCAGTTTGTCGAAGTCCCGCGCGCCCTGCTCACCCCGGCTCTGCAGATGGGCGATGCGGATGCGAGCCGCCTCGCTGTTGAGGATGGCGATGAGGAAGCGGGCTTCGTCCTCGGAAGGAATGTCCGCCCAGTAGAGTTTGTGGTCGATGATTCCCCGGCGATCCCTGACGATACAGGCCGCGGGCCATAATCCGGCCTTGGCGAAGACCACGCGAATGGGCGGCAGCGGAAATTGCGAGGACAATCCGCGTTGGAAATTCCATCGCTGCTTGAGGGTGATGCGTCCGGCGCTGTGTTGCGCCCAGCTTGCCTCGGCTTGTCGCATCCAGGCTCCGAGACGGTTCACACCACGATCGCTCGCCTGTTTTGCGTCGAGAACATTCCCATCGGACGCCACGGGCACGATGCCCTCGAATGCGTTCAGAACGCGGAACGACGCGATGGATTCGCCGAGATAGACCGGCCGGACGTAACCGCTTTCGACCGCCCCCTGCTGAGCGGGCAGGTCTCGCCAGGGGACTTTCTCCTGCGGGGACCGCCTACTTCGCAAGAGCGGCGCTGCGGCGTTGCCGCCGAGACGGCCGGACTGAACCCGATCCACCAGACACAGCATGCGCGGAACCAGGGTCGCCCCTTGATGGAAGAGCGGGCGATAGGGCGACCCGGCCTCGAAACTCGCCGCCACCGGCGCATCGGCCTGATCCTGCCGCAGGCAGCGATCCGCCACCTCCTCGGGTACGTCCTTGAAGGGAAGGCGCCCGGCGAAAGCCGTGACCCGCATGGGCGTCGGCCGGGCCTCCCCCGCCGTGACGTCGGCGAACAGGACGCAGGTGGGAACCCTGAACAGGGGCGAGACGGCCTGATTGTCGAGAACCCAAGCGTCCGAGAACGCGACACGGACCTCGGTCCAGTCCCCGGTGCGGAAGGCGCGGAACTGGCCCCGGCTCATGGCGGCGAGCGGCAACACCATGGCGACCCGCCCGCCCGGGCGGTCGCCTTCCGGCGGCCGGACATAAAGCTCCGCGGCGCGTGCGAAGAACAGGCCCGACAGATCGGTCTGCGTCACCAGCCGCGCCTCGTCGGGGCCGACCCAGATGCCGAGCCGGCGCGCGGTATCCCGGAAGAGGGCCTGCAGGGCGGGCGCCATGTAGCGGTAGGACAGCCAGGGCGGGTTGCCGATGACGACATCGACCCTGGCGCCGTCCGAGAGCGCGACCGGGCGGCTGAGGTTGCGGGCGAAGAAGCCCCAGACATGGTCGCGCCCGGCCCGGCGCAGGCGGTCGTAGATCGTGAAGGTGGTGACGAGCGTCGCGTGCTGCTCCGCCGCGACGCCGAGCCCCGCGAGCCCGCGCGCGAAGGCGTCCGCCGTGCGGCCGGCCTCGCTGGCATCGTGCATGGCGGTGACGACGCGGTCGAACAGGGGCGGATCGGCACAGAGGCCGAGGGGAAAACGCAGGGTCGGCGCGCCTTTGCGGCCCTCGCGGGGGTCGCGCGGCACCTCGACCACGAGGTCGCTCTCGAACGCGTCGCGCTTCACGTTCCATTGCAGCGCATCGCCGAGATAGACCGGCAGGGAGATGTCGCCGCCTCGCCCCGGCAGGGCGTCGCCGAGCGCCAGCAAGTATGTGACGCGGGCGAAGATGACGGCCACCGGATGGACGTCCAGCCCCGTGACCGAGGCGCAGCAGCGCGACGCGATCTCGGTGAGCGGCACGCCCGCCGCGATCAGGGCCTCGCGCTTGAGGCGCACGGCGTGGAACAGAAAGCTGCCCGAGCCGCAGGCGGGATCGAGGCAGGTCTGCTCGGCCGGCCGGTCGAGAGCACGCCGCACCACCTTCCGGGCGAGCCAGTCGGGGGTGTAATATTCACCGAGATCGTGGCGCTGCGCCGGATCGATGAGGGATTCGTAGAGCACCTTCAGAAGGTCGACATCGACGCTGCCGAGGTCGAACCGGGCGGCATGCGCGGCCAGGCTGGCGACGATGGCCTCCCCGCCCGGCGCCTGGATCACCCAGCCGAAGAAATCCGTCTCCACCGCGCCGTGGACCCCCGCCTCGTGGAAGGCGCGCCCCGACAGCAGATCCTCGGGCGAGCGCCCGGTGGCGCCCATGGTTCCGGCGGCGATCGCCTTGGCGAGGATGACCAGGTAGGTGTGCTGGAGCCAGAGCGTGTCGTCGTCGATGGCCTTGCCGTAGACGAAGCCGAGATGGCGCGACCAGAGCTGCCGCTTCAGGACCGCCTCGGGGTCCGCCGCCAGCGCCTCCCAGGCCTTGGCGAGGAGGCCGAGAGTCCGCGCGAAGGCGGCGCTCTGGCGGCCGAGCTCGTTGGTGATCCCGGCCGCGTCCGCCGGCAGCCAGTCGAGGACGGCGATGACGCCTTCGAGCCAGGCGGTGAGGCCACGGGCATCCGCCAGCCTCACCTCGTGCTCGGTGAGCCGCACCAGGACGCCGTCCCGCATCTCGTAGGCGACGAAGCTGGCGCCGTCGGTGGCGAGCCCCACGTAACGCTGGCCGGTGGCCCCCTCGCGTTCGGGCAGGTAGCGGGTGAGCTGGGCCTCGGCCTCCTTGCCCTCCCGGCGCAGGTCGGACTTGATCTCGATGATCGTCCGGCCGAGCAGGGCATCGAGACGGCCCCTAACCTCAGGTATCTTTCTCTCGAAGAAGATCTGCTCGCTCTTGGCGCCCAGCGCCTCGGTCAGCAGGCGGTAGAGCAGCGCCCTGACCTTCTCATGTCCCGGACGGATCGAGAGTTCCGCGACGATCGCGCTCAGGGAATCACCGTCGATCGACATCCACGCCTCCTCAGGAGAGAGAAGCGGGTTAGTATACCTCAGGTTGTCCATCAAGGGTCGAGCGCACGATGCCTGTGGGGAGGCCGCCCTTGCCGAGGGGCGAAGAGCGAAGGGCGAACCGCGGAGAGGCGATCGAGGATGGCGAGGTGAACCTGGAGGAAACCCGTCGCGGGTACGTTTCGCATTCCGCCCGGACCGGAACCGCCATGAACTCCCGGCACCGTGGGCGGTCGCGCCTGATCTTTGATGAGAATTTGCGCAGGATTGATACCAAATTACCCAGTCGCGCGTGATGAACCGAAGGCTTGATCAAGGAAAGGGACGCTAAGTTCCGGCTGCAAAGAGGCTGCCGACCGGGCCCGGCTTCCGGTCGCCCGGACCGATAGGCTCGCAAGGCTCGCATGAGGGTTTCATGGTCAGGTCGATCGTCGGCGGATGGCTCGGCAGGACCGGTCGGCGGCGGGAAGAGAACCCGCCTGCGGCCGGGATGCTGTCGCACGACCTCGGCGCGGTGCTCGCCTTCCTGAACGCGATTTCGCGCGCCTGCACCAACGCGCCGACGCCGGAGGCCGCTATCGTCGATTGCCTCGCCATCGTCGGCCGCTTCACCGAATGGCCGATCGCCCATGCCTACCGACGCATGAATCAGGACGGCGTGGACGCCGGTGGAATGGGCGCCGCGGGCGGAATGGTGTCGATGAGGGCGTGGTACCTCGCCACGTCCGACGAGCCGGGGCCGGCGGACGCCTTCGTCGCAAGTTCGGAGCGGGCGGTCTTCGCCCCCGGCCAAGGGCTGGTGGGGCGCGTCTGCGCGGAGGGACGCGCGATCTCCTGCGAGGACGTGACGGTTGTGCCCGGCTTCGTCCGGGCGACGGCGGCGCGGGAAAACGGCGTACGCGGCTGCTTCATGTTTCCGGTCCGCATCGGCGACCGGGTCGAGATCGTGCTGGAATTCTTCTCCCGCGAGAAGGCGGAGTTGAGCGAAGCCCTGCTCGAACTGATGGCCTACGTGGCCGACCGCCTCGCCATCACGATCACCGACCATGCCCAGCGCGAGCGCGTCCGCTCGCTCATGGCGGCCCTCGACGGGATCGCCTCCGGGCTCGCGGACACGACGATGCAGGTGGAGGCGGGCGCCCGCACGGTCCTCGCCGTGGCCGAGACCGTGGACGAAAGCCGGGCCCAGGCGGACCGGGCGAACCTCGCCGCCTCCCGCGACATCGACGGCGTGTCGGATGCCGCTCAGGGCCTCGTCGCACTCTCGCGCGAGGCGAGCGCCCATGCCGGACAGGTCGAGATCATCGCCGACCGGACGGGCGGCATCCTGGATCAGGCGGTGGACGTCTTCTCTGAACTCCAGGAGCGGATCGCCGGCATCGGGCAGATCAGCGACCTCATCGGCACCATCGCCGCCCAGACCAACCTCCTGGCCCTCAACGCCACGATCGAGGCGGCCCGCGCGGGCACCGCCGGACGTGGCTTCTCGGTGGTGGCCGCAGAGGTGAAGGACCTCTCGAACCGGGTCAGCACCGCCACAGCCGAGATCTCGCAGCAGATCGGTCGCCTCAGGGAGGTCGCCGCCCAATCGACCGCCTCCCTCGCCTCGGTGCGGAACGAGGTGTCATCCGTCCGCGTCAGCGCTGCCGACATTTCCCGCGTCAGCGCCTCCCACCAGGAGGCTGCGGGCGGCATCGCCGAAGGCGTGTCGCGGGTGCGCGGCACGATCCTCGAAGCGACCCGCCACCTCGACGCCCTGCGCGCCACGACCGAGGAAGCGCTGGCCTCGTCACAGGCCCTCGGGGCGACCTCCGGCCACCTGCGCGACCAGGGTCGCGACCTCGGCGAAGCGACGCGGCAACTGGCCGTCTCGGCCCGTTGAAGGCTTGTGCCGGGATCGCGGTCCCAACCGCTCCGCATCGACCGGGGGTGGTGATGCGCTCTGTCAGGCGCCCGCCAGACGAAAGCTCGCCTGCCGCCGGTCCGCCTCCCCGCGACGGCGCTCGACGCAGCGGGTCTGATTGCGGCCGTTGGCCTTGGCCTCGTAGAGGGCCGCATCGGCGAGACTGTACAGGTCCGATGGCGCCAGGGGATCGGTCGCGGGCGCGCCCATGGTCGCGACGCCGATGCTCACGGTCACCGATCCGGCTTCGATCCCGGCCGCCTCCACCGACAGAAGCGCCACCCTGGCATGGACCCGTTCGGCGATGCGCAGGGCTTCGTCCTTGTCGCCGTCCTGCAGCAGGATCACGAATTCCTCGCCGCCCACCCGGCAGACGATGTCGGCGGGCCGGTGGATGCTCTCCAGCAGGCAGCGGGCGAGGCCGCGCAGCACATCGTCACCCACCGCATGCCCGTAGCGGTCGTTGAAACGCTTGAAGTGGTCGGCATCGATGGCCAGAAGCGCGAAGGGACGGGTCGCGAGGGCGGCGTCGCTGCGCAGGGCGGCCAGGGCCTCCTCGAACCGGCGGCGATTGGGCAGGCCGGTCAGCGCATCGGTGCGCGACTGGCGGGCGAGTTCGATTTGCATCGCGGTGCGCCGCTCCAACTCCCGGCCGAACAGGAGCGAGAGGCCGATGGTCAGGCCGCACAGCACCACCACGATGGCGCTGATGACGATCGCCTTCGCGCGCCATTCGGCCTCGATCTCGTTCACCGCCAGGGCGACGTTGAGGATCAGCGGCAAGGTCGCGACCTGCGTGAAGGCGTAGTTCCGCTCGACCCCGTCGCGGGCGGATGGGGCGACGAAGCTGCCGCTGCCCTCCCGCACGAATCGTTGCAGATTGGACGAGCCGGCGATGCTCAGCCCGATGTGGGAATCGATATACGGGTAGCGCATGATGCGCGTGCCATCGCGCAGGTACAGGTTGATCGCGCCCTCGCTCCCGAGGCCGAGGCGATCGAACAGCCGCGTGAAATACGACAGCTTGAGCGTGCCCAGCACCACCCCGCCGAAGGACCCGTCCGGCTTGTCGACACGGCGGCTCAGCACCATCACACGAGCGCCGGTCAGGCGCGACAGCAGCGGCCGGCTGATGAGGAGGCCGAGGCCGGCCCGGGCTTTGTGGGCCTGGAAATAGTCGCGGTCGAAATTGTTGACGGGGCGCGCCGGGATGGCCTGGCCGTCGAGGATACTGTCGCCCTTCTCGTCGAGGACGAGGATCACGCCCATATCCTGCGCGGTGATGGCCCGGTCGAACAGGATCAGCTGGCGCAGGTCCGGCGAGAGATTGGCCAGAGCGGGCAGTTTCAGGTTCTCGATGACGCCTTGCAGCGAGAGATCGATGATCTCGATGTTGCGGGCGATGTCGCGTTCGATGACCTGCAGCAGGTTCTGGGAGGTCTGCTCGGCCTTCTCCCAGGCATCCTGCCGGAGGTCGAGCAACATGATGGCCGACACGACGAGCATGCCCACAGGCGCCAGGATTCCGAAGGCGATCCACGTATGCGCCGACTGGAACCTGCGAGCGAGTCGTCGCACCAGGATCATCTCACCCCCTCCCAAGCCCCCCTCGGGGTCTTGGTTCTGACAACGCCGCCCTCGCTCCCGCCAGGACGCCGTCCCTGTCACGATACCTAGGACGAGGCATCGTAAGCCGGATGTCTTAAGGCCAGGTTGCCGAACCCGGCAGCGCTACCTGGGGTTGAAAATAGACGGTGCCCCGCCTCCGGCCTTCCTCAATCGTCCATCTTCAGCGCGGCGATGAACGCCTCCTGCGGAATCTCCACGCGGCCGAACTGGCGCATCTTCTTCTTGCCCTCCTTCTGCTTGTCGAGGAGCTTGCGCTTGCGCGAGATGTCGCCGCCGTAGCACTTGGCGGTCACGTCCTTGGAGAGGGCCTTGATGGTCTCGCGGGCGATGATCTTGCCGCCGAGCGCCGCCTGGACCGGGATCTGGAACAGGTGGCGGGGGATCAGGTCCTTCAGCTTCTCGCACATGGCCCGGCCGCGATGCTCGGCGCGGCTGCGATGGACCAGCATCGAGAGCGCGTCCACCGGCTCGGCATTGACGAGGATCGACATCTTCACGAGGTCGCCCTCGCGATAATCCGAGATGTGGTAGTCGAACGAGGCGTAGCCCTTCGAGATCGATTTCAGGCGGTCGTAGAAGTCGAACACCACCTCGTTCAAGGGCAGGTCGTACACCACCATGGCGCGCTTGCCGACGTAGTTGAGGTCGACCTGGGTGCCGCGCCGGTCCTGGCAGAGCTTGAGCACGCCGCCGAGATACTCGTCGGGCGTGAGGATGGTGGCGCGGATCCACGGCTCCTCGATGGCGGTGATTTTCATCACGTCCGGCATGTCGGCCGGGTTGTGCAGCTCCTTGATCGTCCCGTCGGTCATCTGCAGGCGATAGACCACGGAAGGGGCCGTGGAGATCAGGTCGAGGTTGAACTCGCGCTCCAGGCGCTCCTGGATGATCTCGAGATGCAGCAGCCCGAGGAAGCCGCAGCGGAAGCCGAAGCCGAGCGCCGCCGAGGTCTCCATCTCGTAGGAGAAGCTCGCATCGTTGAGGCGCAGCTTGCTCATGGCGCTGCGCAGGGTCTCGAACTCGGCGGCATCCACCGGGAAGAGCCCGCAGAACACCACGGACTGCACGTCCTTGAAGCCCGGCAGCATCTCCTTGCAGGGGCGCTTGTCTTCCGTGAGCGTGTCACCCACGCGGGTATCGGCGACCTCCTTGATCGAGCCGGTGAAGAAGCCGACCTCGCCGGGGCCGAGCTCGCCGATATCGGCCATCTTCGGCCGGAACACGCCGATCTTGTCGACGCCGTGCACGGCGTCGGCCCGCATCATGCGGATGTTCATGCCCTTCTTGAGCACGCCGTCGACGATGCGCACCAGCACGACGACGCCGAGATAGACGTCGTACCAGCTGTCCACCAGCAGGGCCTTGAGGGGGGCGTCGCGGTCGCCCTTGGGCGGCGGCAGGCGCTTGACGATGGCCTCCAGCACCGCCTCGATGTTGAGGCCGCTCTTCGCCGAGATCGCCACCGCCTCGGAGGCGTCGATGCCGATCACTTCCTCGATCTGGGCACGGATGCGCTCGGGCTCGGCGGCCGGCAGGTCGATCTTGTTGAGGACGGGCACGATCTCGTGGTTGGCGTCGAGCGCCTGGTAGACGTTGGCCAGCGTCTGCGCCTCGACGCCCTGGGACGCGTCCACCACCAGTAGCGAGCCCTCGCAGGCCGCGAGCGAGCGCGAGACCTCGTAGGCGAAGTCGACGTGGCCGGGGGTGTCCATCAGGTTGAGGACGTAGTTCTTGCCGTCCTCCGCCTTGTATTCGAGGCGCACGGTCTGCGCCTTGATGGTGATGCCGCGCTCCTTCTCGATGTCCATGGAGTCGAGCATCTGCTCGCTCATGTCACGGAGCGCCACCGTGCCGGTGGTCTGAATCAACCGATCCGCCAGCGTCGACTTGCCGTGGTCGATATGCGCGACGATGGAAAAATTACGGATGTTGTCGATGGGGACGGTGGTCATCGAGGGGTCTGTCTCCGGCGCGGTCGCGGTCCGTCGGCGTAAGGACGGGCCCGGCGCACGGCTTTTCGGTGTGTGGACGCGTGTCGGGAGATAGCAGTGTGGCCTCGGCACGCCAAGCGGAGCCGCGTCAGCACGTGGTCGCGCCCTGTAGCGGAGGGCGTGACAGCTCTCAGAGCAAAGCCACCGTCTGGCGGATCTCGGGCATGGTCGGCCCCGTGATCTCGTGGACCATGCGGTTCATCAGGTCGCGGGCGACGCGGCATCGCCCCTCGGCCTCGTCGCGCGCGGCACCGGGGGAAAGCGCGGCGAGGGTCCGGTAGGCCTTGGCGAGGTCGCGGAATCCGGTCCTGTCGGCCTCGGCGGCGAGTGATTCCGCATTGGCCGCGCCCGGGTCCACCGCGGAATGGTCGAGGCGCCGGACGAAGGCGCGCACCGCCTCGCGGGCCGCCTCCGCGCCGATCTCGGCGATCAGGGCGTCGAAGGCCGACCGGTCGAAGATCGGCGGCCGTTCCGGCATCGGCATGCTCTCGTCCCGCTCCCGCAGCACGATGGAAGAGATCTGCTCGGCCACCGCCCGCGACAGGGTCGGGAGATCGAACGGCTTGCCGAGATAGCCGTTGGCGCCGGCTCCCGTGAGGTCGCGGACCCGGTCCGGCATCAGATTGGCGCTCATGGCCACGATCGGCACCCGGCGCGCCGGGTGCTGCAGGGAGCGGATGCGCCGGATGGCCGTGGTCCCGTCCATTCCGGGCAGCGACACATCCATGAGGACGAGGTCGTAGGCGCTGGCCTGGACCGCGCGGATGCCCGCCTCTCCGTCGGCGACCATGTCGACGCCGTAGCCCAGACGATGCAGCATCGCCTGGACGACCTCCCGGTTGATCGGGTTGTCCTCCACCACGAGGATGCGGCCCGCCCCGGTCGCGGCCGGGCTGGGGACCGGGGCGGCGTCTGTCAGGACGGGCGCCGGCGCCAGGGAGAGGGAGAATCGATAAGCCGCCGCCTCGCCCAGCGGTGTGCTCCGGTCGATGCGCCCGCCCCCCATCAGGCCGACGAGGCGCTGGGCGATGATGAAACCGAGGCCGCTGCCATCGAGAGCCACGGTGCGGGACGCGGCCTGTTCCGGGTCTTCGTCGGCCTCGGCGGTGACGGAGACGCGCCAGCGCTCGACGGGCTCGCCGCCGCGCGGACCCTGCAGCGCGAGGGCGACGCTGCCCCGGCGCAGCGTGCCGATGGCGTCCTGGAGCAGGTTGAGGAGGATCTGCCTCAGGCGGCGCTCGTCGCCGAGGACGTGGCGGGAGCCTTCGCAGGTGACGGTCACGTCGATCGCGACACCCCTCGCCTCGGCCATGGGCCGCACCAGATCGGCCGCCCCCCTCACCAGGGCGGGAAAGTCGAGGGGGACACGGTCGAGGCGCAGGTCGCCCTGCCCGGCCCGGGCATAGTCGAGAACATCGTCCACCGTGCCGATGAGGGAATCGGTGGCCGCCCCGACGAGGGCGAGATAGCGGACCTGCTCGGTCGAGAGCCCGGTCGTGCGCGCGAGGAGGTCGGTGAAGCCCTTGATCGTCGTCAGGGGGGTCCGGATCTCGTGACTCACGAGGCCCATGAACTCGGATTTCGCCCGGCTCGCATTCTCGGCCTTGGCCTGGGCCAGTTCGGCGGCGTCGCGGGCCATGCGCAGCTCGTCGGCCTGATCCTGCCGCTTCGTCACGTCCCGCAGGGTGGAGATCACGTTGGGGTCCCCCGGCTCCGCCGAGGTGAGAAGGTCGTTGACCGCCTCGATCCAGATGCAGCGGCCATCCGCATGGCGCATCCGGAACAGGGAGACGATGCTCGGCCGGTCGGGGCCGAGGCGGGCATCCGCGGCCGAGAAGGCGGCCAGGTCGTCGGGGTGCATGCGCGCGCGCGGATCGAAATCCGGCCCTTCCGTACCGAACAGCGCCGCGCCGGAGGGCGACACATAGGCGATGCGCCAATCGGCATGGCGCAGGATGACGACGTCGGTCATGGTCTCGGCGAGGAGCTGGTAATGCGCCTGGCTCGCCGCGAGCTCACGACCGCGCTCGGCCACCCGGACCTCCAGGAGGGCATTGGCCTCCGCGATGGTGGCGCGCTGCTCGGCCGAGACGCGGGCTGCCGTCACGAGGGCCAGGCCGATCTGGTTCACCTCGCGGATCTGGCTGGAGGGCGGCTCGACGGTCTCGCCCCGCCCGATCGCCTTGACGGCCCGCCGCAGCGCTCGCACCGCCTTCGCCACCTGACGGGCATAAAGCCAGGCGACGATCCCGCCGCTGCCCAGCAGCGCGAAGGCGAGGAGGGACAGGATCACGAGGGACCGCCGCAGGGGAACCTCGAACGCGTCCCGGTCCAGCCCGGTCACCACCGTCCAGTCGGAGACGCCGGAGCGATGGCGGAACTCCATGACGCTCGCTTCCGCCTTCTCCCAATCCTCCAGCAGCTGGAGCTTCGACATGGGTGGAAACGGGCTGCCGGCCGGCGATGCGGACGGTTTCGGCACATCGCTCGTTCGCGCGATCACGTGTTGCGCGCCATCGACGAAGACGGCCGCGAACGAATCGTCGATCGCCGCCTGGGCGATCAGCGGGGCGAAGTGATCCACCCGCACGGCGACGGAGACGTACATGTCCGGTGGGCCGCCGCGCAGGACCGGGGCGCAGATCAGGATGATGTCGGCCCCGGTCACCGCGCTCTTGACGGCCGACGAGATGACCGGAAGCCGGGTGGCGAGCAGCGCCGCGACGATGTCGGGCCGGGGAGAGGTGGGCATGGGCTGACCGGCGGGCACACGCGTATTCACGATGTGGCGGCCGTCGAAGCGGGTGAGGGACACGGTGAACTCGGTGGTGTCCACCAGCGCCCGGCCCTGGGCGTCGAACCGCGCCCAATCCTGGGCGTCGATGGAGGGCGAGGTCGCCAGGGTCCTGGCCATCGCGCTCATCTCGGAGAGATCGCGGTCGAGGCGCTCGCGGAGGTGGTCTCCGGTGAGCTGCCCCATCGTCTGCAGGCGAGCGCGTTCCGCCGCGACATACCAATCCGTGGTGGTGACGGTGAGCACCATGAGAGGGAGCGCGATGGCCAGGGCAAAGACCATCATGGTCGCCACGGCCGAGTGTTGCCTCCGCTCTCTGCCTCCGATCACCGCTCGCCACCCTGCCGATGGGCGTCCCGACGGGAGGCCTGCCTCGCCTCACCTAAATGCGGAGTCGTTTCGATTGCGTAGCGGCAGGCCCGTCGCTTGCGTGGCGGAAGGCCCGGTTCAACCGCCGCTCGGAACCGGGCCGCGATCCTCCTCCGCGCCGCGGGCCTTCGCGGCCATCTCCACCAGGACCTTGCGCAGGCTGCCCATGTCGGTGACCGGCGCGGGGTAGCGGATGCGCGCGGTCCGGTCGCCGGCCAGGAGGTCCATCCCCTCGGGGTCGAGGCCGGTCAGGCGCCAGGGTCCGTCGCCGCCGCCCTCGCCCTTCGCGTAGAGGGCGAGGGCGTCGGCATGGTCGGCATTCATGTGCTCCACCGCCCCGCGCTCGCCGGCGATCAGGGCCTCGGCTCCCGATAGGTCGAGGCGGAGTTCGGTGGGCGTCAGCGTGGCCGCCTTGGCAAAGCCCCCGTTGAGATGCCCGGCGCTGGGTTCGAGGGCGAAGAAGCCGAAATCGGGGAAGTCCGCATAGAGCTTCGCCTTCGGGTGGCGGGCGACGAAGCGCTCGCGGATGCGCGGCTCCGTGGTCCGGCTGACGCGGCCGGTGACGGTGAGCCGGGGATGGGCCAGGGGATCGCCCTTGCCGCCGGCGCTGAACAGCAGCGACGCGCGGGGATCGGCCAGGAGGTTGCGCGTATGGGCCGAGAGGCGCGAGAGCAGCATCAGGGGCGTGCCGTCCACATCCGTGGCGATCGTCACCAGCGAGGCGAAGGGCGTCCCGTCCTGGGCGTCGAGGCTCGCCAGCGCCCCGGAGCGGATGCTGCGCAAGAGATGCCGGGCGAGGCCGATCGCATCGAACGGGGCCTCGGAGGCCGGGAGCGGTGCGGCGGGCCCCCGCCGCTGCGGCGGTGCCTCTCCCGCCTCGCCCCGACCCTCTTCGATCCGGTTTCCGTCAGCCATGGTGCACCCTGCCCTCAAGAGGTCTCGGACCGGACTTTTCGACCGCCGGCCTTCATTCAGAATCGCGATGATAGGGGTACTCGGACCGCTTACGCGAGGCCGCCGGACTGCGGCACGACGGCCTCAGTCAAGCGTCAAACCGATCTATCCACCGAGCAAGCTCGCTTTTTTCAACCGAAGTCTTTACACAGCCTGACTCTCCGCGCGAATGCGACCCTGCTTCTCGAATGGTTCGCCAGCGCGTCTTGCCGGCCCTCGTCTTCGGAGGGCGGGATGCGGAGACGACATGAGCGAACTGACGTCCGCGAAGGCCGCATCCGAGCAACAGGGAACGCGAAATGCCCACCATCGCCCTCGTGGACGACGATAGAAACATCCTCACCTCCGTCTCGATCGCCCTCGAGACCGAAGGCTACCGGATCCAGACCTATACCGACGGCGCCTCGGCCCTCGACGGGCTGAAACACTCCCCGCCCGACCTCGCGATCTTCGACATCAAGATGCCGCGCATGGACGGGATGGAGCTGCTGCGCCGCCTGCGCCAGAAATCCGACCTGCCGGTGATCTTCCTGACCTCGAAGGACGAGGAGATCGACGAATTGTTCGGCCTCAAGATGGGCGCCGACGACTTCATCCATAAGCCGTTCTCGCAGCGCCTCCTGGTGGAGCGGGTGAAGGCCGTGCTGCGCCGCTTCGCCCCCAAGGACGGGCCGGGCGCCGCCGCGCGCGAGGCCGATGCCGCCGCCCGCTCCCTGGAGCGCGGCCTGCTGATGATGGACCCGGAGCGGCACACCTGCACCTGGAAGGGCGAGGCCGTCACCCTCACGGTGACCGAGTTCCTCATCCTGCAGGCCCTGGCCCACCGGCCCGGCGTCGTGAAGAGCCGCAACGCCCTGATGGATGCGGCCTATGACGACCAAGTCTACGTCGACGACCGCACCATCGACAGCCACATCAAGCGCCTGCGCAAGAAGTTCAAAGTGGTCGACACCAATTTCGACATGATCGAAACCCTGTACGGGGTCGGCTACCGCTTCAAGGAAGGCTGAGCGCGGCGCACGGACGCCGAACTCCCGCCCGCCCGGCACCGCCACGCGCCGCCCGCTCGAACGGACGAGTTTCGCCGTCGCGTGGCGGTAGTTTCGGGCGTTCCGTGGCGGTGCTTTTGCTGCAACGATGGCGCCCATTCCGGGCCAACTCTCCAACCTCGGACGATCGTGGATTCCCAAGACCAAGCCGACGCCCCGCAACGCGGCCTCCTGGCCCTGCCGCGCACGATCTGGCGCGGCATCGGCCAGCGCGCCTCGTCGAGCCTGACCCGCCGGATCGTCGTTCTCAACCTCGTCGGGCTGATCGCCCTGCTGTTCGGCTTCCTCTACCTGAACCAGTTCCGGCAGGGGCTGATCCAGGCACGGGTGCAGAGCCTGTTGATCCAGGGCGAGATCATCGCCGGTGCGATCTCCTCCTCGGCCTCGGTGGATACCGACGCGATCCGCATCGACCCCGACAAGCTGCTCCAATTGCAGGCCGGGGAAGGTGGTGCAGGCGACGACAACCCCTCCCCGCTCACCTTCTCCCTCAACCCCGAGCGGGTGGCGCCGCTCCTGCGCCGCCTCATTACACCGACGGGCAATCGCGCGCGGGTCTACGACCAGGATGGCGGCCTGCTGTTCGACACCCGCACGCTCTCGGCCCGCGGCGAGATGGGCCGCAGCGACGGCATCGTCGTTAGGAGCAAGCGCAACCTGCTGGAACAGGCCTGGGAATTCATCCAGGCGAAGCTGTTCGGCACCGCTCGGACGCCGGTTCTGGAGGAAGTCGGACCGGCGAGCGGCCACAGCCTGAAGGAAGTCCAGGTCGCCCTCGGCGGCGCCCGCGGCACCCTCGTCCGCCGCAACGAAGCCGGCGAGACGAACGTCTCCGTAGCGGTTCCGATCCTGCGGTCAGGCACGGTCCGGGGCGCCTTGATGCTCTCGACGCAAGGCGGCGACATCGATCGGGTCATCGCCTCGGAGCGGTTCGGCCTGCTCCAGGTCTTCCTCATCGCCGCCTCCGTCATGCTGGTCCTGTCGATCCTGCTGGCCGGAGCCATCGCCGGGCCGGTCCGTCGCCTCGCGGATGCCGCCGAGAAGGTCCGCCTCGGCATCAAGTCGCGGGAAGAAATCCCCGATTTTACCGGCAGGACCGACGAGATCGGCCACCTGTCAGGCGCCCTGCGGGACATGACCCAGGCCCTCTATCGGCGCATCGACGCCATCGAGAGCTTTGCCGCCGATGTCAGTCACGAACTGAAGAACCCCCTCACCTCCCTGCGCAGTGCTGTCGAGACGCTGCCCCTCGCCAAGACCGACGATTCCCGCTCGCGCCTGCTCGCCATCATCCAGCACGACGTGAAGCGCCTCGACCGCCTCATCAGCGACATCTCGGACGCCTCGCGTCTAGACGCGGAACTCGCCCGCGCCGAAGCGCGCAAGGTGGATCTGCACAAGCTGATGACCACGGTGGTCTCCGTCGCCAATGAGCGGCGACGCCCGAAGGACGCCCTCATCCAGTTCGATGTGGACACGCCCCCCGGCGATGTGGAGGCGCCCTTCATGATCTTCGGGCATGACAGCCGGCTCGGTCAGGTCGTCAACAACCTCCTGGACAACGCCCGCTCGTTCTCGCCCCCGGACGCTAAGGTGCGGGTGGCCCTGCGCCGGGTCCGCGGCGATGTGGAACTGATCGTCGAGGACGAGGGGCCCGGCATCCCCGAACATGCCCTGGAGCGGATCTTCGAGCGCTTCTACACCGACCGGCCGGAGCAGGGGTTCGGTCAGAATTCCGGTCTCGGCCTGTCGATCTCGCGCCAGATCGTCCAGGCCCATCGGGGCACCATCAGAGCGGAAAACCGCCCCGGCCCGGCTGACGAGGAGGGCGAGGCAACGGTGCGCGGCGCGCGGTTCGTCGTGCGCCTCCCCGCCGCTTCCCGCTAGACGAGCCCGCCCGTGGAACGGCCAACTTCCTCGCGGGCTGTCACGATCCACGCCACCTGCCTCGTCATGGGAGAGGCGGGGCTTCTCATCAGGGGGGAATCGGGGGCCGGTAAATCGAGCTTGGCCCTCGCCCTTCTCGACCGGGCTATTCAGAACGGCTCCTATGCCGCGCTGGTAGGCGACGACCGTATCGGGCTCGATCGGCATCACGACCGCATCGTCGCGCACGGTCATCCGGCCCTGCATGGCCTCATCGAAGTCCGGGGCCTGGGCCTCGCACGCGCACTCCCTCTGGCGGATGCGGCGGTGATCCGGCTCGTCGTCGATCTCGTCGAGACGCTGCCTCGGTTGCCCGAAGCGCCCGTCAATTCCGTCGATCTCATCGGCGTGGCGATTCGCCGAATCATGCTGGACCGCAGCATTCGCGACCGGGGGCTGGCGCCTGGAATCGTCCTCGATACCCTATTGGAGCAGGCGAGCGTTGCCCCATGGACGCACCTCAGCACCGTCTCATGCGAATTCGGCTCTCCCATGTAGCGTGGCGACGACCCACATGACATGATCAGGGGGCTAGGAGGCGTGAGAACGCAACTCTCGTCTTGCGCCCGACCTTGCGCTGCACAAAATGGCGGCTCCCACTGGGTGTCGGAACACGTGTCTATGATTGGAATGGTGCTCGTCACCCACGGGCTGCTCGCCACGGAGTTCAAGGCTGCCCTTGAACATGTGGTCGGTCCGCAAAAGCAGATCGAGACGATCACGATCGGTCCCGAGGACGATATGGAGCTGCGCAGGCTCGACATCGTCTCCGCCGTGGATCGCGTCGATTCCGGTAAAGGCGTCGTCGTGCTCACCGACATGTTCGGCGGGACGCCGTCGAATCTGGCCCTTTCCTGCATGAATGGCGGGACTGTCGAGGTCGTGGCCGGTATCAACCTCCCGATGCTGATCAAGCTTGCCAGCGTGCGCGACGCAGAGCCCCTGGGCGATGCGGTGCTGCATGCCCAGGAAGCGGGTCGTAAGTACATCAACGTCGCGTCTCGCGTCCTCGCCGGCAAATAACACTTCCGCGAGACGATCGGACTTTCCCAAACATCCCTTGTCGGCCTATCAGGCAAGCGTGGCGATTTCGCGCGGCCTTTCCTCGGCGCGGCCGTGCCATCACTGAACGAGGATCGGACCGGTCGCCTCGGGCTTACCGTTGGCGCACCGGCGACAGGGACGGCACAGGCCCATGAGCGACGCTTACGACGATGATGCCGAGGCCGAAGTCCCGGTTCCCGATGGCGGCCACCTGAAGGTTCTCCCGGTCATCAACCGGCGAGGCCTGCATGCGCGGGCCTCGGCCAAGTTCGTGCAGACCGTGGAGAAGTTCGAGGCTGCAGTGACGGTGACGCGCTCCGGCGAAACCGTCGGCGGGCGTTCGATCATGGGGCTGCTCACCCTCGGCGCGGCACAGGGTACCTCGATCACCGTGGTGGCATCGGGCAGCGATGCCGAGGCGTGCCTGGCGGCCATCACAGACCTCCTCGCCAACAAGTTCGGCGAGGACGAATAGGGCCCGTTCCAAGAGACGAACGTCGATTCTCGAGACGATCGACGTCGCGGGTCCCGCCCTCGGCATCAACTGGGCCGGACGATCCGGCGGATCGCGTCAGGCCGCTCGCGCTTCGGCCTGGCGCCACACGATCGAGCCCGGACCGGCGCCGAGGCGCAGGGCTGCCGCGACGATGACGCCGTCCTTGCGGGCGAAATCGACGCTGGTCTGGCGACGCTGGGCGAAGCGCCGCGTGACCACCCTGACCATGGACGAGGCGGACGGATCCGCGACGATGGGGTTTCCAGACACCTGCGCATCGAAAGAGAGATAGGCTTCGACGGCATCGCGAATGCTGCGGGGTTCGGTGATGCGCTCGATCTCAACGCCATCACGGGCCCAAGGTCCGACAAGGCGGATGCCGACTCGATCCCTCGCCGGAACGACCTCCGCAGGCACCGGCTGTGCGAGAAGGACCGCCTGTTTCGGTGCGGGCGCGGCCGGAGACGGTACCATGATCAGGGTCGAGCGGGGATGGACCGCTTTGATCGCGGCCCGCAACGCGGCTTCGACCTCATCGAGGAAGCCGGGCTCGATGGTGGGCGCGAGAACCGGACCGGGCGGGTACCAGGCCTGTACCCGACCATTGCCCCACAGGCCATGCGGCATGGCGAGTGGAATGACGCCGCGCAGGCGAGCGCGCTCTCCCGACCCGCTCCAGGCAAAGGCAAAGACCAAGTCACGGCCGCCGGACTGGTGCACGGCAGCCGTAAGCAGGTAGTCGGGATCCGCGTAGATCGGTTCCGGCCAGCGGATGCGAGTGAGCAATGCACGCCACGCCTCGGCTTCGATCGGCTCCACCAGGTTGGGCCGCCGCAGGTCGATGTGCCACTCCGCCGGTTCGTGATCCGCCCCGATGCTACCCGCCTCTATGAGCAGCCCGCCCTCAATGATGCTCAGCCCCTGTTTCATTCGGCGATCCCGCTACCGATCCGTCCCGAAACGGGACAGAATTCTTCGCCTCGCGGCGAAGCATGGTATATAGAATCAAATCGAATGCCGCCCGATTATTCCTGAAACGGGACGGTCTTGGCAGAGATTTCTGATGGATCAGGCCCCTGGGATCGCCAAGGGGTTGGCGGTTAGGGCTGCGGCATCGGGCGCATCAATTCTCGGCCGTCCGAGGAAGGCATCCCATAAGCCGGTGACGAAGGCGGGCTCCAGATCGCGCACGATCAGGACGAGACGCGAGCGATGGTCGTCGTCGGGCCAAGCGGCGAGTTGGACCGGCATGTGGATCACGTGCTGGACACCGTGAACCACCATGGGACGATCCGGCTCGTCGGCAAGCGCGACGAGCCCCTTCAAGCGCAGGAGCTTGGGGCCATATCCGGAGCGCAGCAGGTCGAGGAACATCTCGAAAGCCGCCCGCTTTACCGGCACGTCGCTGGTGAGTGTGAAAGCGCGGATCGCGGCATCGTGCCGGTTCACGTCATGATGGTGGTGGCCATGATGGGAATCGTGATCCGGGAAGGCTTCAGCGCCGAGCCAGGCCCGGACCTCCTCGCTCTTGCCATCGAGGCCGAAGAACCCGCCAAGCAGATCGGTCGGAGCGATGTCGGGGCCGTGGATCGGCGCCATCGGGTTCACGGCATGAAGCCGGGCGCGTAAGGCTTCGCTGCCACCCGAGAGGAGATCCTCCTTCGCGAGAATGAGCTGGTCGGCTACGGCGACCTGGCGCAGGGCTTCGGGATGAACGTCGAGTGTGGCTGCGCCGTTGATCGCGTCCACAACCGTGACGACCGCCTGCAGCCTGTACCGCATGGCGAGATAGGGGTGATAGATCAGGGCATGGAGGATCGGAGCCGGGTCGGCGAGGCCCGTCGTCTCGATGACGACCCGGCGGAACGGCGCAATCCGTCCGTTGTCGCGTTTGCGCAGCAGATCCTCGAGGGTAGCGATGAGGTCGCCGCGCACGGTGCAGCACAAGCACCCGGCGCCGAGTAGGATCATGTCCTCGTCCACCGTCTCGATCAGCAGGTGATCGAGACCGATCTCGCCGAACTCATTGACAATGACCACGGTGTCCGACAGGGCCGGATCGCGCAGCATGCGATTGAGGAGCGTGGTCTTCCCGGCCCCGAGGAAGCCGGTGAGGACCGTGAGCGGGATCGGCTCGGGACGACGGGAATCGGTGTCTACCGGAGCGGTCGAGGAAGGATTCGGCATGAACCCGCCCTACCCCGGCAACGCCGCCGGCTCAATCCTCGGCCGAACTGGCAGCGGACGTCTTATTGTTACCGGACGTCCTGGTGGCGCTCTTTGCAGGCTTGACGCCAGGCTTTGCGCTAGGCTTGGCCTCAGCCTTCGCTGCGGGCTTATCCGACGTCTTTTGGCCCGGCTTGGCAACAGTTTTTCCAGCAGGCTTCTTCCCGGCCTCAGCCTTGGTCGACGGCTTTCCGCCCCCTGCGATGACAGGCGTCGTTTCCACCGGAGCGTAGGCGCTGGCGCTGGCAGGCACGGCGGCCTTTCCACTCGCAGCCTTTGACTTCGCGTCCGGCCTAGTGAGCCTGGATGCTTCGCGCTTGGCGTTCGCAGCCTCGACCTTGGCCTTGCGGAGTTCGGCGAGCTTGGCGGCCTTTTCGGCTTTCTCCGCCTCGGCCTGCTCGTTCAGGGCAATGGCACCTTCGGCCGGATCGCGGCCGATCCAGACCAGGATGGGCTGCAGCGGGGCGCGCGGCGGCAGGGCGCGGCCCTTCATCGAGCCATTGTTCAGCGTCGCGAAGGCCAGGGCCGAGCCCACGGGTGCCGCAGCGGCCAGGATCGAAGCGTTCTCGTTGCCGGCCTGCGAGGCGATGGCCCCCGGCCCTTCGTCGACCGGCATCGGCCTACGCTTGTCGCAGATATAGGGACGCATATCCGGCGGCTCGGAGATGGACGAGGATGGCAGCGCATCGAGCGTCTGGGCGGTCCAGCCGGCGGACTGGCTGAACCCGTGGTCGAACAGGTCGGCGGCCTTCAGGTCGCGCTCGCGCGCACTCGGCTGGCCCATCACCACAGTGATGAGACGGCGGCCGTTGCGAGTGGCGCTCGCCACCACGTTGAATCCACCCGCACAGATGAATCCGGTCTTCATGCCGTCGGCCCCGGCATAGCGCCCGAGCAGACCGTTATGGTTCGCCATGATCGACTTGCCGAACTGGATGGCGCTTATGGAGAATAGCGCGCGGCTCTCGGGAAAATCGCGGATCAGCGCTCGTCCGAGCACTGCCATGTCGCGGGCCGAGGTCCATTGCCGCGCATCGGGCAGGCCGTTCGGATTGGTCCAGCGGCTTTCATGCATGCCGATTCGGGCGGAAGTCTCGTTCATGATGGCGGCGAAGCCTTCGACCGAGCCGCCGAGATTTTCGCCGATCGCCCAGGCCACGTCGTTCGCCGACTTGACCATGATGATCTTCAGGGCGTTGTCGAGGGTCAGCTTCGTACCCGGCCGGAACCCCATCTTCGAAGGCGGCTCCGCGGCCGCGGCGGGCGAAATCGTGATGAGGGAATCGAGGGAGACCTTACCCTGTCGCACCATGTCCAGGGCGACGTAGGCGGTCATCAGCTTGGTTATGGAGGCGGGGAACCACGGGTCGGTGGCGCCCTGGGCGTAGACGACCTTGCCCGAATCGACCTCGACCACCAGGATAGGCGACGTCACCGCGCCGGCCGCACCTGATCCGAGAAGTCCCGCCGCGACCGCTAGACCAAGGACAACGCGGCTCAACACTCGGTTCGACATCGGGCCTGTCTCGGCTGGGAACGCTCCGACGCCATAACGGCCGGTGCGTCCGGAAAAAGTTAGCGCAACGGCCGAGCTTTGGCGAGGGCTGCCAATCGTCGATCGTCCTCTCGACCGTTCCCCATAGGAGAGATCCGGCAAGGGTACCAACGCCGTTTCCGTGGCAACAGCATGGCGGCGCAGCCAGGATCATGGTGCGCCGCACGGTTGGCATAGAACGACGTTGCCGTAAGTGCATGGATGTGTTGGGCCTTGCGCCATGGCCTCAGAGCGGCGGTGAGTCTATGGGCTGTCTCACCGCGTTCAGGCGATGTGGATGGCCGTGCGCCATCGCGGGACGGAATTCCATACGGGTTCCACAAGGAGATCGGCCGAGGAATCGATGGCTTACGCGGTCAAGGAACTCTTCCATACCCTTCAGGGTGAAGGGGCCCAGGCGGGCCGCGCCGCGGTGTTCTGCCGGTTCTCCGGCTGCAATCTCTGGTCCGGCCGCGAAGAGGACCGCGCCACGGCCGCCTGCACCTTCTGCGATACGGATTTCATCGGCATGGACGGCGAGGGCGGCGGACGCTTCTCGACGCCGGAGGCTTTGGCCGACGCCATCGCCGCCACCTGGGAGGGCGGCGCCTCCCGTCATTACGTGGTGTTCACTGGCGGCGAACCGTTGCTGCAGCTCGACCCCGTACTTATCGCGGCGGTGCATGCGCGCGGCTTCGAGATCGCGGTGGAGACCAACGGCACCTTGGCGGCCCCCGAGGGGATCGACTGGATCTGCGTGAGCCCGAAGGCGGGCAACGCCCTCGTCCAGACTACGGGGCACGAACTGAAACTCGTCTATCCGCAGGCTGCAGCGATGCCCGATCTGTTTGCCGCCCTCGGCTTCCGCCACCATTGGCTCCAGCCCATGGACGGGCCGGACCGGGTTGCCCATACGCAGGCTGCGGTGGAGTATTGCCGTCGAGACGCGCGCTGGCGGCTGTCGCTCCAGACCCACAAGATCATCGGTATTCCGTAATCCCGAACCGGTCACGTCAGCGCGTGAGGAACCCCAGAGTCAGTCGATGAAGATCACCCAAGCCTTTACCTTCGAGGCGGCGCACCGCCTGCCCAACGTGCCGGAGACCCATCGCTGCCATCGCATGCATGGGCATTCCTACCGGGTCGAGCTGACGATCTCGGGGGAGGTCGATGCCGAGACTGGCTGGGTCATCGACTTTTTCGATGTGGAGCATGCCTTCGCGCCGATCCTGCTCCAGCTCGACCATTACTGCCTCAACGAGATCGAGGGGCTCGAGAATCCCACCGCAGAGAACATCGCGGCCTGGATCTGGCATCGGACGAAGCCGGCTCTGCCCGGCCTATCTTCGGTCAAGGTGTTGGAGACCCCGATGTCCTGGGCAGAATACGAAGGCTGACGATGAACGACGAAGGCGCCCTGGTCCTGTTTTCCGGCGGGCAGGATTCCACGACCTGCCTAGCCTGGGCACTGGAGCGGTTCCCGCGGGTGGAAACCCTCGGTTTCGACTACAACCAGCGCCATAAGGTCGAGCTCGACCGGCGGGCGACCTTGCGCCAGAGCATGGCCGGCATGAAGTCAGGCTGGTTCCGACGTCTCGGCCGCGACCACACGATTTCGCTCGATGCGCTGGGAAAGGTGTCGGAAACCGCCCTCACCCGCACCACCGAGATCGCCTTCGAGGCGGGGGGGCTGCCCAACACCTTCGTGCCCGGCCGAAACATCATCTTCCTCACCTTCGCCGCCGCTCTCGCCTACCGGCGATCCCTCGGCCACATCATCGGGGGCATGTGCGAGACGGATTATTCCGGCTATCCCGATTGCCGCGACGATACGATCAAGGCGCTGCAGGTGGCCCTCAATCTCGGCATGGACAGACGCTTCGTACTCCACACCCCCCTGATGTGGATCGATAAGGCCGAGACTTGGAAACTCGCGGAGGATCTCGGCGGCCCGCCGCTGGTCGACCTCATCGTCGAGGACACTCATACCTGCTACCTCGGCGAGCGTGGCCAGCGCCATGCTTGGGGTTATGGCTGCGGCACCTGCCCCGCCTGTGACTTGCGCGCGAAGGGCCATGCGAAATTCGTGGCCGAGGCGGTGGCGAACGCTGCCCGTCCGTCCGGTGACCTCACCGCCCCCCCAATCGCCTGAAGCTTGAACTGGCGAAATCAGTCCTAACCAGGACTATGGTCACCAGCCTTCCTAGACTTCAACCGTGGCGCCATAGAATTCGCGGGCCAATTGACAGTCAATCCATCATCCGCAAAAGATATCCGGTGCCACTGCAGCACCGGAGGGTGCCTTGCTGGAAATCATATTTTGGATCTCCGCCCTTGTGTCCGTGTTCGGCAGCATTGGGTTGATATGTATATTTCTATGGCCCGAAAAACGCCAACGCATCGAATGGGATGATCATTCGACCAATTAGATCACAGACACGCAAGGGCCTGCTTCAAGGAAATCAACTTCACGGCAAGCGCACCACCAAGACAAAGTCGTGACGAGAGCGAAGGACATGACCGTGTCACGGCGGTGGGAAGCTACCGGGCACCCTTGGCGCCAAGGACGGCCGAGACCGTTGCGAGCAGGATGTATAAGTCGAGCCAGGGTGACCAGTTGCGGATGTAATAGGTGTCCTGGCTACGCTGGACCCCAAGATCTCCGTCGCTTCTCGACGAAATCTGCCATAGGCCAGTCAGCCCGGGCGGGACGCTGGTGCGAAGAGTTCGAAAATCGGAATCGAACCCGTCCATGTGATAGGCGGGAAATGGCCTCGGGCCGACGAGGCTCATATCGCCGCGCACGACATTCCAGAGCTGAGGCAGCTCATCCAGGCTCGTTTGCCGGATGAAGTTCCCGATCTTCGGCAAGATTCGCGGATCATCGGAGAGTTTGAAGAAGCGCCTCCATTCCTCGCGGGCGGCCGGGCAGGCTTCGAGATGGGCATGCAGCCGGCGCTCGGCGTCGGAATACATGGTCCGCAGCTTCAAGACCCTGATGGGTCGCCCGTCTCGTCCCACGCGGATCTGGACATAGAACGGGCTGCCGGGATCGAGTACACGGATCGTCGCGGCGAGGATCGCGATCACCGGCAGGGCGAGGATCAGGCCGATCCCTCCGAGCGTGCAGTCGATCACCCTCTTGAGGGCCAGGTTTCGCGACCGGTAAAGTTCGCGCCGGATCTCCAGGCCGATGGCGCTGCCGAGAGGCTGAACCTGGACCCACATGTTCTGCAACTCGTGGATCTGCTGAACCAGGACAGTGCGCGGAGCGGGAAGCTGGCCCGTGCCTTTCCCATCATACAGGGCAAGGGTCGCGCAGGACGAGAACAGCAAGACCTCCGCGGGCACCGCCGGGCTCTCGTCGATGCCGCCAAGGACGGGCAGTCCCTCCGTCCGGATCGACTCCTGTCCAGGCTCGACGAGGAAGCCCACCGGACGGAACCCCAATTCCGGCTGGGCGAGGAGCGTATTGGCCAGATCGCGTCCGGCAGTGTCGGCTCCCACGATCACGGTGAGAGCCCCCCAAAGCTTCCAGCGGATCAGTGCGCTCCTCAGCGCGGATTCACCATAGAACCCGATCACGATGAGGAGCGCCGACACCACCGCGATATCGGCGACGCCACGCGCGGATGTCCCGAGAGCGCTTGCGACCAGCAGGCAGCTGATCGCGTAGATTCCGATACCGAGAACGCGTAGCCGGAACCGCTCCGGCGGGCTCGGCCCGTAGCTGGAATAGAGCCCGAACGCCGCCAGGACGAACACAAGAGCGACCGGGGGAATCGGCACCGGGGTAGACGATCCAAGCCAATGCTCGGCAGGTAGCCAGCCGGTGATCAGTTGGGGAAACAGACCGGCCAATCCGGAAAAGAACAGGTCGCCTCCGACCAGAACGGCGGTGACGATTGCCCGCCGCCGTCCCGGCCGGAGTTCTGCTCGCACCGGCGCGGTACGCTCGACCGTAGGGCCCACGAGAACGATGCTGTCGGTAGTGCTCATGGGAAGCCATTCCGGAAGCGCGAGGCCATGCCGGCCTTGGAACGAGAGGAGGCGGGACACCGTCGCGTCTGGGCTAGAAACCCGGCACGGCGCAGGAGCAGGCATCACCCGGGACGATGAGGCGCCGGTGACGCTCCCCCCCGGAAGCGAGCAGCGAACCAGCGCCTCAAAAGTTGGCCGGCGGCAAGCAGAAGAAACAGGGGTACGATCTTCATGTAGCGGGCGAAGAGCCGCCTCGGTTCGGTAACGAGACGAAACAGCCATTCGAGGCCCCGCTTCTGCATCCAGACCGGGGCCTGGCGCTTGGTGCCTGCCAGGAAATCGAAGGCGGCGCCGACGCCGATCATCACCGGCGCATCGATGCGCCCAAGATGCGAGACCATCCAGTTTTCCTGCTTGGGCGTGCTGAGGCCGACCCAGACGATGTCGGGCTGCGCGGCATTGATCTGCGCCACCACTGCCTCGTCCTCCTCCCGCGAAAGGCTGCGAAAGGGAGGGCAGCACGTTCCGACCACGGACAACCCCGGATGCGCGTCCTGAAGGCGTGCGCTCAGCGCCTCGGCCACGCCGGGCGCTCCGCCATAGTAGAAATGTCGATAGCCGCGCGCCGGAGAAAGGCCCGTGATGGCACGCATCAGGTCGGGGCCGTAGACCCGCTCGGTCGCCTTGTGGCCCAGCAACCGCGACATCCAGACGAGCGGCATGCCATCCGGCGTGACGAGATCCGCCGCGTTGTGGATGGCAAGCAATCGCGGATCGCTCCGGCTCTCGATCACCCCATGGGCGCCCGTGATGCAGACGTAATGCGGCGTCCGCGAGCGGACGAAGGCATCGATGGCAGCGAGGGCATCCGCGAAGGTGATCGCGCTGACCTTAAGGCCGAGAACCTCGGCGCGTGGCAACTCCCGGTGCTCCAACGAGGCCGGCGATGCTCCCCCTGTCGCCTCGACCGCGTGGTGCAGGTGAGTCGCTGGGAGCACGGATCGCGCCCAGCGATTCAGGTCGGCGCCGGTCGGCGAGAGATCCTCGGTCATCACACGGCCTGCGTCAGGGGTTCAGAACGGGCCAGTTCGCGCAGAGCGTGGATCGGCGAACCTTTCTGGATGAGCCTCGCTTCGAAATACGCGATGGTCCGCACCAGACCGGTGTCGAGATCGACACGCGGCGACCATCTCAGCTTCTCGCGGGCGCGGGAGATGTCGGGGCAACGCCGTTTCGGGTCGTCCTGCGGCAAGGGTCGGCATTCGATGGTCGAGCGCGAATTGCACAGCTGTACAATGCGTTCGGCCAGAGCGAGGACGTTGATCTCGGAAGGGTTGCCGAGATTGACCGCGTCGCCGGGCTCCTCATCCACCGCCATCAGCCGGAGCAAGCCTTCGACGAGATCGTCCACGTAGCAGAACGACCGCGTCTGGGATCCGTCGCCGTAGATCGTGATCGGCTGATGCGTCAGTGCTTGGACGATGAAGTTCGAGATGACCCGACCATCCTGCGGATGCATGTTCGGTCCGTAAGTGTTGAAGATTCTCGCGACGCGCACCGACATCCGGTGCTGCCGCCGGTAATCGTGGAACAGCGTCTCGGCGCAGCGCTTGCCCTCGTCGTAACAAGCCCGCGGCCCAACGATGCTGACATGGCCGCAATAGCCCTCGGGCTGCGGATGAACGTCCGGATCGCCATACACCTCGCTGGTCGAAGCCTGGAGGATGCGAGCATGGAGGCGCTTGGACAAGCCAAGCATGTTGATCGCGCCCATCACGCTGGTCTTCGTCGTCTGAACGGGGTCACGCTGATAGTGAACCGGAGAAGCCGGACAGGCGAGATTGTAGATCTCGTCGACCTCCACATAGAGCGGGAACGTCACGTCATGGCGAAGGAGCTCGAAGGATTGATGCGTGAGCAGCTTATCCAGGTTCGAGCGTGCACCTGTCAGGAAATTATCGACGCAGAGAACCTCATTTCCCTGTTTGATCAGCCTTCCACAGAGATGAGATCCTATGAACCCGGCCCCACCCGTTACGAGGATGCGCTTCATTGTCGGTGCCCCTCCGGCTCATTCCCTGGACTGACAACGGTCTCGTCCGGGCGTTAAATGAGCGTTCCGTCGGTGATCTCGCCCTACCGCTCCCTTGCCGGGGAACTCGGAGCGTTGTTGAACCATGGCGGGCAATGACCGTTGACTACAAGTGGCGCATCCGGTGCATTTGACAATCACATTCCCCGAATAAGGAATAGTACTATCGAATAATCACGCGAAACCGGTTCGGAATAACTGTTTTTCTGTCGCATAAATACGCATTTTCGAAAGGATTACCTCGTCGTAGAAGCCAGCTTGTCCGAAAGGCGATGCCGAAGCTCGAATTCCCGACGTTTAGAATATCGGCGAACGTGCGGGATGGGCCTCACGAGACGAGCGGTCGGTTGATCCAGGATGAAACAGCATCAGCGGACGCGCTCCGGGCGCGTATCCCATCGCATCGCAGCGCTTGCCCTATGGGTCGCCCTCGGCGGGGCGGCGCTGGCCCAGGATTCGACCTATCGCCTGGCGCCCGGCGACCGGGTCGGGTTATCGGTCTATGGGCAGGCCGAACTGTCGGGCGAGTTCGTGGTCAATGGCAGCGGCGCTCTGTTCCTACCCCTGGTGGGTGAAGTCTCCGTGTCCGCCATGACCTTGCCGGAGGCGCAGAAGCAGATCGTCAGCCATCTGGCCGACGGCTTTCTGCAGCAGCCGGTGGTGAGCCTGCGCATCACCGAGATGCGGCCGATCTACCTCCTCGGCGACGTGCGCGTGGCGGGGAGCTATCCCTTCCGCTACGGCGCCTCGGTCCTCAGCGGCATCGCCCTGGCCGGCGGCTTCGCCTTGCCCGAACAGGCGCAGATCGCCCAACGCACGGAGTTCCTCAGCTCCGACGAGCGCGTCCGTGTGCTGGAGGCGACCCAGCGCCTGCTGATGCTCCGGCGCGAGAGGCTGGAGGCGCAACGACACGACCGGGAGGACTTCACGCCACCGCGCGGCAGCGGGCACGACGAGGGCTTCTCCCGCCTGCTTGCGGAGGAACGCGGGATCCTGAAGGCGCAGCGGAGTGCGTTCGTGCAATCCGCGGAGATGCTGCGAGCGCAGAAACCGCGGATCGAGGCCGAGATCGGCGGCGTCGAGGCGCAACGTAAGGCGGAAGAAACCCAACTCCGGCTGATTCAGTCCCATCTCGAAGATTACGAGAAACTCATCAGCAATGGCTTGGCACGACGATACCAAGGCATCGAGCTGCAGCGGGAGGAGGCCCGGAACAAGGGTACGATCGCTCGGCTGAACTCCGAACTCGCCCGGCTCGACCTGGCGATCGGTGATCTCGGACTGAGGGTGCAGGAACTCACCGACACCTATCATCGCCGAATCCTCACCGAGTTGCAGGACGTCACCACGCGTCTGACCGAAGTAGAGATGCAGCTGCCCAGCGCCCGCGAGATCCGGGAGGCGCGCCTCCAATCCGGCGGCACGCTCGGTGCCGCCAGCCCCGGCGCCCCGGCGCGAAAGGTCTTCATCACGCGAACCGTAGGAGAGCGGACGGAAACCTTCGAGGCCGATGAGCGGGCGCTCCTCCAGCCAGGCGACATCATCGATGTGCGTCGCGAGCCGCCGACGGCATCGATCAGGACGAGCCTTGTCCTACCCGAACCGGGCGCCCTCCCCCCGCGCTGATCCAAGACGCAGACTCTTCCCAGCGAAGACCGGCTCGCCCCGGATGCCGCTGGCTCGTCGATGCCGAGACGGCGATCCGCCAACTGCTTACTGAACCCACATCGGCACAGGCTGGCACCGGACACTTCCTCGGACGTATCGGTATCGCAGCTTCACCTCGACACCCGAACTGCTCAGACACGCGGCGCACCTGCAAACACATTGAAACAAATTGCTCTACTACAGAAATTATAGTACTTAATATTGCATTATTGTACTGGAATTTTATTCATTACCCTGCAGAATACTAGCTCCCGCCTACGCGGATTTCGATTTCCTTGAAAGTACAGGCGAGATGCTTGGCGGAGCGTCATTGATGAACTCACGACTCCAGCCACTCCAGGCACCATTGGTCGAGAACCGTCTCCTGCGGGCGCTCCCCATCGAGGTTTTCAACCAGATGCTGCCGCAGTTGGAGGAGGTGGCTCTGGTCGTCGGCGAGCGGATCGTCATCGCCAACGAACCCATCCCGCACGCCTATTTCATCGAAAGCGGATTAGCGTCCGTAACCATGGCCATCGCCGAACGCGGCACCGTGGAGATCGCCGTCGTCGGGCGCGACGGCATGGTCAGCACCGCCCTGGTGCTTGGCATCGAGCATACGCCGCTCACCGTGGAGGTCCGCGTGGCGGGCCGGGCCCTGCGGATCGGCGCGGGCGCCCTGCGCCAGGCGATGGCCCAGAGCAGTGCTCTGCGTGATATCCTTTTGCGCTACGTCCAGGTCGTCATCCTCTGGACCAGCCAGATGGCGCTGGCCAACCGTCACCATTCGGTGGAGGAACGCCTGGCGCTCTGCCTCCTCCTGGCTAGCGACAGGCTCGATGAGGGCCGCGTGGTCATGACTCACGAGATGCTGGCGCTGATGCTCGGCATGCACCGCCCGCGTGTCACCGTCGCCCTGCACGAGCTGGAGCGCACGCGCATGATCGTGATGCGGCGCGGGCAGATCACGATCCGTGACCGGCTCAAGCTCGTCGAACTGGCCGGAGACAGTTATGGTCTCGCCGAGGCCGAGTACGAACGACTGATCGGCCCCTTCATCTGAGACCAGACGGAGGTGAGGGAACTCATCACCCGCCGCCCGTGCGACGGCGGGCGTCCGCCGAACGCGCCGAGGCCAAGCATCGAACGGAACCAGCGTCGATTTCCCTGACGGCGCGTTGGGTCTGCATGTCAAAAGCGCCGAGGCGCCGCGCAGTGGTCTCGAAGGGCGCCGGACGATCAGGCTCTCGGATGGAAGTGACCCACCTCGCGCGTCGGCCGGATGGAAGTCCTCGCAAAAGCTGGTTGGACAGGTACGGCGAGGCCCTGCGGCACCGGCGGACGCACTCGTCCGCCGGTGCCGGATTCGGCGTGAGCGCCGATCAGGTCTGCCTCAGTTTCGAGGCCGGCAGCGCAGCCACGCGTGACGCCACGGCGTTGCCTATGGCCTCACCCGGATCGTCCGCGGAGCGGGCCGGGACGGCCTGGTCCCGCACCCGGCCGGAGGAAGCGTCGGCGGTGTCGGTAGCGATCATCCTGGTGAAGAGGAGGTGCAGTACGACGAGGCGGACGGCGTTGGCGAGGCAGATGGCGATACAGGCTCCGTTCAGGCCGAACCCGATGATGAGCGGGATGGCGATCGGGATCGTCGCCACGGCCCCGGCCGCGTTCACGATCAGGGCCTGTTTGGCTTGCGAGACGCCGTGGAAATAGGCGCACACGATGTCCGTCACGAACGCGGCGAGGGCCGCGATGGCGAGGAGCCGGACCGGGGTCGCGATGTCCGCATAGGGCGAGTGGGCGCCGTAGATCAGGCCCAGCACCTCGTGGGGGAATGCCACGATGGCCGCCAGAAACACGATCACGATGGGCATCCCCGACAGGGCGAGGGGGTGGGTGGCGCGCCATGCCTCCGCCTTTCCCCCGGCATGCGCCCGTGAGGAGACCTGAAGGATGACGTTGCCGAGCCCGATCATGAGCGGGTTGAGCAGGTTGACGATGTTGAAGCCGGCCTGGAGCAGCGCCGGCAGAGCGGCCCCGGACAGGGCGGCCAGGAACCAGAACAGGAACTGGACCCGCAGGGCGGCGCAGAGGTTGTTCGCCAGCGCCCATCCGCCGAGGCGCCAGAATTCCAGGGCGACGGTCCGGATGCGGGTCATCGCATGCCGGCGCAGGGAGAACCCCACTTGTATCCCCTGGAGGACGGCCGCCGCCGCCGATGTGACGGTCATGGCATAGAGGGCGGTCTCCAGGGTCAGGTCACCCCGGAGCGCGAGCCAGAGGGCGATCAGGATCTGCCCCATATAGCTGACGATCTCGCCGGGGACGGCGGCTCCGAAGCGCAGTTCCACGAACAGGTAGCGCCGGAACGCCTCCTGCACCTGCCAGACGAGGAAGTAGACGAGCAGGGCCGCGATGAGATCCGGCCGGCCGATGAGGAAGGCCGTGACGGCCAGGACGAGACCGGCCGGAACGCACAAGCCGACGAGAAGGATGAAGCTCACGCTCATCAGTTCGCCGATGCGGTCCCTGTCCGCGGGATCGGCCAGGACCGACATCGGATAGAACAGCACCGACGCCATGACGGTGTAGAGGATCATCAGGATCCCGAAGAGCAGCGCGAAGGCACCGTATTCCTGCGGCGGCAATGTCCGCGCGAGGGCGATCGTGAACAGGAAGTTGCCGAGGCTCGCGACGCCTTGATCGATCAGGGGCCAGGCGATCCGTGCAGCCCGCACTCTAGCGAGCACCGGCCGGCTCCACCGCCGACGGCGTCGGGCAGGCCACGGCCGCGCGGGACAGCGGCGCGCCGCCTCCGCCGACAGGCGTGAACACGATGATGATCGAAGCCATGATCGACATCCGCTGGATGGCCGCCGAGAAGAAGTCGTGCAGAAAGGGAACGGGCCCGTTGGGCCGGTCCTATGAGGACAGCTTGGACGGCAGCAGGTTGCCGCGGGGGTGATGCGACCCTGCTTCCTCGAAATGCCCCCGGTAATCGTTGTAGTGGGAGCATTGGTCGACCACGCGGAAGTCCTTGTGCTCCGTCAGATTGACATGCGTCAGGACCAGGCCGCGCAGGCGCACGGAATTGTCCTGCAGCCGCCGCAACGCCGCCTGGACCGTCTCGCGCGGGGTCCGGTTCCAGTGAACGGCCATGACCGTGACGTCGGCGAGACCGCCCATCGTCAGGACATCGATGGACAGCATCACCGGGGGAGCCTCGATGAGGACGAGATCGAAGTTCTCTCGAGCCCGCTCGATGAAACTCTCGAAAGCCGGCGTCAGGAAGAGGTCGTGCGAGTCGCCGTTCTCGGCGCGATGCAGCACCACGACCCTGCCGGGGTCGTTCCGCATTGGGAATCCCGCCGGGTCGCCGAACACGACATCCTCGAGGCTGGGCTGGTCGGCCTCCGCGTAGCGGCGCGGCGTGCTGTCGATCACGAGGGTCCGGATGCCGCGCTGAGCCAGGAGACTCGCCATCGCCATGCAGAGAAGCGACTTGCCCTCGCCGGGTACCGAGGACGTCACCATGACGACCCGGGGCTCGGCCAGGGCGCGGGCTCCGGTGAGCGATGCGCTGACGAGGCGTATCGATTCGTCGAACATCCGGACCTCGGCGGTCGACGAGCTGCCGGTGAGTTCCGGTACCATCCCGAGGCAGCGGTGGGCGGTTTCGTGCGCGATCTCGGCATCGGACCGGAAGCCTGTGTCGCGCCGGTCCATCATCACGGCGTAGCCGATCCCCACGCCGCTCGCCCCGAGGACGCTGAGGCAGATCAGCATGAGTCGGTTCGGCCCCGACGGGACCGTCACGGGCTTGGCCGCCATGACGATCTGCGTGGTCGACGACTTCATCCCCGTGAGCGCCAGCGCCTGGGCATGGCCGTCGCTGAGCAACTTGAGGCGCTCGCGGATGGCCACCGCGTTGGTCTGCAGGCTCTGCAGCTTGGCGTCCTGCCCCATCCCCTCGACAAGGTTCGCTTTCAGCACGTCGACCCTGTCGGCGAGGTTCGCCTCATCGGCGGTCGCCGCTTTGACGTCGCTCTCGAGATTGCCGATCGCGCGCTTGATCTCCTCGCGAAGCCGCGATTGCGCGGCCTCGATATTGGCCTTGGCCTGCAGGTAGGCCGGATGACGCGGTCCGGTCGCGGCGACGTTGGCGAATTCCCGCGTGGCCGATTCCGCGCTCTCCAGCATCCTCTGGATCAGGGGCGCGCCGGAAAGGTCCTGCGCCGATGGAGTGCCGCCGGCGGCGAAGACCTCCTGCGCCCGCGACAGGCGCGCCTCGGCGGCGATCCGGGTCTGGCGAGCGGCGGCGAGGTGGGCCACGGCATCACGCACCTCCTGCTGCGGCAGGCTCATGCCCTGCGTGCCGCCCTCCACATAGCCGGTCTGCCGCCTGTAGCGATCGACGGCAGCCTCGGCGTTCTCGAGTTCCCTCCGGCTCTCGCCGATCTGCTCCTCGAGCCAGGTCCTCGTCCGCTCGGCCGCCGCCACCCCCATCTCCAGGCGGTTGCGCAGATAGGCGTCGACCACGGCATTGACGATCCGCGCCGAACGCTCCGGCGAGGTCGAGTTGTAGGACACGTTGATCAGGTAGGCCCGCGTGTCGTTGGTCACGGTCAGGTTCCGCGAGACTTCGCGAGTGACCGCCTCCACCGAGGCGGTGGAATCGGCGGGCTCCTTCGCCGATCCGGGCAGTACCGTGGAAAGGATGCGGGAGACGAAGCCCGGCCCCCGCGCGAAGGCCGGGTCGTCCTGGAGCTTGAGGTCCTCGACCGCATGTCTGACGGTGGCCAGCGAACGGATGACCCGCGCCTCGCTCTCGACGATGGCCCCGGCGTCGAGACTGGTCGCCGCCTGCTGGTTCGGCGACGTGGCCTGTGAGGCAGCGACGCGGCTGAGATCGACCTGGATCAGGGATTCGGCGCTGTACTTGTCGGGCAACGACCAGCAGATGGCGGTCGCGAGCACCAGGGCGGCGGCGGCGAGCCCGACGATCACCCGGCGATGCCGAAGGATCGCGGTGAGGAACCCCAGGGTCTGGGCTTCGTAGGTCTGGCGGAGCACGACGCTGACCCCGCTCTTCGAGTGGTCCAGAACCCGGTTCATTCCGTCCTCGTTGATCGTGGCATGTGCGGCGCTCCGGTCGGAGGATCGGCCGTCTTCCGGGCATCCGGGCCATGACGGCGGAGCTTTCATCCACCATCCGGCCGATCCACCGTCTGGTCGGTGTGATTGAGCGGGATTTCGACTTGGCTTGGGAAGTGAGATCACGGACTAATTCGTTCGCCCCGGCGCTCTAGACCGTTTTTCACCTTCCTTTCGGCGAAAAGTAACCCTCACTGTTTTGCAGAAACCGGTACAGGGCCGGCGGCATCGAGATCTCGTGCCGGCCGCAACTGTAACGGAAGGTGATAATTGCTCCCTGCAGGATCGAACTGGTGGATGACCGCTCGGCACAGCCCTCACCGGCAGCGATCCCCGTCGCGCACTTCGCTCACCGGACGGCGGGAGCCATGACGTGGCGCGCGCTCCGCCATACGCTGCCCCTCGCCGGGCTGATCCTCTGGCAAGGGGGCGACCCGGCGCGGGGAGAGGGCGCGGAGGGCGGCTGCCCCGGCAAGGCCGTGCGCGTCGCCGCCGGCGAATCGATCCAGCGGGCCGCGATCCGTGCCGGAGAGGGCGGGACCATCTGCATCGGCGCCGGCCTCTACCGGATGCAGGAGATCGCGCCCTTGCGGGGTCAGACGTTCCTCGGCGAGCCCGGCAGCGTCCTCGACGGTTCGCGCATAGTCCGGCAGTTCGAACGGGCGGGCCCGTACTGGTCCCTCACCGGATTGTACCCGCGCCATGTGGGCGCCGGCCGGTGTCGCGGCGGCGGCTCGCTCTGCCTCCTGTCGCTGGCCGTGTTCCTCGACGGACAGCCGCTCACCCGCGTCGCGTCGCGCGGCGATCTCGGTCCCGGACGTTACGTAGTGGAGGCGGCGGCCGGCCGCGCGATCCTCGCCGACAACCCGGAGGGACGCCGCGTCGAGGTCAGCGCGGCGCGCTTCGCCTTCCGCAGCCGGGCCGCCGATGTGCGGATCAAGGGGCTCGTCGTGGAGAAATACGACACGCCGACCCAGATGGGGGCGATCCGCGGCGGCGACGGCACCGGGTGGCGCGTGGAGGATTCGCAGATCCGCCTGAATGCCGGGCTCGGCGTCGATGTGGGCTCCGACGGGGCGATCACCGGCAGCACGATCGAGCGGAACGGCCAGCTCGGCGCGGCCGCGCAAGGCCAGCGGATCCTGATCGAGAACAACCGCATCGCTTGGAACAACACGGCCGGCTTCGACCCCGAATGGGAGGCCGGCGGCCTCAAGATCACCCAGAGCCAGGAGGTGGTCCTGCGCGGGAACCGCGTCCACGACAATGCGGGTCCGGGCCTCTGGTGCGACATCGATTGCCGCGACGTCCTGTTCGAGAAGAATACGGTGGAGAACAATTCCACCGCCGGGATCTTCTTCGAGATCTCCTACGACGCCGTGATCCGCGGAAATACGCTGCGCTTCAACGGCGCGGGCCATCCGGTCTGGTTCTGGGGGGCCGACATCCAGGTGGCGGCCTCGAGCGGCGTCGAGGTCTTCGACAACACCATCACCGTCCGGCCCGACGGCCGCGCCATCGTGCTCGTCGACCAGGGCCGCGAGAAGGACGGCGGCGGCTTCTACAGGACGACCGGAAACCGCGTCCACGACAACCGGATCCTGTTCACCGGCAGGGGCAGCGCCGGCGGCGTCACGGATACGAACGAGGCCGCCCCGAATGCCCGGATCATCGAGGAGGGCGGCAACAGTTTCGACAGGAACACCTACGCCGCGCCCGCCGACGTGAAGCCGGTCTTCATCTGGGGGCGGACGCCCATCGACTATGCGGGTTTTCGCGATGCCGGGCAGGAGAAGCTCGGCCGCCTCGTCACGCGGACGGCACCACCTTGAGAAGCCCCCTCGTCGGCCAGTGCGACGTGTCGCCCCTCGCGGATGCGGCGCGGGACTTGAAGAGCATCAGGTTGTGGCCCGACAAGATCATCTCCCGCCGCTCGCGCAGGAGGATGTCCTGCAGCGGAAAGCTGGTTCCGTCGCCCGGCAGCATCCAGTCGTGCGGTTCGACGATGATCGCATGCGGCTCGGAGACCCAGCCGATCTCGCCGGAGAACACGTCCTTCTCGAAGCCCTCGACATCGATCTTGACGATCAGCAACTCGCCATTGGGGATCAGGTCCTTGAGTTCCGCGATGACGGTGATGGGGATGCCGTGGTCGGAGCGCTCGGTCCGCCCCCTGTCGGCGTTGCCGTTGCCGTGTTCGAGGTTCACGCAGCCGCTCCGGCCGCCGAGGGCGGTGGGGACGACGCAGATATTGGCGCAGACCTCGGTGTTCTGCCGGCAGACGACGAGGTTGTCCTCGTCCGGCTCCACCGCCAGCACGACCGCCCTCGGATAGGCCCGCGCGAAATAGCGCGCCGCGATTCCCACATTGGCGCCTCCGTCGATGATGATCGGCGTGTGTCCCGCCGCGCAGATCCGCTCGTACTCGCTCCGGGTGGCCGCCCCCTGGCGGACCCGGTCGAGGTCGTAGATCATGCGGCCGAAGACGGATCTCAGCACCTCCATGTCCGACGTGTGCGGCCGGATGTAGAACGCACCGTGGACCGTCCGGACCAGACGGGCCTCGCGGGAGGATGCGCGGCGGTGCAGCCCGCGCAGGAGCACGGGCAGGCCGAGTTGCTTGACGTCGCTGTAGTGCCTGTAGGCGCGATCGACGAAATCCATCTTCGGTCTCCCTGCCGGGCAACGGGGTGTCGTCAATCGCGGAACGGGACGGCACCGACGGACGATGCGGCCCCCGGATCAGGCGCTCTTGCGCACGGGATAATGCATCAGGCCGTCGAGCCTGCGCCGGAGGATGGCGGCGAGCTTGTCGACGGCGGGCTCCTGGAACAGCGTCTCGTGCGTCGCCGCGATCTTGTGGATGTCGATCCCCCCCCGGACGAGACCGCCCCAGCCGAGATCCGGGCCGGCGAGGAGATAGGGGACATACGCATCCGTCGAGCGGAACAGCAGCATGCTCCCGGCATAGGGCTCGGGCGTGTAGCGGCTCTGCGCGACGAGATAGGCGTTCATGATGAACTGCGCGCGGTACATGTCGGGGATCGGGACGTTCGGGTCGAAGCGCTCCCGCGCGAATTCGGCGGCGCGCCGGCGGCGCTCGATCAGGCGGGACGGCCATCCCAGCGTGTAGCCGAGGCTCCACCGGCGGACCGCCCAGAGCCGCTCGACCGTGCTGTACTGCTGCGCGACGCTGGTGGTCGATAGAGTGTCGAAGAGGACCAGGAGCGCGATGGAATAGCCCGCGCGGGTCAGTTGCTGCGCGACCTCGTAGGCGATCACCCCGCCACCGGAATAACCCGCGATCCGGTAGGGACCGTGCGCATCGACCTCGCGGATGGCCGCGATGTAGGAGGCCGCCATCTCCTCGATGGATTCCAGCGGCGCGAGCCGCCCATCGGCACCGCGCGCCTGCAATCCATAGAAGGGCTGGTCCCGGCCGAGGCGCCGGCTCAGCTTCTCGAAGTTGAGGACGTTGCCCTGGCCGCCATGGATGCAGAAGATCGGGGCACGGGTGGGCACGCCCCGGCAGATCTCCACCAGGGGCGACCAGGCGACGGACGGCATGACCAGCACCTTGTCCGGCTCGCCTCCCCCGGCGGTGCCCTCGTCCGTGGGTTCCGGCGCGACCATTCCGCCGACCAGAGTCGCTAATTGGCGCAGGGTCGATGCACGAAACAAGGTGGCGATCGGCAGATCCACGTCGTGATTCTTGCGGATCCGGGCAAACAACCGCACTGCCAGCAAGGAAAAACCGCCAAGCTCGAAGAAGTCGTCCTGGGGACGCACGACGGCGATGCCGA
Source organism: Methylobacterium sp. SD274 (assembly GCF_017355285.1). Taxonomy (NCBI): domain Bacteria; kingdom Pseudomonadati; phylum Pseudomonadota; class Alphaproteobacteria; order Hyphomicrobiales; family Methylobacteriaceae; genus Methylobacterium; species Methylobacterium sp. SD274. The sequence continues at coordinate 58,227 of NZ_JADIJP010000013.1, read as the reverse complement.
GCAGGTCCGCCCAGTATCCGGCGATCTGACGCTCGAGAGCGTTCGCGTAGTCGAGATCGCCGCCGACCGGCTTGGCCGAACGCTGCGCCGACATCGTTTTCGGGCGAATGGCTGCAAGGGTTTCCCGGCGCAGGTCGGACAGGGCGATCGACGAGGCCACGATCCCGGCGCCCCGGCAGTCGAGCACCCGGCGGAGCAGTTCGGGAGCGTCGGCCGCCATGATGCCGGCATTGAGCCGGGCCTCCAGGCTCGGCGGACGGGCATCTGCCTGCGAGGACTTCACCGATCGGGACACGCTCTGCAGGGTGAAGCCCTCGAACACGGCGAGCGGTACCCCGTTCACGTCGCCGATCACCACGTCGAACCGAGCGGAGGCACCGTGCTGAAGCGCCGTCAGTCGTACGTGACTGCGGATTCGGCGAGGCCAGCGCCCCGGGGGAAGCCGCATGCGCTCGATCGACGTAGGGACGTAGACCATGTCGTCGGCCGGGGGCGCGAGGAGATGCAGCCCGAAGGTGGTCGCGAGATCCGTGAGCGCAGGGTGCGCCGTGATGCCGTCGAGGTCGGCAGCGAACTCGGCGGGCAGTTCCAGTTCGGCCACGGCCTCCCAATCACCGCGCTCGATCCAGCGTATCGTGTGCCAGCGCGGCCCGAACGTCACGGTCTCACCCTGCGGAAAACCAAGGCCCGGAAGCGCGTGCACCCCCTCCCGACGCGCCGCCCGGCGGGCCACCCTCCGGACAGCCCAGGGCAGGGCCGATCCCGGCCACAGGGTGGCGCGCGCATGCTCGACCCATTCTTCGCCCAGGAGGGGACGGCTCTCGACGGACATTCTGTACCCGCCGCTGGCAAGGACCGTGAGCGTCGTCCGTACGAGACGCTTCACCCCGGGTTCGAACACGAGGGGAAGATCGACGGTGAGCCCGCGCAGGTCGACACCCGTCGATGCGAACCCCGCCGTGGCGGCGGCCAAAGCGATCTCGGCATAGGCCGCGCCGGGCAGGATCGGACGTCCGTCGAGGACGTGCTCCGCCAGGACCCACATACGCGCAGGATCGTAGAGCGCCTGAAAGGTGATGGTGGTCTCGGTGCGACCCGTCTCGGCCCCGAGGAGCGGGTGCCCTTCCGGGGTACCGGACAGGGACGCTCCCCCGTGGATCCGGGCCGCCATGCCGATGTCGCCCCAGATTCCCCATGCCACCGACAGGCCGTCGCTACGGCGGGCGGCCAGGGCGTCCAGGGCGGTGTTGGCGGCGGCGTAATCGATCTGTCCGGGAGGCCCGATCTGGGCACTCGTGGACGAGAACACCGCGAACAGATCGAGGCTTCCCTGCGGTAGCAGGGCATCGAGGACCAAACCGCCGGCCAGTTTCGGCGCCATGACCCGACGACTGGATTCCAGGGTCTTTTCCAAGATTGGGCCGTCGTCGATGGAGCCCGCAGCATGGAAGACCCCGTGGATCGCGCCGAAACGCTTCCGCGCGGCGGCGATCACCCGCTCCATGGCAGCGTGGTCGGTCACATCGGCGCTCAGCGACAGGATCTCGGCTCCCTCCGCCTCCAGAGTGTGGATCGCTGCCGCATGCGCGGAGGCATTGCGCCCCACCAACACGAGGCGCGCCTTCACGTCGCGCACCAGCCACGCAGCGAGGGTGAGGCCGAGTCCGCCGAAACCGCCGGTGATGAGATAGACGCCGCTCTGGCGCAGGCGGTGCGGTAGCCCGGCAGGATCCTCGATCCGCGCCGGGACCATCCGCTGAACCAGGCGTATGCCGGCGCGATGAGCCACTAAATCGACGCCGTGCTCCGCATCGCATTCCGCGAGGATAAGGGCGGCCTCCGCCACCGGATCCGCGTCGCGGATGGGGCCATCCTCGCCGCCGAGATCGATGACCTGCGTCGCCAGGCCCGGCATCTCGCGGGGCAGGACGCGGCACAAGCCAAGGAGTGTCGCGCGCTCCGGGTGGCGGGCCGCATGGTTCGGGGGCGACTGGCTCTCCCGCGTCACGATGGTCAGGCGCTTGGGCAGGGCGACGTCGCAATATTGCATCGCCTGGCAGAGGGAGAGAAGGCTGTCGAAACCCAGCACCTGTTCGGCCGAGGGGCGATCCAGGGACGGGTCGGGCATGCTCATCGACCAGAGGTGGAGGATGTGATCCGGCACCATTCCTTCGCGGTCGAGGGCCGTGATCAGGTCCCGGTATTGGGTCGGCTGGTCGGGCCGCAACTGGAACAGGCGGTTGCGGACGGTGAAGGTTTCGCCGGAGCGCACGACCGCCACGCTGGCGCCTCGGTTTTCGAGAGCCGTGAGGATCGCGGTGCTCAGGCGCGACGCGTCGGCGAAGACCAGCCATGTCCGGTCCGGCGTGGCCCGGTTCGGCGCGACCGACGCAGGCAACCATTGCGGCACCGAGAACCAGTTTTCCATCGCGTCGAGGCGCTGCAGCACGGGCGCCTCGGCCTCGGCGACGACCGGCGTCGCAGCCGACCGCGTCGGCTCGATCCAATGCCTATGCTTCTCGAAGGCGTAGGTCGGAGCAGGAACCCGGCGCGCATCGCCGCCGCGAACCGCCGCCCAATCGACGGCATGGCCGCAGGCCCAGAGCTTGCCGATCGCGGTCAGCGCGACGCAGACGTCCGATTCCGTGTCCCCCGGCTGGCCCATCGTCGGAGCGATGGCCAGAGGCGCGAAGCCCCCGCCCTCCGCGAGACGCGCGAGGGCACCGAGGCTGTGGCCCGGCCCGATCTCGAGGAGCGCCCGGTCCGGCTCCGCCAGGATCGCCGAAACGCCGGCCGCGAAGCGGACCGTCTGCCTGAGATGGGACACCCAATAGTCCGGCCGCGTGAGTTCACCCGGACCGACGAACGCGCCGCTGAGGTTCGAGACGAAGGGGAGCGTCGGCTCGTGGAGGGCGATCGAGTCCAGGCATGCGCGAAACCGGTCGAGGAAGGGGTCGAGCATGCGCGAATGGGCGGCGACGTCGATGCGCAGGCGGCGGAACTCGATCCCGTCCTCCGCCAGCCGCCGTTCGAGGGCGGCGATCTCGTGGACGGACCCGGTCGCTACGGTCAGCGTCGCGGCGTTCTCCGCCGCGATGTCGAGAGCGTCGCCGATCCGGTCGCGCAGCTCGGCCGAGGGTAGCGACACCGCCAGCATGGCGCCCGCGGGCGCGGCTTCGAAGATCTGCCCGCGCAGGACGACGACGGACAAGGCATCGGCGAGGGACATCACGCCGGCGATGCAGGCGGCGGCATACTCGCCCATGCTGTGCCCGATCACGGCGGCGGGGCGGATGTTCCAGGCGAGCATCATGCGCGCCGTGGCGTATTCGACGATGAACAGGGCAGGGATGGTGTAGCGCGGCCGCGCGAGGAGGGCGGCGGCGGCCGCATCGCCCGGTTCGCTGTCGAGGAGCAGCGCCCGCAGGCCGTCCGGGGCATCGGGCGGCAGCAGCGCCAGACAGGCCTCTAGCGCCTCCCGAAAGGCCGGGACCTCCCGGTAGAGATCGCGGCCCATGCCGGGATACTGCGCCCCGCCGCCGGGGAACATGAAGACCGCGCCGACGGTCCCGGCGCCGACGCTCCCCGTGCCCATGCGGCGATGCGTGTGGCTGGCCAGGATCTCGCACGCCCCCGCGTGATCGCGGGCGATGACGGCGCAGCGATGCGGGAAGGCGCGACGGCCGGTCTGGGTGGTGAAGGCCGCGTTCGCCAGGGTGAGGTCCGGCGAGGGATTGGCCAGCGCCTCCCGCCATTTGCGCTTCGCTCCGTCGAGGGCCTCGGCGGTCCGTGCCGAGAGGGCGAGGATCTGCCAGTCCCGCGCGGGACCCGGCACAGGCCCGGCCGGGGCCTCTTCGAGGATGACATGGGCGTTGGTGCCGCCGACCCCTAGTGAGTTCACCGCGGCGCGCCGGGGCGTCCCAGTCCTTGGCCAGGGTCTGGCCGATGTGACCACGGAGAACGGGCTCGCGGAAAAATCGAACCGGCCATTGGGCCGGGCGCAGTTCAGGCTCGCGGGCAGTTCCTCGTGATGCATCGCCAGGGCGACCTTGATCAGGCCCGCCACCCCGGCCGCCGTGTCGAGATGCCCGATATTGGTCTTCAGCGAGCCGATGCCGCAGAACTGGCGCCGGCCGGGAACGGAATAGGCCTCGCTCAGGGCCGCGAGTTCGATGGGGTCGCCCACGGGCGTGCCGGTGCCGTGGGCTTCGATGTAGCTGACGCTGCCGGGGTCGATCCCCCCGACGGCGAGAGCCTCGGCCGCCGCGCGTGCCTGCCCCTCGACGCTGGGCGCGAGGTAGCCGGCCTTGGTCGAGCCGTCGTTGTTGACGGCGGAACCGCAGATGACCGCGTAGATGTGGTCGCCGGCGGCGACGGCGTCTTCCAGCCGGCGCAGGGCCACGATACCGGCCCCGCTGCCGAAGAGGGTGCCGTTGGCCTCGTCGTCGAAGGCACGGCAATGCCCGTCCGGCGAGAGAATCTCGCCCTCAGCAGCCCGGTAGCCCTGTCGGTGCGGTACCTCGATGGTCACCCCGCCTGCCAAAGCCATGTCGCACTCGCCCGACAGCAGGCTCTGGATCGCGAAATGGACCGCCACCAAGGATGTGGAGCAGGCGGTCTGCACCGAGATGCTCGGCCCCTGCAGGTTGAGGAGGTAGGAGGCTCGGGTCGCGAGGAAGTCCTTGTCGTTGCCCGTATGACGCAGGAGGAAGAGCCCCACCTGTTCGAGGAGCTCGGCATTGGTGAGCAGGTTGTTGGCGAAATAGGCCTGCATGCCGCAGCCCGCGAAAACGCCGATGGCTCCCGCGAACGTCTCGGGACAATGGCCTGCATCCTCCAGCGCCTCCCAGGTACATTCGAGGAAATGGCGGTGTTGGGGGTCGAGAATGGCCGCCTCCCGAGGGCTCAGGCCGAAAAATCCCGCATCGAACGCTTCCATGTCGGGTAGGACCATTCCGGCCTTCACGTAGCGCGGGTCGCGCAGATGCGTGGCCGAGACACCGGAGGCCAACAGCTCCTCGTCACTGAACCAATGCGTCGCTTCGCGCCCCGCCCTCAGCAGGCGCCAGAGGTCGCCCGTCGTGGCCGCGTCCGGAAACCGCCCCGCCATGCCGACGATGGCGATCCTACCGGTTGCATCACCTGCCGTTTCAGGGGTCGGCGAAATCATGACGTACCTCACGTTTCTCTGCTGGCCGATGGCTACGCGACGGGCGCCGGCATCTCCTGGCGCCGTCTCAGCGCCTGCCGCGCCTTGGCCCGATCGTGTCCCCGGTCGGTTGCCGAGGGGCCGGTGGCGAATCCTCCGAGATGCAGCGAGAGGGTGCGGATCGTGGGGAAGCGGAACAGGTCGGTGATCGCGATTTCCCGGCGGAGTTCCTCGCCGAGACGGCGCTGGACCTGCACCACGAGGAGGGAGTGACCGCCGAGGTCGAAGAAGTTCTCGGTTGTGGCGACGACCGGCCGGCCGAGCGCTTCGCCCCAGATGCCGGCGATCAGCGCCTCCACTGAACTCATCGGCACTTCGGGCGGAGCAGCGGCCTCCGGTGCCTGATGCGGCGCGGGCAGCGCGCCTCGGTCGACCTTGCCGTTCAGGGTCATCGGGAGGGCGGGCAGAACGACGATCACAGCCGGGACCATGAAGGCGGGCAGGGTCGAGGCGACTGCCTCGCGCAGAGCCTCGGGCCGCAGGGTCGCGCCGTCCCTGGCGGTGACGTAGCCCACCAGGCGCTGGTCGCCGTCGCTATCCTCGCGCGCCACCACGACGGCGGCGGCGATGCCGGGCTGGCGCGCCAATGCGGTCTCGATCTCGCCGAGCTCGATCCGGTGCCCCCGGACCTTGACCTGGTGATCGAGCCGCCCGAGGAAGATCAGCGCTCCCGAGGCGTCCCGGCGGACGAGGTCGCCCGTCCTGTAGAGCCGTCCCGGACCGAAGGGATTGTGAATGAACCGCTCGGCCGTCAGTTCGTCGCGGCCGAGATAGCCACGGGCGAGGCCCTCCCCGCCGATATGGAGCTCGCCGGCCACATAGGCCGGGCACGGGCGCCGGTGCGCGTCGAGCACGTGCAGCACCGTGTTGGCGATGGGTTCGCCGAGGGTCACGCCGCGTTCCACGCCGTCGATCTCGACCACGGCCGACCAGATCGTCGTCTCCGTCGGGCCGTACATGCCGAGGAATTTACCGGGCAGCAGGTCGCGCAGCCGGCCGGCGAGGTCCGCGCTCAGGGCCTCGCCGCCCACCATCATGGTGCCGAGTTGCGCGAGGGCGCGCCGGCTCGCCGCATCGGCCACCAGCATCCGAGCCATGGAGGGGGTGCATTGGAAGTGGGTGACCCGGTGCCGGACGATCTCCTCGGGAACCGAGGCGGGCATTGTCGCGGTGAGGGTTCCGGCCAGAACCATCAGCCGTTTCAGGTGCTCGAGATGGTCGAGGGCGAGATCGGTCGGCACCCCGAAATCGATGAGGCAGGCGATCTCGTCGGTCCCGATGCGCCGCACCGCCTCGACCATGCCGAGGCAAGATTCCGGGGTGCCGAACAGGCCGCCGGTGCTGTGATAGCGCTCGAAGGCGTGGTCCAGCAGCGCGTCGCGATCGGCGGGTGACAAATCCTCGGCGTCGAGTATCTCGGCCGGCGTACGGCCGTCGGAGGCCGCGCGCTGGACGAAGGTCGGGAAGGTCCAGGCGGCCTGCCTGACCAGATCCATCGCGCTGCCGAGGTAGCGCTTCATGGGCTCGCGGACGGTCTCGCGGACCGCGTCCTCGTCCTCGCCCACGAAGGTATGGAGCATGAGGGTCACATGACCCTCACCGGCATGCCCGGCCTCCCGCCAGGCTTGGCGGTATTGCCGGATCTTGTCCGCCAGTTCCTCGAGGTTCTGGCCGAGGAGATGGGTGAGGACGCCGCATCCCAGCCGCCCGGCCTGGACGAAGGTGTCGGGGTTGCCGGCCGCCGTGAGCCACATCGGCAGTTCGGGCTGGATCGGCCGTGGCATCGTGCCGATCTCCACGACCTTGCCCAGCGGGTTGGGGAACGGCAGGCGCTCGCCGCGCCAGAGGCGGCGGATGTCGTCGATCTGCCCCGTCATTCTCTCCTTGCGCTCGGCGAAGCGCTCGGGCGCCAGGACGAAGTCGTTCGGCTGCCATCCCGACGCGAAGGCGATCCCTGCCCGACCCTTCGACAGGTTGTCGATCATCGCCCAGTCTTCGGCGACGCGCAGGGGATGGTGGAGCGGCAGGACGCAGCTGCCCGCGCGGATCTTGACCCGCTCGGTGCAGGCGGCGAGGGCGGCGGCGCTGAGGGCGGCATTGGGGTAGAGGCCGCCGAAGGCGTGGAAGTGCCGCTCCGGCGTCCACACCGCCTCGAAACCGTTGCGATCGGCGAAACGTGCGCCTTCGAGCAGCAGACGGTACTTGTCCTGCGGGTCCGCCGCGTCGTCGTTCGAGAAGTAGAACAGGCTGAAGCCGGGGCCGGAACTCGGCTCGGAACGCTGGCCGTGCAGCACCACCGAGAAGCCGCGCGCCAGGGTCCAGAGGATTTCGAGTACCGAGATGTCGAAGGACAGGCTCGTCGCCGCGAGCCAGGTGCCGGGGGGATCGTGCGGGATGCGGGCATCCATGCCGGCGCAGAAATTCATGAGGTTGCGATGGGTGATCGCCACACCCTTGGGCCGGCCGGTCGAACCCGAGGTGTAGATGACGTAGGCGAGATCCTGCCCGCCGGCGCGACCGGGCGGCGGCGCGGCCTCGCCGCTGGCCTCCGCGGTGTAGAGCACCTGCGCCGGAGCGAAGCCGAGGCGATCCTGGATGGGGCGGCTCGTCAGCAGGACCTCGGCGCCCGAATCTTCGAGCATGTAGGCGAGGCGCTCGCGCGGATAGTCGGCATCGAGGGGCAGGTAGGCCGCACCGGCCTTCAAGGTCGCGAGGACGGCGACGACGAGATCGGGCACCCGCTCGTGGCAGATGCCGACGATGGTCCCCGGCCCGATCCCGGCCGCGACGAGGCGGCCGGCGAGTTCCCCGGCGGCGCGATCGAGCTCGCCATAGGTGAGGCGGGCCTTCCCGGCGACGACGGCGTCCCGCTCGGGCAGCTCGGCCGCCCTGGCGGCGATCTCGTCCTGGATCGTGCGATTGTGCGGGAAAGGCAGGGTGGTGGCGTTGAGCGCGGCCACGATGGCCGCCTCTTCCTCCGGCACGAGGGGGAGCGCGCCGAGGCGAATCTCGGGATCGGCCAGGAAGGCCTGGAGGAAGGCCGCGAACTGTCCGGCCATGGCTTGCGCCACCTCGACCTCGAAGGTCCGGCCGCAGACGAGGAGCTCCGCCGGGCTCTCCCCATCGCTCAGAACCAGCAACAATTCGGAGCCGGAACGCGCCAGGAGACCCGGTTTCGCACCGCCATGGACCAAGCCTATCTTGCGCCATGCGACGGCCCTTTCGCGCATTTCGGGAGAGGCGGCGCGTTGCGGTAGATCGGCGGCCAGAATACCCCTGGCGGCGAGGTCCGCGCGCTCGGCTGCGAACGCCGCCCGCAGCTCCGCGACGGTTCCGTCCCGGTCGATGGCCAGGGTCAGGGGACGGTCCGGCAGGAACCACGGCTCAAGCCCAGTCCCCGTTTCGTCCTGGGCCTTGGCGGCCTCGCTCAACGCCAGCGTGACGCGAGGTGTGTCGCAGACGAGGCCGATCCAGGCGAGGAAGGCCGCCGCCGCATCGTCCGGGCTCGCCGTGCGGGCCAGCGGGATCGCGATCCGGTGAGGGGCGGCATCGGAACCACCGCCCCCGCGACGGGGATAGGGCAAGGTCGGCGCGGCGACCGTCTCCAGGCGCTCGATCCAGAACGCCTCGTGGGCGGCGGCGAGGCGTTGGGCGGCGGTGATCGCCTCGGCGCGCGGCCCCTCGATCTCCGGCAGGACCGTGCCGGGGCTGAACAGGGAGCCGGCCGGCTCGCCGCGCAGAGTGGTGAGGCCGGAAAGGACGATCTCGCGATCCGCCGTCGCGACCGAGACGAGGTCGGGGCCCACCCGCATGATCGTGCCGGGCCGGAGGTGACCGGAGGCGGGACCGATCTCCGCGCCCCGGACCAGGACCAGATCCTGCCCGGTGAAAATCTTCGGGCGCGCCAGCGGATTGTGCACCGGGCCGAAATCCAGGGCGCGGACGAGGGCGGCGATCCGGGCGGCGGGCTGGCGGAAATCCAGGGTCGCGGCGCGATCCGGGCGCTTGAGCCGGCCATGATAGAGGCGCTCGCCCCGCTGCGGCCTCGCTTCCACGCGGCCCGAGACGAGCCCGTCGAGGAGGGCGGCGAAACTGGAGGCGCCGGCCTCGTAGCAGCGGCCGTTGAGGCTGAAGACGGTGTCACCGGGCAGGATGTCGAAATGCTCCTGCGCCAGGATGGCGCCGGTATCGATGGTCTCGTCGATCTGATGCCAGGTGACGCCATGCGAGGTCTCCCCGGCGAGGATCGCCCAGGTCGTGGCATGGAGGCCGGCATGTCTCGGCAGGGGGCCATCGTGAAAGTTGATCGCCCGGCGCCGGACCCGGGCGAGCACGGCCGATGGGATCACGTCGAGATTGCCGACGCTGAACAGGAAATCCACCGGAGGATCGCGATGGCCGGCGGCCAGGAACGCATCCTTGTCGATGATCGCGATTCCGGCGCGGCGCGCCCATTCGGCGGCGCGCCGGTCCCGCGTGATCACGGCGGAGATCGCATGCCCGGCGGCCAGGAAGAGCTCCGCGCATCGGATCAGCAAGGTTCCGTCGCCGATGAAGTAGGCGGTGGACCGCCCATCGTCGTCGGCCTGACGGATATCCGTTTCGTCCTGGGAACGGTTCTCGATGAATTCCATCTCGACAGGCTCCGGCATCGCTGCGCGTCACAGAGATCGATGTTTGGCGATGACGCATCCAAGGCTTCGCATTCACCGCACGAAGACGGCGATGCATCGCGCCGTCATTCGAAAAAAATCACGAATACATCGACGCAACCAAACTATAAATGCATCATCGCGGAATATAACCGACACAAATTTGACGTTAAATCACTTGGATAACGATTTTTCACTCAGCGCGACTTAGAGAATGACTTTAATCCAAGCTCGACAAGGAGCATGCGGCGCGAATGCGCCCAGGAGAAGCGCTACTTGGGATTACTTAGCTTTTTCTCCGCGGATACTCCCTCGCCGCGGGCGGATTTCTGCTGCGGCGCGGCCCGGACCGGTGACGGACGCAAGAGGGCGGAGACCGGCACACGCTGTGGCGCGCCGCCCGGTCCCGGACCGGCCTCACCGTCGTCGAGGCCTCCTTTCGCCACGGGTTGAGCGGCGGAGGAGGGCGGCATCGACACCGCGTCACTCGCCTGAGGCCGCCCACGGTTCGGGCGCGGGGGCGCGCGGCGAAGGGTGGAGGCCGTTGGCTGTGGCTGGGCCTTCACAGGCCCGAGGCCACGGGAATGGGCGACGGCGTCGAGGGAAGCGAAGGTGGCGCTGCCATGCGTCAACCATCCCGGGCGCGGATCGGTCACGGGCGGGACCGCCAGCGGCGCGGCCTCCGCTGACTTGTCGATTGCGACCGGCAGCGCAGCGGACCGGACATCGCTTTTCGCGTCGTCATCGATCGAGGCCAGTTCCGTCCGCGCCGGCGCATCGCCGTCGCGGGCGCCCCCGGCATTCGCCAGGACCGCTTCGGCCGCTCGGCGCGCCTCATCCGCCGCGGCCTGCGCGCGCATCGCGGCATCGGTGCGCGCCAGGAGATCCGCGGCTTCGGACCGGAGGGTCGAGGCCTCCCTCCGGCTCGCCTCGAACTGCTCTTCGAGGCGCCGGAGCGCCAGTTCGCGATCGTCCGCGCGGGCGGCCTGTGCCTGCCGCTCGGATTGCGCCTGCTTCAGATCGGCTTCGACGGTCTCCAATGCCCGGCTTCCTTCGTCGAGCTGCCGGCTCAGGAGGGAGCGCGAGATCTCGGCCGCGTCCTTCTCGGAGCGGAGTTCCAGGGCGAGCGTCGCGATCCGGTCTTCGGCCTGCTGCAACGCGACGCGATGTCCGTCCTCGCTCTGGCGCGCCTCGCGCGCACCGACCGACCGGGTCGTCTCGACGACGAGACCGAAGACCAGTGCGGAAAGGATCGATGTCGTCGCCAGCAGCCAGGTGAGACTGCCGGGAATACGGGGGCCCGGCCGGTGCGGGCCGATGAGCTCGGCATGGTCGAGCCTGAACGACTCGGCCCAGCTTCCTGCCCCGCCGGACCCTGATTCTACGCCGGCCGACGAGGATGCCGAACCAGCCTGCGCCGCATCGGCCAAGCACCGCCCACCGGCACCCTGCGCGCCTTGAGAGCCGGCAAAGCTGTTTTGCTTGTCTAACCACCTGCCCAGCATAGCGAATCCTACATCACCGCAACTGAATGCCGGTGATTGTACCTCGCGCTGCCAAACAACGGAGATCGAAAGAGACCTACTCCGAACGGTCGATCTGGGACGAGGAGCGAGTCTGAACGAACACGAGGGAATCTATACAATCGATGACTTCGAGATATGCCAGGAATCCGCGGGCACACTCCCCAATGTTCGCCCGTAGAACCATCCGCAATTAACATCCGTATAGAGCTTTCGGATGGCAGATCACAGTCGGGCGCGGCTATCGATCAAATGGGGTGACCAAAAAAGGATTATTTAATCGTTTTTTCATTGACGGTCAGATTGTTCCGATCCATACCAGACTCTCACTTTAATGTATCGATTTGTACATTACTTGTAAGTGGAGCGGTCGACTTTATCAGTACGAATTGGTGGGGGGCTGACGATGATTCACGTTTCCGGAACTACCTTTCCACGACCCAATTTTGCATCTACGGCGCGACCCGCAACCGTGATCAGCGGTGGAACTGCGCTCTATAGAGAAGGGTTACGATACATATTGCTGAAGAGCGGGTTCGACGTGATTTCCATGGTCGGAAATCTCGATCAGGCCCAGGATTTACCCGAATCTTCCGACTCGAACCTTATTGTCATCATGAGTATTCCCTCGACGGCGAACGCCCCGACCGAGGAAATCTTGAACGCTCGTCTTCGTTTTCCCAACAGTTTCATCATCTGCATTTGCGCGACCTGCGAGGCCGAGCATGTAGCCCCCATGCTGGAATGCGGTGCGGCGGCTATTCTTCTGTACAGTGCCTGTTCTGATACTTTGGTGCAGGCCCTGGAACTGATCCTGCTCGACCACTGCGTGGTGCCCCATCTGTGCATTGGGGCCGAGGCCGCCCCCCTCCCCGGTGAGGAGGAAAGCGGGGAACCTGAGGCCGACGAGCCGTTCCCCTCTCAGGATCAGACACTTCATCTGTCAGACCGGGAACTCAGTATCATCGCCTGCTTGATCAAGGGCGATTCAAACCGCGCCATCGCCGAGCGCCTGTCCATCGCCGAAGGACGGGTGAAGGGTAATGTGAAGGCGATCCTCCGAAAGATTAACGTACGGAACAGGACACAAGCGGCCCTCTGGGGTATCAAATATTGTAACTCGGGCGACCGAGCGAGCTTCGCCAAGCATCATCCCGGCGCGGCATCGCTCAACGATACGCTCGAAGGGATGGCGGCCGTATAGAGGCGCCGCCATCCGGGCGGATCCATCCCGTTCGACGGGGTGGATCTCGCAAGACATGACCCGCACCGAGCAGAGGCGCGGATTCGATTGAGACTAATCCCATCTCTCGTCTCAGATCTCTTGTCCTTCATTTATCGTCCTACATCTCTCTTCGGACCCGTGCCGTCTTACGCGGTCCCCGGGCCAATCATACTTGGCCCGATGCCTTCTTGGCCCGATGCCTTCTTGGCCCGGTGCCTTTCGACGCCTTCGGCGTCCGGCCTGACGCTTCTCCCGCTCGACACCACCGCCACGCTCTCACGCCTGGGAACCCCCGCCGCCCGCGAGGTCGGCTCCCCGTGAACGGCCATGCGCTCGCCGAAATCGTCGAAGGACGGCCCGTGCGCTGACGCGCGTCGATACCGAGCGCGAGCGCTCCTTGTTCAGTCGATCGTCGCCGACGAGACGCGCCACATAGGAAACACCCCCGGCTAATCCATTCGCGCCGCGGCATCTTGATTTCGTATTACTGAACTGCACCCCGACCCATCGCTGCTAGTCCCATTGTTCTTTTGCCTTACGAAATTCATCACATTAAATTGAACATCAAGACTGAAGCATTGTTCTCAAGACTGCGATGGATGACAATCATGAACGCGAAAGTTGCTGTCACGGGAGCCGGCGGTTACATTGGCTCCGTCATGGTCGGAGAATTACTTCGGAACGGGTACAAGGTCAGAGCCATAGATGCCTTTTATTTCGGAGACCTTGCTCTCTCGAAATATGATGGCCACCCCAAGCTTGAGATCGTCAAGCAGGACATCAGGCTCATCGACCATCATGCCTATGACGATTGCGATTATGCCATCGATCTGGCCGCTTTATCGAACGATCCGTCCGGCGACCTCGACCCGGAGCTGACACGGTCGATCAACGAGAAGGGCCGGATACGGGCCGCCATGGCCGCCAAGCGCGCCGGCGTCCGCCGCTACCTCTTCGCCAGTTCCTGCGCGGTCTACGGCGCCGGCCAGGACATGTTCCTCACCGAGGACGCGGTTCTGCGGCCCCTCACCATCTACGCGCAGACCTGCGCCAGGGCCGAAGAGGCGGTGCTCGCCCTGAATACCGGCCATTTCGCCGCCACGGCGCTCAGGAACGCCACCGTGTTCGGCCTGTCGCCGCGCATGCGGTTCGACCTCGTCGTCAACCAGATGACCTTCGACGCCCTGGATCGTGGCCGCATCACGGTGGGGGGCGACGGATCGCAATGGCGTCCGGTGGTCCATGTGCGGGATGTGGCCGCCGCCTTCCTCAGCGCCCTGCGCGCCCCGTCCGGCGTCGTCGCCGGGGCGGCCTTCAACATCGGCTGGGACAACCGCCAGATCGTCGACATCGCGCTCGCGGTGAAGAACACCGTCACCAAGGCGAGCGAGATCGAGTTCATGCCCTGCGGGCTCGACCGGCGCGATTACCATGTGAGCTTCGCCAAGGCGCGGGAAAGTTTCGGCTTCAGGGCGAGACACCGGATCGAGGATGCCGTCATCGAGATCCAGAACGCGATCGACGCCAAGCTCCTGCGCAACACCGCCGTCTGCAACACGGTCAAGTGGTACAAGATGCTGCTCGCCGACCCGCTCCAGCGGCTGAGCCTGCCGATCCCGGCCGAAGAGGCCATCGCCGCGACCCCGGGCGTGTTTCCCCGCCCGGCCTTCGAGGCCGGCGCCGAGGCGGCGCGCGCCTGAGACGAAACGGGTCCGCGTCCGCCCGGACCCGCATCTCCGACCGGCCGGCCCGAGAGGACAGCCATGCGAGCCTATGACGTGCCTCCCTCGTCCACGGTCCGACGGCCGGATGGTGGCTCCCCCTTGTCCGTCCGCCACGTCATCATCGAGAACAAGGAGGGATATCCCTCCTTCGCCAACGGTATTCACCAGAATACACGCTCCCTCGTCACGGAGCAGACCGTGTCGGGCGAGGCATCCCGCATCCTGTTCCTGTCGCGCGATCCCAACGGGATGACGGTGCCGGCGGGCATCCGGATGGATCATGTCCCGCTGGACGGGCTCAGGATCCTCGGCCGCACGGTCAGCCTGTCGCGCCGCTCCCGCGAGGCTTTCCTCGATGGGGCCGACACGCGGACGATCTTCCACTTCCACGGCGCGCGCCAACCGCTTCTGGTCTCCCTGACGCGGATGCTGCGCCGTCGCGGCATTCCCTACGTCATCAGCCTCCATGCCTGCTTCTCGCATTTCTACGACCGGGCCGGCCGGCTGGTGAAGCCGTCGACCGCCCTCTACGTCCGGCTGCTGGAGCGGCGGGTTCTGGAAGGCGCGCGCTTCGTCCACGTCATCACCGCCCTGGAACAGGCCGAACTCCGCCGCCTGGCGCCCAAGGCCCGGTCGGTCCTCGTGCCCCACGGGGTCTATTCGAGCGCGCTCGGCGGGCGTCCGGGATTCGTCGACAGGTCCGGCCCTGCCGGCGGGTCATCTGGCCCTGCCGGCGGATCGCCGGTCTTCGGCTTCTGCGGCCGGCTGGCGGTGTTCCACAAGGGGCTCGACCTGCTGATCGAAGGGTTCGCCCTCTACCGGCGGCAGGGCGGCACCGGCCGCCTCGTCGTCATGGGCCCCGGCGACGAGCGAGCCGAGCTGATGGCGACGACCCGCCGCCTCGGCATCGAATCCGCCGTGACCTTCGAGGGGCCGCGCTACGGGGCCGAGCGGGACGACATCGTCCGGTCTTGGGACTTCTTCGCCTTTCCCTCGCGCCTCGACCGCTGGCCGACGGCGGCCCTCGAAGCCCAGATTCTCGGCGTGCCGCTCCTCATCACCGCCGAGGCGGGGATGACCGAGGCGATGTCGCGGCACGGCGCCGGCCTCCTCATCGAAGATCTGACGGCCGAGGCCGTGGCCCGGTCCCTCGCCCGGGCCGCTTCCCTCGATTCCGCCGAATGGCGGGCGATGTCGCGCGGCGCCCACCGGATGGGATGCTCGGCCGACTGGACCGTGGTCGCGGCGCGCCTGCACGCCCTCTACCGAACCACACCGGCATCGCCGGCTCTCAGCGAAGACATGGAGGCAACCGATGGCAGTCCCGTTCTATAGGCATGCGCTCTCGCCCGACTACGCCGTGCGGGTGGCCTCGGTCCTGGGGAGCGCGTTCCTGACGACCGGCCCCGAGGGCGCGCGCGTCGAGGACCTGCTGCGGGACTTCTTCGCCGTGCCGCATGCCAAGCTCACCTCGAGCTGGACGCAAGGGGCGGTGGCGACCCTCCTCGCCATGGGGATCGGCCCCGGCGACGAGGTCATCGTACCGGCCATGACCTTCGCGGCGACGGCCAACGTGGTGCGCCTCGTGGGCGCGACGCCGGTCTTCGTCGACAGCGGCCCGAACACGCTCCTGATCGATCTCGCTCTCGCGGCGGCGGCCGTGACGGAGCGGACGCGGGCGATCATCCCCGTCCATCTCTACGGCCAGATGGTGGACATCCCGGCTCTGCGGGCGGCGATCCCCTCCTCGATCCGGATCATCGAGGACGCGGCCCATTGCTTCGAGGGCAGCCGCAACGGGCGCCGGCCGGGGCAGGACGGCGACGCGGCGATCTTCTCCTTCTACGCCACGAAGAACGTGACCTGCGGCGAGGGCGGCGCCGTCGTCACCCGCGATCCCCTCCTCGCCCGGACCCTGGTCCAGACGGTGCTGCACGGGATGTCCGCCGGCGCGGCCCAGCGTTTCCAGGGCGGCACCTACAACCATTGGGACATCGACCGCCTCGGCACCAAGGCCAACCTGCCGGACCTGCTGGCGGTCCTGCTCGCGCCCCAGATCGATCAGGTGGAGGTTCAGTGCGCCCGGCGCGAGGCCTTGAGTCGACGCTACGAGAGCGCGCTCGCCGGCACCCCGTTCACCTGGCCGGCCATGGAGCCGGGCGTGGTCTCGGCCCGGCACCTGTTCCCGATCCACGTGCCCGACGGGCGCCGCGACGACATGCTCCGGGCGCTGGGCGAGGCCCGCATCGGCACGACGGTGAATTACCGCAGCGTGCCCACGCTGACCCTCTACCGCGACGTGCCGGAAGCATCGTCCCTGCCCGTCGCGCAGGAATGGGGCGAGGGCACGCTCTCGCTGCCGCTCTTCCCGGATCTGCGCATCGACGAGCAGGACGAGGTGATCGAGACCGTGCTGGCCCAGGCCTCCGCGTTCTGGCCGAAGCCCGCCCTGAGGACCGCGACCGGACGGTGAGCGCGTTCCCACCGAAACCTGTTCTTCCGTCTTTCCAACCCATTACCTCACCCTGAGGCGCCGCGAAGCGGCCTCGAAGGAGGGCTCCAGTCCTCGCTCAGCGAACTGGAGGGCTCCTTCGAGGCCCTTTGCTTGCGCAAAGGTCACCTCAGGATGAGGTGAGAGGGCGAGAAGATCCGTCGTCTTGCAACGATACAGACTTCCCCAAGTACCCCCCAAGTAGAACCGACACACGAAAGCCGCCCCGCAGTCGCGGGGCGGCTTTCGCTCGGTCGGTGCCTTCGGGGGATTACCCAGCGGCGATTGCGAGTTCCGGCAGGACGGCGCCCTGCGGCTGCGTCAGGTCGATCCGTGGCGCCGGACGCTCCGCCGTGACGCTGCGCCGGCCGATTCCCACATGGCGGAACCCGGCCTCCGTCGCCTCCGCCACCGGGATGATGTTGCGGTAATCGACGAGGACCGATCCTGCCATGCGCGAGCGGAGCCGGGCGAGGTCGAGGGTGCGGAACACGCTCCATTCCGTCACGATCGCCACGGCATGGGCGCCGGCCACGCAGGAATAGGGGTCGGTGGCGTAGGCGATGTCGGGCATGAGCGCCCTCGCCTGGTCCATCCCCTGGGGGTCATAGGCCCGCACCTCGGCGCCTTCGTCCTGGAGGGCGGTGATGATCGAGGTAGCCGGCGCCTCGCGGGTGTCGTCGGTATTCGCCTTGAAGGTGAGGCCGAGCACCGCGATGGTCAGCCCCCTGACGGAGCCGCCGCAGGCCTTGATCAGCCGCCGCGCCATCAATCGCTTGCGCTGCTCGTTGGCGGCCGCCACCGTCTCGATGATCCGGGAAGGGACGCCGTAATCCTGCGCCGACTTGATCAGCGCCTGGATGTCCTTGGGAAAGCACGAGCCGCCGAAGCCCGGACCCGGCTGGAGGAACTGCGCGCCGATCCGCCGGTCGAGGCCGATCCCGTAGGAGACCCCTTCCACATCGGCATCCGCCCGCTCGCACAGATCGGCCATTTCGTTGACGAAGCCGATCTTCATGGCGAGGAAGGCGTTGGCCGCGTATTTCACCAGCTCGGCGGTGCGCCGGGTGGTGAAGAACAGCGGCACCGCGGCCTCCGCCAGGGGCCGGTAGAGGTTGGTCATGATCGCCCGCGCCCGCTCGTCCTGGGTGCCGATGACGATCCGGTCGGGATGCTGGAAATCCGCGATGGCCGCGCCTTCGCGCAGGAATTCGGGGTTCGAGGCGACGGCGAAGGCTCCCTGGGGCTGGACGAGGCGCATGATGTGCTCGACCCGGTCCCCTGTGCCCACCGGGACGGTCGATTTCGTCACCACCACGGTATAACCCCGGATCGCTTGCGCGATGTCGCGGGCACAGGCGAAGACATGGGCGAGGTCGGCATGGCCGTCGCCGCGCCGGGCGGGCGTGCCGACGGCGATGAACACGACTTCCGCGTCGCCCACCGCCTCGGCGAGATCGGTGCCGAAGCTCAGGCGCCCGGCGGCGACGTTGTTGGCGACGAGCGCGTCGAGATGCGGCTCGTAGATCGGCATGCGACCCGCGCGCAGGGCGGCGATCCGCTGCGGATCCTTGTCGACGCAATGCACATGATGCCCGAATTCGGCAAAGCACGCCCCGGATACGAGACCGACATATCCGACGCCGATGACCGCCACCCGCATTCCAGCCTCCATGGATCATTCAGATGAGCAAAGGCGGTCACGGGTTTGGAACAGCAACCGCCGCAAGCGACAACCTTAAAATATCATCCTGTCCTGGAGAACATCTCTTCCGAGTGGTCGGAAACTAGTCCGAAAGCTACAGGATCGGCGATAATGATTGATTCCGAACAGCCGATTTGACTTTCCAGCACCCCGATTCGGTAGCCCGACAGGATCCGCGCGGGACGGGAAGCGAGACCTCCTCGAGTTGTTGTTCCAAGGCTTGACCTCATCCTGAGGTGCCGCGTAGCGGCCTCGAAGGAGCCTTCCAGGGATCGCGCGACAACTGGAGGGCTCCCTCAAAGCCTCCGCTACGCTCCGGCACCTCAAGATGAGGTGGTCGGCTCGGATGTTTTGCCTCGGCATGAGCATCCGCTGAGTATTCCGATCGAACAGGGCATCCGGACGATGCCGGATGGGTTCTGCGGCTCTGTGCCCGTTCGTCGACGCCGCGATGTCGGCATCACCCCCGCTAAGTCGCCACGTCCGGCGCAAGGGTACTATACGCGACACCGTGAGCGCGTTCGATCTAACCCTCAAGGTTCCTACCAATACATTCGGCGATCATGCAGTTCTTCTGACGACACGCATTGAATAAGGGCTGTCTGTCATGAAAAAGATACTTGTGACCGGGGCCGGTGGTTTCATCGGACACCATCTCGTGAAAAGCCTCGTCAACAAGGGCTATTGGGTCCGCGGGGCCGACATCAAGCTCCCGCAATACGAAGCCTCGGCCGCGCACGACTTCATGCAGGTCGATCTTCGCATGCGGGACAATTGCGCCATCGCCGTCAAGGACATGGACGAGGTCTACCACCTCGCGGCCGACATGGGCGGCATCGGCTTCATCAGCGGCTCGCATGCCGAGATCACGCTCAACAACACCCTGATCAGCGCGCATATGATCGAGGCGGCGCGCTATAGCGGCCTGGAGAAGTTCCTCTTCTCCTCCTCGGCCTGCGTCTATCCCCAGCATCTCCAGCTCTCGCCCGACGTCACCCCGCTCTCCGAGGACGTCGCCTGGCCGGCCCAGCCCGAGGAAGGCTACGGGCTCGAGAAGATCTACATGGAGAAGATGTGCCAATACATGACCGAGGATTGGAAGATCCCGACCCGGTCCGTACGGTTCCACAATGTCTACGGTCCGCTCGGCACCTATGACGGCGGCCGGGAGAAGGCGCCCGCCGCGATCTCCCGCAAGGTGGTGCTCTGCCCCGATGGTGGTGAGATCGAGGTCTGGGGTGACGGCCTGCAGACCCGCTCCTTCATGTATATCGACGATTGCGTCGAGGGTCTGTACCGGCTGATGCATTCCGATTACTGCGCGCCGATCAATCTCGGCACCGACGAGATGATCAGCATCAACGACCTCGTCGATATCGCGGCGGAGATCGCGGGCAAGACGATCACCAAGCGCCACGACCTGACGAAGCCGCAGGGCGTGCGTGGGCGCAACAGCGACAACGGCCTGATCCGCAAGGTTCTCGATTGGGAGCCCAAGATCATGATCCGCGAGGGGCTCGTGCCGACCTACCGCTGGATCGAGGAAGAGATCGCGCAGGCTCAGCCGGTCCTGCATTCCGTGGCGGCCGAGTAACGCCGCGCCCGCGACCGGACGAAGACTGACCAGCGGTCACAGCAACGATTGTGAGGCGATCGAGATGTCGAAACGCGTATTGATCGTCCACAACGAGTACCAGTTCCACGGGGGCGAGGATTCCGTCGTCGCCCAGGAGATCGGCGCCCTCGAACGGGCCGGCTGCGACGTCCGCCTCTTCACCTTGAGCAACAAATCCATCGTCACACCGGTCGACCGCCTGCGCGCGGCGTTCCAATCGGTGAATTCGCCGAAGAACATCGGCCTCGTCCTGAAGGAGATCGATCTCTTCCGGCCGGACGTGGTCCACGTCCACAATTACTTCCCGTTGATCTCGCCGATGGTGCATGTGGCCGTCCGCAAGACGGGAACGCCCACGATCCAGACGCTGCACAATTACCGGATCATGTGCGCCAACGCGATGCTGACGCGGAACGGCTCGCCCTGCGAGGTCTGCGTCGGCGGCTCCGCCTACAACGCGGTGCTGCACCGGTGCTACCGGGATTCCCGGCTCGGATCGCTCGCGGTGGCGCGGTCCATCCAGCATCACAGGCAGACCGGCACCTGGGCGAACCATGTCGACCGTTTCATCGCGCTGACCGAGTTCGAGCGCAGCCGGTTCATCGCGGCGGGCCTGCCCGGACACCGCATCGCCGTGAAGGCGAACGGGCTCGCCGATCCCGGCCCGGTCTCGGCAGATGCGCGGGAGGGATTACTGTTCGTGGGACGCCTCACCACCGAGAAGGGCGTCGAGACCCTCGATGCCGCGGCCAGGATCGCCGGCTGCAGGGTCACGGTCATCGGAACGGGGCCGCTGGCCGCGCAGGTCGCCGCCTCGCCCGATCTCGACGACCGGGGCCAGGTCACCCCGGCGCAGGTTCGCGCCGCGATGAGGGGGGCAAGGGCCCTGATCGTCCCCTCGCTCTGGTACGAGGGATTGCCGATGGTGGTGGTCGAAGCCTTCGCCATGGGCCTGCCGGTGATCGCGTCGCGGATCGGCTCGCTGGCCGAGATCGTCTCGGACGAGGTGACCGGCCTGCACGCCGCCCCGGGCGACGCCGCCGATCTCGCCCGCGCCATGACGCGGATCCTGTCAGATCGTGCCGCGTCCGAGCGCATGAGCCGGGCGGCACGGCTGAAATACGAAACCTGCTGGAGCGAAACCGTCACCACGAACCAGCTCCTGGGGATCTACGCCGAGGCGATGGACTCGCACCGGACGATGCCGATCGCGGTCTAGAGCGCTCTCCGCCGAAGTGGATGCCGGTTCGGCGAAAAAGAGCGCGGCAGAACAAAGGCCTGGAGATGTGCCCCGACCCAACGTGGTCGGGGCTTAGCTCCGGGAGCCTCTTTGAACCGTTTTCCAAGGCTCGACCTCATCCTGAGGTGCCGCGTAGCGGCCTCGAAGGAGCCCTCCAGGGATCGCCTTGGTGGCTGGAGCGCTCCTTCGAGGCCCTTTGCTCGGGCAAAGGGCACATCAGGACGAGATGATCTGGTGGGACGATCGACCCTCGCAAGTGAACCGGCCGAAACATCCCATCGAACGCCCCTCAGAGTGCCCACATAACTCCCGGCCCGTCGAATGAGGTCGCCCGCGTGATCCAGTCCCCTCTCGACACCGCCCTCCCCCTCGGCCGCTCCGCCGACGACTTCACCGAACGCTACTCCCGCGCCCTCGTCATCGTGCTCCTGGGCTACGCGGTGCTGGGGAAGACCTTCGCCTATCTGGGAATCCCGCCGCTCTTCGTCGGCGAGATGGCCCTGGCCGGGGGGCTCATCGCGCTGCTGCGGTCCGGATGCTGGCTCGCCATCCTGGCGACGCCGGCGAGCCGGATGCTCATCGTCCTGATGGGCTGGGTCCTCTACCGGACCGTGCCGTATCTGGGCCCCTACGGGATGGACGCCCCCCGGGACAGCGTGCTGGCCCTCTACGGCCTGTTCGCCCTGATCGTCGTCGCCCTGCTGCTGGAGGAACCCGGCCGGTTCGGGCGGGCCATGGACGCCTATGGCCGGTTCGCGCGGTTCTATGCCCTGGCCGGCGGCATCGTGTACGGCCTGAGTTCGGCGTTCCTGAAGATCCCCGGCACCGAGATCCAGATCCCCAGCGTCCGGGCCGGCGAGGCCGCCAGCCACCTCGCGGCCATCGCCGTCTTCGTCCTGCTGGGGCTCGGCCGCTTCTCGCGCCTCTGGATCGCCGTGCTGATGGCGAGCATGATCGTCGTCACCTCGAGCCGCGGCGCCATGCTGACCTGCCTCGTGCCGGTGGTGGTCGCGGCGATCGCCGGGCGGCGGCTGCGACAGTTCATGCCCATCGTCCTGGTGTTTTTCGTCGCCGCGATCATCGCGACGCTGTTCGATCTCAGCGTCCAGCTTCCCGGCAACGAGCGGGCGACCGGACCCAAGCAGATCGTCGAAGGCCTGAAGAGCGTGGTCGGCGTCAGCGAGGCCTCGAATTTCGAGGCGACCAAGGAGTTCCGCCTGCGCTGGTGGGCGACGATTCAAGATTACACGTTGCGCGGGCCGTATTTCTGGACGGGCAAGGGCTTCGGGGTGAACATCGCCCTCGAGGACGGCTACAAGCAATGGGTGACGGCCGACGCGGTGCTGCGCAGCCCCCACAACGTCAACATGACCTATCTGGCGCGCTCGGGCGTCCCCGGCCTCGTGCTGTGGCTCGGCGTGCTGGCGACCTGGTTCACGATGCTGTTCCACAGCCTGCTCTGGGCCCGCCGGCGCGGGGAGGAGCACTGGGCCAAGCTGTTCATCTGGATCGGCTGCTACGGCCTCGGCATGTTCGTGGACGCGTGTTTCGACGTGGCGCTCGAAGGACCGATGCTGGGCATCTGGTTCTGGTGCGTCTTCGGCTTCGGCATCGGCGCCAGCATGATCTTCCGCTCCCCCCTCGGGCGCAGCTTTCGGCACGGCGAGGATCGCGCCGGCCCATGAGGGCCGGTCCATGAGGGCCGGTAACCTGCTCTAACCTTGAACAATCCCTGGTTCGGACCGGATCTAAGTAGTCATACCACGGTACGGCCTTTCGCAGGTCTCGACTGTTCCAGGCTTCGGAGGCCGGGATGACGGGGGCCGCTCCAAGACGTCGGTTTCGGCTTCCACGCCTACGTGCAAGAGCGTTTTACCACCCGAGGCTTGCTGAAATCGAGGCTTCAGCGAGCGCGGAATCATTGACCTACAGGCAGTCATACGCGCTCGACACGACAGATTTGAAGTGTTCATTTTTTCTTGTTGCACGCGATGTCCCCATGTTATTCAATCGTCATAGAATTCGACCCTGATGGAGGGAGCAACGACGATCCGCGGATATTTGTAACCTGAAATAATAACATTTGTTTCATCACGATCACCTGCTCAGCACGACGACCCGATTTTCGATCGACTGCTATGAGACTGCGTCTCGCCTTCGCAGCAGGACGACAGTGCGACGTTCATACGGCGGCATTTCATTCATGCCGGCAGAGCGATGGCCATGCCATCTATTTCCAAGTCTTCATTGGAGTTAGCCCGATGCCACTCAGTATCAATGCTTCTTCCGAACCTCCCCAATCCGATTTCCTTCCCAGCATGATCGTCGGACCGGATAGTCTGACCTCTGCGACCACGACCATACCCACCATCGTCATTGGCCCGAGAGGGCTCGAACGGGACGGTCTCGTTGGAATATTGAACCAGAACGGATATTCAGTCCTCGATTCGATAGACGATATTGCAGATCTACAGATCGGATACATGCCGGAGCTGATCATTCTGAGCGAGTTCGGCCAGGATGAGATCGAGGGAGCGCTGGTTCCCCTGGTGCAGTCCCACTTTCCCACGGCCCGGATCGTCGCCCTGACGGCCGAGACCGATCCGGCGGTGCCACGGTACCTGCTGCAGAGGGGCATCCAGGCCTGCCTGAACCGGAGCGCGCAGCCGATCGCCTTGATCCGATCGCTGAACGTCGTGATGGGCGGCAACATCGTGATCTCCATCGGTGCCGCCTCGCATCTGACCGGGGGCAGCAACGGCTTCCCGAGGCCGGCTCTCATGCGGTTCGCCAAGGGCGTAGAGACGGCGCCCGCAGCGGCATCGGATCTCTCGCATCGCGAGATCGAAGTCCTCGCCTGCTTGTCGACCGGGCATTCCAACAAGTCGATCGCCCGGGAATTGCGGATCTCCGAGGCAACGGTGAAGATCCACGTCAAGAACGTCTTGAGAAAGATCAATGTCAGCAACCGGACCCAGGCGGCGGTCTGGGTTTCGAAACACGGCACCCCGACGGTCGGCTGCCGCCGGAACGGCCGGGCCGCGTGACCCGGACCGGCGGCGCGCCCGATGACGGTGCGCCGCCGGTCGCCTATGCGCCGGCGACGTGCAGGACGATGTCGCGCCGGTGCGGCCGGTCGCGGTGTTCGATGAGATAGATGCCCTGCCACGTGCCGAGGACGAGGCGTCCGTCGATGACGGGGATCGTCAGCCCCGAATCCGTCAGCAGGGTGCGGATATGCGCCGGCATGTCGTCGGGGCCTTCCGCCGAATGGATGTACCCGCCACCGGGATGGCGCGGGGCGAGCCCGTCCAGGGCCGCCATCAGGTCGCTCTGCACGTCGGGATCGGCATTCTCCTGGATCGTCAGGGAGGCCGAAGTGTGCCGGCAGAAGAGCGTGAGCAGACCCTGTTCGATACCGCTGCGCCCGAGGAAATCGGCCACTGCCGCCGTGACATCGGTGAAGCCCTGGCCCCGCGTCGAGACGGTGAAGCGGGCGCTGGCCTGGCGCCGGATCTCGCCTTCCTGAAAACCTTCGATCCCGCCGATCCTGCCTGCAGCCGTCATGATGCCTCCTCGTCGATCGATGCGCCCGGCGCGATTTCCCGCTCGCCGCGCGCCAGGATGGTCTCCAGAATTCCGATCCCGTCCGCCTCGGCGGCGGGCTTGTCCCAGCGGATGCGGTGGACGCGGGGGAAGCGCATGGCGACGCCGGATTTGTGCCGGGTGGAGCGCTGCACGCCCTCGAAGGCGATCTCCAGGACGAGGCCCTCCTCCGGCCCGTAGGCCACCTCGCGCACGGGGCCGAAGCGTTTGGTCGTGTGGTTGCGGACGAAGCGGTCGAGCTTGGCGAGCTCCGCATCGGTGAAGCCGTGATAGGCCTTGCCTACAGGCACCAGTTCTCGCCCACCCTCCGGCCGCTCGCGCCAGACCCCGAACGTGTAGTCCGAGTAGAAGGACGAGCGTTTGCCGTGGCCGCGCTGGGCATACATCATCACGGCATCGACGAGATGCGGCTCGCGCTTCCACTTCCACCACGGACCCTTGGGACGGCCGGGCAGATAGGGGCTGTCGCGCAGCTTCAGCATCACCCCCTCGATGGCGTCGGCATCCTCGCCCGCCCCCACGCTCGCGGGATCGGCGCGAGCCTCGGCGAGATCGTCCCAGGTCTCGAACGTCACCAGCGGCGAGAGGTCGATGCGGGCGTGATCCAGGGCGGCGACGAAACTCTCGAGCCGCGCGCGGCGGGTCGCGAAGGGCAGCGGGCGCAGATCCTCGCCCTCCGCCGTGAGGAGGTCGTAGGCCCGCACATGGGCCGGGAATTCCTCCAGCAGCTTGGGCGTCACGGCCTTCCGGTTGAGGCGCTGCTGCAGCACGTTGAAGCTCTGAACCCGCTCCTCCCGCAGGATCAGCAATTCGCCGTCGATGGTGCCCGTGAAGGTGATCGCCTCGGCGAGATCGGGGAAGGCATGTGTGATGTCCTCGCCGGTGCGCGAATAGACCCGCGCCACCTGCTCCCCGGCCTCGTCACGGCCGCCCGAGAGCTGGACGCGGATGCCGTCCCATTTCCACTCGCCCGAGAAGGCGGCCGGATCGAGTTTTTCGAAGTCCGTTTCCTCGTCGATCGGGTGGGAGAGCATCGGCGGGCGGAACGGCGCCGGGTTGAGGGTGGTGGGCCGCTCCCCCCTCCCCTCGACCCAGGCGAACAGGCCGAGATACGGCGGCTCCAGCCCGTGCCAGACCTCCTCCACCGCATCGGCCTCGTGGCCGCCGAGCGCCCCCACCGCCGTCTTGGCGAGGCGGGCGGAGACGCCGACGCGAAGCGCCCCGGTGATGAGCTTCAACAGCGCCCAGCGCCCGGTCTCGTCGAGGGCATCGAGCCAGCCGGCGATATGGGCCGGCAGGTCGGCCTTCTTCACGGTGGCGAGGGTCTCGACCACTTCCGAGAGGGTCGGGATGTGCGGCGGCGGGTTGTTGTGGCCCGGACCGGCCGCTGCTGCATCCCCTCCCCCCTCTGCGGGGGAGGGTGCCTGCGGAGCAGGCGGGAGAGGGGACGACCTTTCCGGATACGGCGCTCCCCTCTCCCGACCCTCGCTGACGCGAGGGCCACCCTCCCCCGCAGAGGGGGGAGGGTTTTGAGACGGCCAGATCAGCGCGGTGGTCTCGGCGAGATCGCCCACGTAATTATGCGAGAGCGCGAACAGCACCGGGTCGACCCGCGCTTCCACCAGCCCGCGGATCATCGCCGGCTTGGCCTCGCGGAAGTTGAGGTTGCCGGTCATGGCGGCCAGCGCCCAGCCCCGCTCCGGGTCGGGCGCATGGGCGAAATAATCCTGCAGCAGGCGCAGCTTGGCGTTGCGGCGCGGCTCGTAGGCGAGGCGGTCGAGGAGATGGGCGAAGTCGTTCACGCGGCGGCCTCCTCGGCCGGCGCGGCGGTTTCGCCCTCGCCGTCATCGCCATAGCCCAGCATGTGGAGCGGCTTGGCCTTGATCCCTTGCGTCCCGCACCAATGCACCAGGGCGTCCTCCTGTCCGTGGGTGACCCAGACCTCGCCGGCCCCGGTCTCTCGGATGGTGCGGCAGAGGTCCGGCCAGTCGGAATGGTCGGAGATGACGAGGGGGAGTTCGGCGCCCTTCTGCCGGGCGCGGGCGCGCACCCGCATCCAGCCCGAGGCGAAGGAGGTGACGGGATCGGGGAATTTGCGCGACCACACGTCCTGGATCGCCGAAGGCGGGCAGAGCACGATGGCGCCGTGGAGTTTTCCGCGCTCCGTCGCGACGACCTTCGGCGTCTCCCCGAGCGGGATGCCCTCGCGCTTGTAGAGCTCGGTCAATTTCTCCATGGCGCCGTGGAGATAGATCGGTTCGTCGTAGCCGGCCTCCCGCAGCAGGGCCATGACCCGCTGCGCCTTGCCGAGCGCATAGGCGCCGACGATGTGGGCGCGCTCGGGGAACAGCGCGACGGAATCGAGGAGCTTGCGGACCTCGCCCGCCGTGTCCGGCATCCGGAAGACCGGCAGGCCGAAGGTCGCCTCGGTGATGAAGACATCGCAGGGCACGACCTCGAAGGGCAGGCAGGTCGGGTCGTAGGCGCGCTTGTAATCGCCCGACACCACCACCCGGACGCCCTGGGCTTGGATGGAGATCTGGGCCGAGCCGAGGACATGGCCGGCGGGCGCGAAACGCACCGTCACGTCGCCGATGCGGATGTCCTCGCCGAGCACCGCCTCCTGGCGCGCCTCGCAGAAATCCTCGCCGTAGCGCACGGCCATGATCCGCAGGGTCTGGCCCGTGGCCAGCACCTTGCCGTGGCCGGACCGGGCATGGTCGGCATGGCCGTGGGTGATGAGGGCGCGCGGCACCGGCCAGGTCGGGTCCACGTGGAACCCGCCCAGCGGACAATACAGCCCCTCGCGGGTCAGGGTCAGGAGGTCGCTCGCACTCAGGCTCATGCGGGATGCCGAACTGCGAAGGGCCGAACTGCGAAGGGCTGAACATGGGGATGGCGGATCATGCGACGTGATATAGGGCGCTCGCATGAACCCGCGAGCGCAGACGTCACTTCAGAACAGTTCGGGCGATCTCCTCGCCGACCGGCGCTACGCCTATGCGGAGGCCTGTCTCTCCGAGGGCGATGCGGAGGGCGCGGCCGAGATGGCCGAGCAGGTCCTGGAGATCGCGCCGCGTTACGCGGCGGCGTGGTTCCTGCTCGGACGGGCGCGAGAGGCCCGCCACCTCGCCACAGCGGATGTCGCCCACCACCATGCCGCCTTGCGGGCCTATGGCAACGCCCTCGACCTCGACCCGCATGACGAACTCGGGGCCCGGCTGCGCCTCGTCCAGATCGGCGAGGGCGCGGCTTTGGGGGCGATCTCGCCGGCCTATATCCGCGCCCTGTTCGACGGCTACGCCCCGCGATTCGAGCGCCACCTCGTGGGCGAGTTGCAATATCGCGGGCCGGAACTGCTGGTGAGGGCCCTCGACGGGCTGGACGGCGCGCGGGCGGATTTCGGCGACGTGATCGACCTCGGCTGCGGCACCGGCCTGGTGGGCGAGGCTTTGAATGGGCGCACGCGAACCCTGACGGGAATCGACATCTCCCCCGGCATGCTCACCGAAGCCGCCCGGCGGCGGCGCTACGACAGGCTCATCGAGGGCGATCTCGTCCCCATTCTCCGAGGCGAGAAGCAAGACAGCGCCGATCTCGTCATCGCGGCGGACGTCTTCATCTATGTCGGCGGCCTTTCCCCGGTCATGGCCGAGACCGCCCGCATTCTCAGGCCCACGGGCCTCGTGGCCTTCACGGTGCAGTGGAACCCCGATGGCGGCCTCGTTCTCGGTGCCGATGCACGCTACGCCCATGGCGAGCGCTACCTGCGCCGGCTGGCCGACGAGGCCGGTCTGGACCTGCTCGCTCTCGAACCGGCCGTGATCCGCCGCGAGCGCGGGAGCGAGGTGGCGGCGCGCGTCGTCCTGTTGCGCAAACCGGGTCCTCCGGCGCCTTAATCCCAATTGCGCGCGATTGAGTTGAACCGAAGCGGGCCGGCATGTGTTGCACGGCACGACACTCCCCCATTCATCCGCACCAACGCGGCGCAGGCGGTTTATCCGTCGCGTCCGATCGGTAAGGTCCGGCCTTCTCCCGACCCTTACAATCCTCTTCCAGGAGCCTGTTCAGACGCATGGCCGATAAGACCGACAAGTCGTTTCCCGCGAGCCCGAGCACGCGCATTCCCTTCGCACTCGCCCTCTCGGCACTGGCCGGATGCGCCGATTCCATCGGCTTCCTCGAATTTTCACAGCTCTTCATGTCGTTCATGAGCGGCAACACCACCCGCTTCGGCGTCTCGGTGAGCAAGTTCGATTGGGAGAGCACGGCGCGGGTCAGCTCGGTCATCGTCATGTTCTGCTTCGGCGCCTTCATCGGCACACTGATCGCGGCCTGGGTCGGGCGCTGGCGGCTCTCGGTGATGCTGCTGCTGCAGGCGGTGCTCCTCGCGATCGGCCTCGTCATGCCCTACGGCACCTTCTCCTGGCCGCTGCACGTCTATCCCATCGTCATCGCGCTCGGCCTCCAGAACGCCACGCTGCAGGACGAGGCCGGGCGCAGCCTCGCCCTCACCTATGTCACGGGCGCCGTGGTCCGCTTCGGCACCGGGCTCGCCAACCTGCTGATGGGCAAGGTCGCGCCGTCGTTCTGGATCCAGGCGCCGCTCTGGGGCGCCCTCAGCACCGGGGCGGTGATCGGCGGCTTCCTCCAGACCCGTTTCGGCGAGGACGCCTTCCTGTTCCCGGCGGCCCTCGCGGCGCTCCTCGCCCTGATCGCCATCGCCCTCACCGTGCTGAAGCCCGGCAGCGCCTATGTCACCGGCGCGGAAGAATATCATCCGCCGGATGCAAGGGGACCGGTGAAGTAAGAGCGTGTTTCATCGGATCTCCGGGCGGATCTTCATGCCGGAGCCGATCGTCTGCCGAAGTCGATTATCCCAGCAGACCACCTCAGGGTGAGGTAAAGCCTTGGAAAGAAACCTCAAATAGGCCCTGCGACCGGCGGATGATGAATGGACCTCATCCCCGTCCGCCGAACGCGTCGAGAACGACCATCGGTCGGGATCGGCGCCGCTTGGCGATCCGTCTCAATCGCCTCCGCCGTCGCTGCGCAGGCGCTTGGTGGCGCCGCGGCGGGATTTCTCGTCGAGGCGGCGCTTCTTCGAGGCGAGGGTCGGGCGCGTCGCCCGGCGCGGCGTCGGCGGCACCGCCGCCTCGGCGACGAGGGCGGCGAGGCGCTCCCGCGCATCGGCCCGGTTGCGGTCCTGCGTCCGGAATTGCTGGGCCATGATGACGATGACGCCGTCCTGGGTCAGCCGCCGCCCGGCGAGGCGCATCAGGCGCACCGCCACGGCGTCGGGCAGGGAGTGCGAGCGCCGCGCATCGAAGCGGAGCTGCACCGCCGTGGAGAGCTTGTTGACGTTCTGCCCGCCCGGTCCCGAGGCGCGCACGAACGTCTCTTCGAGTTCGGCCTCGTCGATGGCGAGATGCGGGGTGCATTGCAGGGCCATCGCCACCATATTCCTCGTATGCCGGAGCCGCTCAGGCGGCCTCGGACGGCGCCTTCGCCTTCACCGCAAGGGCGTGGAGCCCGCGCTTGAACGCCTCGTCGAGAACACCGTTCACGATCCGGTGGCGCTCGACCCGGCTCTTCCCCTCGAATGCGGCGGAGACGATCTCGACACGGAAATGCGTCTCGCCCTCGGGCCGTGCGCCCGAATGGCCCGCATGCAGATGGGATTCGTCCACGACCACCAGGGTTTGCGGCGCCAGTTGCGCGTCGAGCGCTCCGGTGATCCAATCCTTGAGCGTGCCGGCCATCGTGTCCTCGTCTTTCCGTCGCTTCGTTCCTAGCCTGTAGGCGCCCGGAGGCTTCGGGGTCGTCAACCCCCGATCTCCGCATGCGTCATCAGGCCCGCCGCCCTTGTGTCTCGGACCCGCCCTCTCATAATCGCCCCACCATGGATCTCAACTCGCGTCTGTTCGACAGCATCCGCATCAAGCGCAAACCCTCCTGCGACGAGCCCAAGGCTGCGTCCCAGACGGGCTGCGAGACCCCCGGCTGCACCAATGCCGGGCTCTACCGCGCTCCCAAGGGTCGCAAGGCGGAAGGCCAGTACTGGCGCTTCTGCATCGACCACGTGCGCGCCTACAACGCCACCTACAACTACTTCGACGGCATGAACGACGCCGCCGTCCAGGCCTACCAGAAGGACGCCGTGATCGGGCACCGCCCGACCTGGGCGATGGGCGTGAACCCGGCGACGCGGGCGGCCGGGGCGAAACCGGGCGACCCGAAGCGCGACTGGGCCTATGTCGACCCGCTCGACATCCTGCGCAGCGAAGGCGTCGGCGAGACCTCGCGCCGGGCCAAGCCCGAGCCGAGCCGGCCGCGCCTGACGGTGGCCGCCCTGAAGGCCCTCGACGTGCTCGGCCTCGACGAGAACGCCGACACGGCCGCCATCAAGGCGCAGTACAAGGTGCTGGTGAAGCGCTTCCACCCCGACGCCAATGGCGGCGACCGCTCGTTCGAGGAGCGGCTGCGCGACATCATTCGCGCCCACGACACCCTGCGCGCTGCCGGCCTGTGCTGAGCCGGGTGCCGCGAACCGGCACGAACGATGCACGTTTTTGCAAATGACGTGCGGTGGGAGGCGGCAAACCGCGCGGGAGGCCCTATATCGAGTTCTCGCACCCCTTGGCGTCCGCCGACGCAGCCCCTTAAAGGTGGTATTCCACGTCTCGCCCCGTGCGGGACCCGGCAATGCCCACCGAGATAGATCCGCGAGCCCGGCCCATGCCGGCGCCCGCCCCGACGAGGTCCCGTATGCTTTCTGACGACACCCCCGCCTCGCTGCCCGACCGGATGGTCTCCGTCCGCGAGGCCTTCGGCATCGATCTCGACCTCAAGGTGCCGGCCTTCTCGCAGAGCGAGGAGCACGTTCCCGATCTCGACCCGGATTACATCTTCGATCGCGAGACCACCCTGGCGATCCTGGCGGGCTTCGCCCGTAACCGGCGCGTGATGGTCACCGGCTATCACGGCACCGGCAAGTCGACCCATATCGAGCAGGTCGCCGCCCGCCTGAACTGGCCCTGCATCCGGATCAACCTCGACAGCCACGTCTCCCGCATCGATCTCGTCGGCAAGGACGCGATCGTGCTGAAGGACGGCAAGCAGATCACCGCCTTCCAGGACGGCATCCTGCCCTGGGCGCTGCAGAACAACGTGGCGCTGGTCTTCGACGAATACGATGCCGGCCGCCCGGACGTGATGTTCGTGATCCAGCGCGTGCTCGAAGTCTCGGGCCGCCTGACGCTGCTCGACCAGAAGCGAGTGATCCGCCCCCACCCGGCCTTCCGCCTGTTCGCCACCGCCAACACGGTGGGGCTGGGCGACACGTCCGGCCTCTATCACGGCACCCAGCAGATCAACCAGGGCCAGATGGACCGCTGGTCCATCGTGACGACGCTGAACTACCTCGCCCATGACCGCGAGGTGGACATCGTCCTGTCGAAGGCGCTGCATTACCAGCGCGACGGCGGCCGCGACATCGTCAGCCGCATGGTCCGCGTCGCCGACCTGACCCGCAACGCCTTCATGAACGGCGATCTCTCCACCGTCATGAGCCCGCGCACGGTGATCACCTGGGCCGAGAACGCCGACATCTTCCAGGATATCGGCTTCGCCTTCCGGGTGACCTTCCTCAACAAGTGCGACGAGCTGGAGCGCACCCTGGTGGCGGAATTCTACCAGCGCGCCTTCGGCAAGGAACTGCCCGAGAGCGCGATGAACGTGGCGCTGAGCTGAGGATCGACGCGGAGGACGCGATGGCCGAACCGGCCTTGAAGGGTGAGACACGGGAATCGTCACCGTCCGAGCGCGCACCGAATCGTGCGCGCTACGAGGATGACTTCTATTCGTGGCTGATCCAGCAAGCCGATCTCCTGCGCGCCCGTCGCTTCGAGGAGCTCGATCTCGAGCACATGGCCGAGGAACTCGAGGATTTGTCGAAGAGCGAGTTCGCCAAGCTTCAGAGCACCCTGCGCGTCCTCGTCATGCACATGCTGAAATGGGACCAGCAGCCGGAGCACCGCACGCCGAGCTGGATCTTCTCGATCCGTGAGCAGCGGCGGCGCTACGGGCGGATCTTGTCCAGCAATCCCGGGCTGAAGCCTCGCATCGACGAGGCGCTGAGCGACGCCTACCCGGACGCACGCGATTGGGCCGCCGACGAGACCCATCTGCCGCCGGATGAGTTTCCCGCGGAATGCCCCTACGGCTGGGACGACATCCTGGACCGCCCCTTCGATTTCGACTCGGTGAAGAAGTAGCGATCGTGGCCATCTCGAACCGCAAAGCCGGCGAACGCCGGGAGCCCATCGCCGAACCGCTGAAGCGTTCGGTCGCCGGATGCCTGCGCGCCATCGCCAAGCGCTCCGAGATCGAGGTGGTCTATGCCAGCGACCGGCCGGCGCTCACCGGCGACAAGGCGCGCCTGCCCGAGCCGCCGCGCAAGCTGACGCCGGAGGATGTGGCGATCCTGCGCGGCAATGCCGATTCCATGGCGCTGCGCCTCGGCTGCCACGATGTGGCCGTCCATCGCCGTCTCGCCCCCGAGAATGCCGGCGCGCGCGCCGTGTTCGATGCCGTCGAGCAGGCCCGCGTGGAGGCCATCGGCTCGCGCCGCATGGCAGGCGTGGCCTCGAACCTCACGGCCATGCTGGAGGACCGCTACCATCGCGGCGGCAAGTACGAGGACATTACCGACCGGGCCGATGCCCCGATGGAGGATGCCGTCGCCCTGATGGTGCGCGAGCGCCTGACCGGCGAAGCCCCGCCCAAGGCCGCGCGCAAGATCGTCGACCTCTGGCGCTCCCATATCGAGGAGAAGGCCGGCCCCAGCCTGGACGGCCTCATCGGCAATCTCGAGAACCAGCGCTCCTTCGCCCGCTCCGTGCGCGAGTTGCTGTCCTCCCTCGACATGGCTGACGAGACGCCGCTGGACCCCGAGGACGACGACAACGAGGACGACAACGAAGGGCAGGACGACGAGCAGACCCCGAGCGAGGGCGAAGCCGAGGAGCAGTCCCAGGGCGACAAGTCCGAGATGGAGACCTCCGAGGAAGCCTCGGACGAGCTGCAGGACGGCGCCACGGAAGCCGCCGACGCTCCCTCCGGCGAATTGCCGGACGAGTCCGAGAACGCCGAATCCGAGGAGGCCTCCGAGGCCAAGCGTCCGCCCAACAACCGGCCCGTCGAGCCGCGCGGCCCCGAATACAAGGTGTTCAATCCCCGCTTCGACGAGATGATCGACGCCGAGGATCTGTGCGACGCCGAAGAGCTCGCGCGCCTGCGCACCTATCTCGACAAGCAGCTCGCCCATCTCCAGGGCGTGGTCGGGCGCCTCGCCAACCGGCTGCAGCGCCGGCTTCTGGCCCAGCAGAACCGGGCCTGGGAATTCGACCTCGAAGAAGGCCAGCTCGATCCGGCCCGCCTCGTGCGGGTGATGACCGACCCGTTCCAGCCGCTCTCGTTCAAGCGCGAGAAGGACACGAATTTTCGCGATACCGTCGTCACGCTGCTGCTCGACAATTCGGGCTCCATGCGCGGCCGGCCGATCACCGTGGCGGCCACCTGCGCCGACATCCTGGCGCGGACCCTGGAGCGCTGCGGCGTCAAGGTGGAGATCCTGGGCTTCACCACCCGCGCCTGGAAGGGCGGCCAATCGCGCGAGGCGTGGCTGGCGGCGGGCAAGCCCAACGGTCCCGGCCGTCTGAACGACCTGCGCCACATCATCTACAAGAGCGCCGACGCTCCCTGGCGCCGGGCGCGGAAAAACCTCGGGCTGATGATGCGCGAGGGTCTGCTCAAGGAGAACATCGACGGCGAGGCCCTGGACTGGGCGCACAAGCGCCTGCTCGCCCGGCCCGAACAGCGCAAGATCCTGATGGTGATCTCGGATGGCGCGCCGGTCGACGATTCGACCCTCTCGGTCAATCCGGGCAATTATCTCGAACGCCACCTGCGCTGGATGATCGAGGACATCGAGACCCGCTCACCGGTGGAACTCCTCGCCATCGGCATCGGCCACGACGTGACCCGCTACTACCGCCGCGCCGTCACCATCATCGACGCCGAGGAGCTCGGCGGGGCGATGACGGAGAAGCTGGCGGAGCTGTTCGAGGAAGATGCGGGTGCTGCCGTGCCCGTGCGCAGGGCTGCGGGCGGGCGGCGGTAGACGTCGGGCTCTAACGGATAGAGCTTGTGCGATGGGCCGATTTCCAGTCGGCTCTGTCGCACTCAATTGCAACACGTGCCGCCTGAACGTCTGTTTGTGGTGTCTTTCCAAGGCATTACCTCATCCTGAGGTGCCGCGTAGCGGCCTCGAAGGAGGCCTCCAGGGATCGCGTGACATCTGGAGGGCTCCTTCGAGGCCCTTTGCTCCTGCAAAGGGCTCCTCAGGATGAGGTGGTCTGATTGGCGGATCGACTTTGGTATGAGCAGCCGACAAGAAATCAGATCGAACAAGCTCTGAGAGCAGTCATCACTTCAGTTCGACCGTCTCAGCAGATACTGAACTACTCCAGACACTGCATACCGCCGCCTCGAACAGCCATCATTGGTTAGACCCGGCAACTCAGGTGTTCATCCCTCGGTAAGTTTGACAGTCGCCGCCGCTGTCGCCAAGCACATGTAGACCGGCTCATGTCGCACTGGGGCACGGAGACGAGCTTCAGGCGTGCCCAGGCAAGCTGCCTATCAGGGCAAGCCATACCGGTGTTTGCGGAAGGCAGATGACGAAAGCTGTCACAACAACAATCGAACAAGGAAGAGTCTCGCCTTTTTTACTCATCGTCCGCGCCGCGAAAAACAGAACGACGACTCCAATCGCTATCATGACCAGGAAGGCGGGAAAAACAGCATTGGGCCCTATCCATAGACTCGCAGCGGCAACGAACTTTGCTACGCCGCCGCCGACTAGGCCAATTGTAAAAAAGAAGAGTCCGATCAAGAACATGCCGGCCGCAAGAGCAAAATGCCCAAAAACGCCTTCAGGCACGCGAAAGAACATAACCACCAGTGTATAGGCGGCTGTCATGCTGAAAGGAATCCAGTTTGGAATAGGTATATCTTTCATCGTACCAGTCTATCATCATCAAAATTAAATAAACGTTAATTCTATCAGCATTACCAGCTAATTTATCAACAACAAGCGGATTCTCATCGCCGCATAGTCAACCCAAGATTTATCTAGTTCCGCACCTTTCTTCGGTTCCTCATCATAGCCGAGATGCAGATTGATTAACGGCTACCATCGCCCCTACGGCACCAACCGCATCTCCAACCGTCCCAGCATCCGCCCGAACACGGCAGGATCGTCGAGGGCGCGGGCGAGGACGAGGCCGCCTTGGATCGCCAGGACGGCATCCTCGGCGAGGGAATCCGCTTCGGCGGTCGGGCGCCCGGCGCGGATCAGCGCCTGCGCCAGGGCCTCACGCCAATCCCGGAAGTAGCCGGCGATCCGGTCCGCGAACCCGTCGCGTCCCTCGGTGAGGGCGAAGGCGCCCACGAGGCAAGCCCTTCGGCCGGAGCGAAAATAGGCGTCCGTCTCCGACAGCATCAGCCGGATCGCCGCCCGTGGATCGGGATCGTCGCGCAGGGGCGCGTAGACCTTCTCCTCGAACCACGCGCCGATGGCGTCGAGGACGGCCTCAGCCATCTCGGCCTTGCCGCCGGGGAAGGCGTGATAGAGGCTGCCCTTGCCGAGCCCGGTGCGGGCTCCGATGAGGGTGAGGCTCGCACCCTCGTAGCCGTATTCGCGAAAGACCTCGGCGATGGCGGGCAGCGCGTCCTCCCGCGCGCCCGGCTTCTTCGCCATGTTCTTGTCAGAGCCCGAGATCGGTGAGGCCGGGATGGTCGTCGGGGCGCGGCGCGGCGCGGTCCCAGTGGAACTTGCGCTCCGATTCGGAGATCGCGAGGTCGTTGATGCTGGCATGGCGCAGCCGCATCAGGCCGTTGGCGTCGAACTCCCAGTTCTCGTTGCCATAGGCGCGGAACCAGTCGCCGGCCGCATCGTGGAACTCGTAGGCGAAGCGCACAGCGATCCGGTCCTCGGTGAAGGCCCAGATCTCCTTGATGAGCCGGTATTCGTGCTCCTTCGCCCATTTGCGGGTGAGGAACTCGACGATGGCCGCACGGCCCGAGAAGAATTCCGAGCGGTTCCGCCAGCGGCTATCCGCCGTGTAGGCCAGCGAGACCTTTTCGGGGTTGCAGCCGTTCCAGCCGTTCTCGGCGGCGCGGACCTTCTGGATCGCGGTCTCGCGGGTGAAGGGGGGCAGCGGTGGACGGGATTCGGACATCGGCTCGGGCTCCTGCGCTTGTCTGTACCGATCGGTACAAACACTCCGCACGTGGGTCAAGGCGTCGAACCGTTCAGGTGTGACCGAGGATGGCGAGCCAGGCCACGGTGGTGGCGACCGCGAGCAGGGTCGAGAGCATGACGGCAGCGGCGATCAACCCGGTCTCGGCCTTGTAGCGGACGGCCAGCAGGTAGGAGTTGATGCCCACGGGCATCGCCGCGAACAGGGTGGCGACCCCGGCATAGGCGGGCGGCATGGTGAAGACGTGGAAGGCCAGCACCCAGACCGCCAGCGGATGCAGCACCAGCTTCAGGGTCGTCACCACCATGGCGCCGGGCAGGTCGTGCAGCACCCGGTAGCGCACGAGGCCGGCGCCGAGCGCGATCAGCGCGCAGGTGGAGGCGGTGCCGGCCAGCGCATCCACCAGCGACTTGACCATGCCGCCGGGCGCGAGCCCGAAGCTTCTCAGGACGAGACCGAGCATCAGCGACAGGAAGATCGGGTTGCGGAACAGGACGAGGACGAGCCCCTTCAGCCGTTTGAGGATCGATTGCTGTCCGTCCGATTCGATGAGGAAGGTGGCGCAGCCCATCATCAGCGGCAGGTGGACGGCGAGCAGCATGAAGAGCGGGAAGGCGCCTTCGTCGCCATAGGCCTGCAGGATCATCGGCACGCCGATGAAGATCGTGTTCGATTGGCTGGCCGCGAATCCGTGCAGGATCGCCCCCGTCCGGCCGACGCCCTCGCGGCGCAGGCCGATCAGCGAGCCGACGAGCCAGGACAGGCCGGCGCCGCCGAAATAGCTGAACCAGTACGCCCAGGTGACCTCGCCGGTGAGACCCGGCCGCGTCAGCGTCGCGATGATGAGCGCCGGCACCGCGATGGCGAAGACGTATTCGGAGAGCCCATCGCTGACCTTCTCCGACAGGAACCCGGCGAGCGCCGCGACCCAGCCGATGAGGATCAGCCCGAAGATCGGGGCGATGAGCGACAGCACGGTCATCGGGAAGAGCCGGATAGTGGGCCAGTCGGAATCAACGCGAACGGCCGCCGCATGCACAAAGCATGCGGCGGCCGTTCGAGATTAAAATGAGACGTCGAGCGTGATCGAAGCCGGCTCTCGCCGACGCTTCGATATCGCAGCCTCAGGCGGCGGCCGGGGTCTCGACTTCGGCGAGCTTCTTGTGCAGCTCGCGCTTGATCAGACGGGCCGTCTGCGACAGCTCGATCTCGCGAGCCTTGATGAGGAAGGCATCGAGGCCACCGCGATGCTCGACCGAGCGCAGGGCGTGAGCCGTGACGCGCAGGCGAACCCGACGCTTCAGGGCGTCGGACTGCAGGGTGACCTGGCACAGGTTCGGCAGGAACCGGCACTTGGTCTTACGGTTCGAGTGGCTCACGAGGTGGCCGGTCTGCACGGCTTTGCCCGTGAGTTCGCAACGGCGCGACATTGTTCTAAATCCCGTCTCGTTCCGCGTCTGATCGGGCGATGGCGGAAGACCGGTCGCAACGCGCCACGGGCCTCACGCACGCCAAACTCCGATCGAGCGGCGTCTCATTGAAGGCGCGAGCCTATAGGTGACGGGCGGGGCATCCGTCAAGGGCGGCGCTGCGTTTTGCCCATCGGAATAACCGCGCTCCGGGGCCGGTGCAGCGCCATCCAGGCGCCCCGCGCCGCGGCATCCATACGATGTATTAACCACGAACGGGGACGATGAGTGAACGATGCCGCCCGGTCTCTCCTGCCGCGCGGTTCCAAGCCTTGGAACATCAGAGCCTCACGCCATGTGCGCCATGCGCCTCCTCCGCGCCAGCCTCCTCGCCGCCCTCGGCGTGATTCCCGCCTCCGAGGGATTCGCGCGGCCGAAGGCCACCTCCGCCAAAACTGCGGCACCGGCGACGGTGACGGTGGATTACGGCATCGCGCTGGCCGGCATCCCCATCGGCACCGCGCAGGTCTCGGGCCTGTTCGAGACCACGCGCTACCGCATGGACGTGTCGGCCCGCCTCACCGGCCTCGTGGGCGCGGTGACCGGCGGCATGGGCTCGGCCCGGGCCAACGGCCTCATCGCCGAGGGGCCGCAGCCGAACACCTTCGCCATCTCCACCAAGACCTCGAATTCCGGCATCGCCGTGCGGATGGCGCTGGCGCGCGGCAACGTCACCCAATCCGAGGTGACGCCGCCCCTGATCGACATGGGCGACCGCGTGCCGGTGACCCCGGCCAACAAGCGCGGCATCGTCGATCCGGCCAGCGCCCTGATGATGCCGGCGGTGAGCCGGGGCGAGCTCACCGACCAGGCCAATTGCAACCGCACCATCCCGATCTTCGACGGCGCGACGCGCTTCAACGTGGTGCTGAGCTACGGCGAGACGCGCAACGTCGAGAAGCCCGGCTATTCCGGGCCGGTCCTCGTCTGCAACGCTCGCTACCAGGCCATTGCCGGGCATCGCCCCGACCGGCCGGGCGTGAAGTTCATGGAGGACAACCGCGACATGTCGGTGTGGCTGGCGCCGGTCGAGGGCACCCGCGTGCTGCTGCCGGTGCGCATCGCCGTGCGGACGACGCTCGGCACCAACATCATCGAGGCGACCCGGTGGAGCCGTGGCGGGGCGCCGAGCCAGGTGGCGCAGGCGGCTTCGGTCGATCCATGACGGCGAATCGGGCCTGAACCATGGACCAGGCCATCGACATTCCGGTCTCGCGCCCTCGCTCGGTGGGCATGTTCGTCATCGCCCTGTGTTTCACGGTCGGCTGTGCCTCGATCCTCTACGCCCGGCCCGGAATCCATGGGCACGCTTTCGAGCCCGGCAGCTTTCACACATTCCTGATCTGGTTCGGATTGTTCTTCTTCGGCGCCGCCAGCGTCGTCAGCGCCCCCCGGATGTTCCGTTCGGGCACGCTGGTTTCCGTCGGGCGGCAGGGGATCTTCGACCGCCGCCTGTCGAGCGGCTGGATCCCCTGGGACGCGGTCGAGGACCTCAAACCGGTCATGCGGGGACGCCAGCACTATTTCGTCCTTCGCGTCGATCCCGAACGCTCGGGCGAATTGCCGATCTTCAAAGGGCGGCGCAGGATGGCCCCCTTCACCGGGCTCGGCGCCTATGGCTATGCCATCGGCGGCGCCGATCTCCAGGGCGGGTTCGCGGCCCTCGGCGACGCCCTGTCCGGCACTGCCCTCTGGCGGGCCCCCTCGGGTACCGGGACTCGCTGATGTCGCATCTGCCCCGCTCTCTTCGCTTCCTCACCCTCGCGGGCTGCCTCGTCGCGGT
The DNA here is from genome assembly GCF_017355285.1 of Methylobacterium sp. SD274. Lineage (NCBI taxonomy): Bacteria > Pseudomonadati > Pseudomonadota > Alphaproteobacteria > Hyphomicrobiales > Methylobacteriaceae > Methylobacterium > Methylobacterium sp. SD274. Next base: position 17,659 of record NZ_JADIJP010000013.1, on the reverse strand, counting down.
GGCGGGCCATGCCGGTCCCGGCCATGCGGGCGAGCTCAGCTCGGACATCTCGCCCTGCGGGGGCGACGCCTATTCCTCGGCGGAGGTGATCGAGGGCCGCTCGCCACGGCGCGGCCCTCTCGTGGCGATGCCGGACACGCTCTGCGCCGATCTCGCGCCGCAGCAGCCGGCGAACCCGGTGGAGATCTATGTCGATCCTTATGGGTACCGGGGCGGTGGCTATCGCGGGGGTGACGCCCCATATGGCGGGGAGACGCAGCGTGGGGTCCGACCGTCCGGACGGCCCCTGCGCAGCGGCGACTGACCCGAGGCGGCCATCTCGACGGGCCGTCATGAGACCCTGCCGCCGGCCGCTTTCGCCGAAGGGACCCGTCCCGCACACATGACGCGCCGCTCCCTCCCCCCGCAGGCCCGCTCACGCGGCGTCACGGCGGTGCTCGGGCCGACCAATACCGGCAAGACCCATCTCGCCATCGAGCGGATGCTCGCGCATCCGACGGGGATGATCGGCCTGCCCCTGCGCCTGCTGGCGCGGGAGGTCTACCTGCGCGTCGTCGCGCGGGTGGGGGTAGAGCAGGTCGCCCTCGTCACCGGCGAGGAGAAGATCAAGCCGGACCGGCCGCGCTACTGGATCTCGACCATCGAGGCGATGCCGCGCGACCTCGACGTCGCCTTCGTGGCCATCGACGAAATCCAGCTCGCCGCCGACATGGACCGCGGCTACGTCTTCACCGACCGCCTGCTGCACCAGCGCGGGCGCGAGGAGACGTTGCTGATCGGCTCCTCCACCATGCTGCCCCTGGTGCAGTCGCTGATTCCCGGCGTGCACACCACCACCCGCCCGCGCCTGTCGAAGCTCACCTTCGCGGGAGAGAAGAAGCTCGGGCGCCTGCCCCGGCGCACGGCCATCGTCGCCTTCTCGGCGGAGGAGGTCTACGCCATCGCCGAGCTGATCCGGCGCCAGCGCGGCGGGGCCGCCGTGGTGCTCGGTGCGCTGTCTCCGCGCACCCGGAACGCCCAGGTGGAGCTCTACCAATCGGGCGATGTCGACTACCTCATCGCCACCGACGCGGTGGGGATGGGCCTCAACCTCGATGTCGATCACGTCGCCTTCGCGGCGAACTGGAAATACGACGGCACGCGCTTCCGCAGGCTGACGCCCCCGGAGATGGGGCAGATCGCGGGACGCGCCGGACGCCACCTCTCGGACGGCACCTTCGGCTCCACGGGGCGCTGCGCCCCGTTCGAGCCCGAGATGATCGAGGCCCTGGAGAACCACGATTTCGAGCCGGTGCGCGTGCTGCAATGGCGCAACCCCGATCTCGACTTCTCCTCGCTGAAGGCCCTTCAGGAGAGCCTGGACGAGCATCCGAACGAGAAGGGACTGACCCGCGCGCCCATGGGCGAGGACCAGTCGGCCCTCGAAATCCTGATGCGCGAGGACGACATCCGCGACATCGCCACCAATCCGACGGTGGTGCGACGCCTGTGGGACACCTGCGGCGTGCCCGATTACCGCAAGGTCCACCCCCAGACCCATGCGGATCTCGTCGCCCAGCTGTTCCGATTCCTCATGCGGGGCATGGCCGGGCGCATCCCCAACGACTGGTTCGCCAAGCACGTGGCGATGATCGACCGCACCGACGGCGACATCGACGCCCTGTCCCAGCGCATCGCCCAGGGGCGAACCTGGACCTTCGTCGCGAACCGTCCGGACTGGCTGATTGATCCGGTGCATTGGCAGGGCGAGACGCGTCGGGTAGAGGACAGGCTGTCTGACGCCCTGCACGAGCGCCTTGCGAGCCGTTTCGTCGATCGGCGCACTAGCGTCCTGATGCGGCGCCTGAGAGAGAATACGATGTTGGAAGCTGAGATCACCGCCGGCGGGGACGTTACCGTCGAGGGCCAGCATGTCGGCCATCTGCACGGGTTTCAGTTCGTCGCCGACCCGGGCGCGGAAGGCCACGAGGCCAAGACCCTGCGCAGCGCCGCCGAAAAGGCGCTGGGCGGCGAGATCGAGGCGCGCGCCGAGCGCTTCTCGGCCGCGGCGGATTCGTCCCTGGTCCTGTCCCATGACGGCATCATCCGCTGGACCGGAGACCCGGTCGCCAAGCTGACGCCGGGCGACAAGCTGTTCGAGCCGCATGTGCGGCTGCTCGCCGACGAGCAGCTGACCGGCCCGGCCCGCGACAAGGTCGAGGCCCGGCTGGTCGCCTGGTTGAAGGCCTATGTGGTCCGGCTCCTCGGTCCGCTGATCGAGATCGAGACCGCCGCCGACCTCGTCGGCCTGTCGAAGGGCATCGGCTACCAGGTCGTGGAATCCCTCGGCGTGCTGGAGCGCGCCAAGGTGATGCACGAGATGCGCACCCTCGATCAGGAGGGCCGTGGCGCGCTGCGCCGTCACGGGGTCCGCTTCGGCGCCTATCACATCTTCCTGCCGGCCCTGCTCAAGCCGGCGCCGCGCACCCTGGCCGCCCAGCTCTGGGCGCTGAAGAACGGCGGCCTCGACCAGCGCGGCCTCGACGAGATCGCGCATCTGGCCGGCTCCGGCCGGACCTCGATCAAGGTCGATCCCGAGATCGCCAAGGGTCTCTACCGCGCCGCCGGCTTCCGGGTCTGTGGCGAGCGCGCCGTGCGCGTCGACATCCTGGAGCGTCTCGCCGACCTGATCCGCCCGGCCGTCACCTACCGCCCCGGCACCACGCCGGGCGAGGCGCCCGCCGGCACCGCCGATGGCGACGCCTTCGTCGCCACCGTGGGCATGACCTCGCTGGTCGGCTGTTCGGGGGAGGATTTCGGCTCGATCCTGAAATCCCTCGGCTATGCACCTGAAACGCGCCCCGGCCCGGCGATCACCGTGCCGCTTCTTCCGGCCGCGTCGACCCGCCCCATCGCACCCGCAGCCGCATCGACCGACGACGCGGTGACGGCGTCCGAGGAGGCCGCACCCGCGACCGAAGACGAGGCCAAGCCGGACGCCGAGACGCCTTCGGAAGGCGAGACGGCTTCTCGAGACGGGACGACCACCGAAGACGAGACCTCGCCCGACACGGCCGAGCCCGTGGCGGAAGGCGTGCCCGATCCCGAGACGGTGTCCTTCGAGGCCGCCCCTGCGGAGGACGAGCCGGCACCGGCCGCCGAAGCGCCGGTGGATGCCGCAGAGGAACCCGAGGCGGCCCCCGTTCCCGTAGCGGAATCCGCAGCCCTCGCCGGCATCGAGCCGGAAACGGCCGAGACGGCCTCCCCTGATGCGGCCGAGGGCGAAACGCCCGTGGAATCCGCCCCGGCCGAGCCGGTGATGGTCGAGGTCTGGCGCCTGCAGCGGCATCAGCGCAGCTCCGCTCCGCGGCAGAACCGCCCGCGCGGCGGTCGCGATAACGCTCAGGCGGGCGATCGTGGTCCCGGCGAAGGCCGCCAGGACCGTCGCCCCGCTCATGCCGGCGGCCCGGACGGTGCCCAGCGCAACCGTGGCGGCCAGGGCGAGCGGAGTGGACAAGGCGAGAGGCAGGATGGTGGGCGTCGCGATGGCGGCCGGCCGGATGGCGGGCGTCCGCCGCGTCGCGAGCGTTTCGAGCCCGGCCGGGTCCGGCCCGAGCGCCGGGACGAGGGTCGTTCCGCCGCACCGCAGGAACAGCGTCCGCAGCGACGCGAACGGGCTCCGGATCCGGATTCGCCCTTCGCCAAGCTGGCCGCCCTCAAGGCCCAGCTCGAAGCCGGCGACGGCGGCAAGCGCTGAACCGGGGATCTGAAGAGGGCGGATGAAGCCGGGGCGTCAGCGTCTCGACAAATGGCTCTGGTTCACCCGCTTCGCGCGGAGCCGCTCTCTTGCCGCCGCCCTGGTGGAGGACGGCTTCGTGCGGGTGAACGGGACGCGCATCGACAACCCGGCCAAGGGGATCGCCATCGGTGACGTGGTGACGGTCGCCGCCGCCCATGGGACGGCGGCGGTGAGGGTGATCGATCTCGGGGAGCGGCGCGGTCCCGCGCCGGAGGCGCAACGGCTCTATGCCGACCTGTCGGCCGGCCGGAACGCAGTGCCCGACGATCAGGACTGATCGTTGCCGCGAAGACCGAGTGGCGGGAGTGTGTCCCGGTAACATCGCCCGAGCGGCCATGATGCGGCCACTGCTTGTCAGCCCCGGTGGCAGGGGCTAGAGCCGTGCGGAAATAGTGAGGCCTCGCGCGACCCACGGGCGCGTTAACGAGGCCGTGCAAGGGCCGGGTCTAGGATCGCGCCCGAACGGGCCGAGGTGGTTGACTCGCCCGACCATGGATTGAGGCTGAAGGGCACATGACCTACGTCGTCACCGACAATTGCATCAAGTGCAAGTACATGGACTGCGTGGAAGTCTGCCCCGTGGATTGCTTCTACGAGGGCGAGAACATGCTCGTCATCCATCCCGACGAGTGCATCGATTGCGGCGTCTGCGAGCCGGAATGCCCCGCCGAGGCGATCAAGCCCGACACAGAGCCGAGCCTGGAGACCTGGCTGAAGCTCAATGCCGATTACGCGCGGAGCTGGCCCAACATCACGCAGAAGAAGGACGCGCCTTCGGATGCGAAGGAATGGGACGGCGTCAGCGGCAAGTTCGAGGCTCATTTCTCCGCCTCGCCGGGCAAGGGCGACTAGGCCGGCTCCCGAGCAGGCGATATCGAGCGAAGGCTCCACCCGGATGGCGTCTCGCAGGTTTTGGTCCGCGCGTTAGTGAATTGCGCGCCTGCCCGCGATCATGCGTCCGGCCATGTCGGATTTCGGCGGATCGCATGCGCCTCATGACGTCGCAGGCGGTCGTGGAACCCGCCGCCTGAGGCCGTTGCGATTGCGCTCTCCGCACGGGACCGGCTCCCTGAGGATATCCCTCCGGCAGATCGCGCACGCATGCCCTACGTCGGCAATCCTTTGATTCGTTGCCCGGTTTGTGGTACATCAAGGGTCTGCCGTCGTTCGTGCCTGACGTGCTGCCTTTGGCCACCCAAGCGGTGGTTTCCAAACCTTTCGACAGAGTCGGCATCCCATTCCATTGGGACGCTACCTTTCCGAGACGAGGCGGCATGTGATCGACCGCTGGAGGCGCATGCGCTTCCCGCGGCACCGGTCGCATGGTGTGGATGATCGGCTAGCCTGGGACCCGCCCGGCCGATGCATGCTGCATCGATGGCCGGCGGACAAGAGGCTCAAGCCGGGTCACCCACCCCGGGAATGAAGGTTCGGCGCGATTCGACCCGCGCGATGTTCTGGAGGCGCTTCTCGCATGACCACAGCCAAGAAGACGACGGCAGGCCGCCAAGGCTTCAAGACCGGCGAAGCGGTGGTGTACCCAGCTCATGGCGTCGGCCGCATCACTGCGATCGAAGAGCAGGAAATCGCCGGCTACAAGCTCGAGCTTTTCGTCGTCTCTTTCGAGAAGGACAAGATGGTCCTGCGCGTTCCGACCGCGAAGGCCAACAGCGTCGGCATGCGTAAGCTCGCCGAGCCCGAGCTTGTCAAGAAGGCCCTCGACGTTCTGACCGGCCGCGCCCGGATCAAGCGCACCATGTGGTCGCGCCGCGCCCAGGAATACGAGGCCAAGATCAATTCCGGCGACCTGCTGTCGGTGACCGAAGTGGTCCGCGACCTCTACCGGTCGGAGGCTCAGCCGGAGCAATCCTACAGCGAGCGCCAGCTCTACGAGGCCGCCCTCGACCGCGTGTTGCGCGAGATCTCGTCGGTGAACCGCATCACCGAGACCGAGGCACTCAAGCTGATCGAGCAGAGCCTCGCCAAGTCGCCCCGCCGCGCCAAGGGCGAGGCGGAAGCCGAGGGCGATGCCGAGACGGATGGCGACAGCGACGAGATTCGGGAAGAGGCCGCCTGAGCGGCCCGCCGATCCCAGACGGATCCGTTCGACGATCGGGCCCGGCGCACCAGCGCCGGGCCTTTTTCTTTGTCGGCACTGCGTCGGCCGGCTGCTCCGATGCGCCGCAGGGTCACGGCCCCCTGTCAGCCCCAGCCTGCGGAACTATCCACGCAACGGCTCCGTTGTTCGGTGCCTGGGCAATGCCCCCGGGCTGGTGCCCTCGCTTTCTGGACCATTGGGGTCGATCGACCCCGAACGTCCGTCGCGGCGCGCGCACGCAACGGACGAAAGGCGGAGGCGGGAATGGCGGATATCGCGGGGATACGGCGACAGTTCATTCGTACGGCCATGGAGGCGCCCTTCCTGGCGCGGGACGAGGAACGCGGTCTCGCCGTCCGCTGGAAGGATGAGCGCGACGAACACGCTCTCCATCGCCTGATTTCGGCGCATATGCGTCTCGTCATCGCCATCGCGGGGCGGTTCCGGCATTACGGTCTGCCGATGGCCGACCTCGTCCAGGAAGGGCATGTCGGCCTCATGGAAGCGGCGGCCCGGTTCGAGCCGGAGCGCGAGGTCCGTTTCTCCACCTATGCGACTTGGTGGATCAGAGCCTCGATCCAGGATTATATCCTTCGCAATTGGTCCATCGTCCGTGGCGGCACGAGCTCCGCGCAGAAGGCCCTGTTCTTCAACTTGCGCCGCCTGCGCGCCCGGTTGATGCAATCCACCGAGGAGCATGTGGGCGACGAGATCCATCGCCGCATCGCCACGGCCATCGGCGTCTCCCGCGAAGATGTGGCCTTGATGGACGCGCGACTGTCCGGGCCGGACATGTCCCTGAACGCTCCGGTGGGCGAGGAAAGCGAAGCCTCATCCGAACGGATGGACTTTCTGGTGGACGGTTCCGACCTTCCCGACGAGACGGTCTCCGCCTCGGTGGATGGCGAGCGCAGGCTCACTTGGCTCAACGAGGCGCTCACCGTCCTGTCCGAGCGCGAGTTGCGGATCCTCCGCGAGCGCCGGCTGACGGAAGACCAGGCCACCCTCGAAGCCCTCGGCCGCCGTCTCGGGATTTCGAAAGAGCGCGTGCGCCAGATCGAGAACCGTGCCCTGGAGAAGCTGCGCCGTGCCCTGGCGGAGCGTTTTCCACAGAGTGCCGGTAACGTGTATGTCTGACCGGATGTCGCTTGCCGCCTGACCCAGTGCGCTGCACATTAACGCTTCGGCATCCCGTCTGTGGGAAGCCGGGGCGTGATGGCACGTGGACGGGCAGGTTGGCAGAGATGGACGTCGCGACACAGAGGCCTCTCCTCACCCTCGCGATGATTCTCGCCTTGAGCGTCGCGCTCGTCGGAATCATCGCCGTCAGGCACAGCCTGTCCTGGCTGGCCGCCGCCGGGACATTCTACGGCATCGTCGCTCTCTGTCAGATCACCTATCTCGCCCTCGTCATCGCCTTCACGCGGGATGGAGCGTCCGAACGACCTATGCCGGGCGGGTCCAGGCCGCCCTCGATCCGATAGCCCCACGATGGCACCGGCAACGATGACATCGGGCAGCACGGCATCGAGTCGCTAAAGTGGCCGTCGACTTTCACCACACGCGTTCGGGGAACCGGGCATCGGATCGAGCCCGCTCCGACGGGTCTGTCACGGTCTGGGATGTCGATCTGACCCTCTCGGACGAGCATCGCGCGCGCTGCCAGGATCTCCTCTCCGATGACGAGAAGGCTCGCGCGGACCGATTCGTGCGCGATGCGGATCGATGGCGCTTCGAGGCCAGTCATGCGGCCCTGCGCCTCACCCTCGGCCATCGTCTCGGATCGGGCCCGCGCGGCATCGTCTTCGGCGTGGAGCCGTCGGGAAAGCCGCATCTGGCGGGGGCAGCAGCCGGAGCATGCCGTTTCAGCCTGTCGCATTCCGGCAGCCATGCCCTGATCGGCCTTTCCCCCTCCGCCGAGATCGGCGTCGATGTGGAAGAGGTGCGCCCGATGCCCGATCTCCTTCGCATTGCCCGCGCCCATTTCGCCGGATGCGAGATCGCAGCCCTGGAGGCGCTGGAGCCGGGCGAGCTGACGGCCGCGTTCTTCGCCTGCTGGACGCGCAAGGAGGCCGTGGCGAAAGCGACCGGCCAGGGCCTCTCCCTGCGCCTCGACAGCTTCGCCGTCTCCGTCACGCCGGACATAGCGGAGCTGCTGGCCATGCCGGGCGGGACGAAGGAGTGGAGCCTGCACGCACTCCCCGCCGCGCCGGGCTATTCCGCGGCCCTCGCCATCCGGGCGGCGGATATCGGTTGCCTGTACCAGGCCCTCCCGCCCGACTGGCCCACCGGGCGGGCAGCCATATGGCAACAAGGTCGATGATGACGCTTGCGGCTCCGCGTCGGCCTCGCTATACGTCCGCTCGCCGGTGGTGACGCCGGCCGTCGGAGTGTAGCGCAGTCTGGTAGCGCACCACGTTCGGGACGTGGGGGTCGCAGGTTCAAATCCTGCCACTCCGACCAATACTTAGCTCGGTTTCTGATAGCTGCCCCGACAGTTATCCCGACAGAAACCCTGCAAACCAATTCAGAACGAGCGGATAGGTGTTTGGCTTAGCGCCGCCTACGCATTGCGTCTGTGGGTTCGCCATTGCGGTTGCCATGGCGTTGATCCTCGCGTTTGGGGTCATGTTCGGGTTGATTGGGTAAAGCCGACGACCTAGCGTTGCATGTGGCATCCCAGACATAGCGACTAGGCTCGCCCTCCCCTATCCCGGTGCGATGTCAGCTTCGCCCGCCTTCAAGTTTGAACCGAACTCGCTGCAGGCATGGCGTGAGGCCTTGCATCGTCAATGACGGCAGAACACCCCGTAGTGTTTTGCGGCGAAGGACCGGCGAGCATCAATCGCTTCCTCAAGGGTTAGAAAGCTCCCCAGGTTCATACGCTTCCCTCTGAGGGTCGCGTGCGCTGAGAACTTCTTTCCGCTCCGAAATACGCCCTTAATACCAATCAGGTTTCGCGACGAAGGCCCTTGATTGTAGCTGTTCTCCAGCTTCGTTGCCTCCCGCAGGTTTGCGAGGCGGTTATCATCACGAACGCCATTTACATGATCGACGCATGGATTGGCCCATCGCCCGTGAGCAATGGCGAAAGCAACCCGATGAGCTACCAGCCCGTGCAGGCGACCTAGGTAGCTTACAGCGCCATTTCGGTAGCCTTGATGGTGCCGGGATGCCAAAGCCGGCGTTCCGAGGAACCGTGCGTTGAATATCGTGCAGGCGCAATCGCTCAGAAAGTGCGCGGACGGACGCGACTTCCAAATGAGTATACCAGTACTTTCGTCATAGGCGATTGCCTCGCGGAGAATGGCTATCGGCAGGGGTTTGATATTTCCGAATTGCTCAGCGACTTCCATCGCGCCGCCTCCTCGCCAAGAGGACGCTTGACTTGCATCAGGGCCGACCGGCCATCCGGCGCGATGACATAGGTCGCAAGACCGCCAAAGGCTGCGGCATCTCATTGCGCATGAACGCCGTCGCGAAAAGGCGTGCGCCAGGCGAGATCGACATCCCAATCCGGCCTAGCGCCACCCTGACGGGTTCGCCCAAGCTGCACTACGGCGAAGTTCGTCTTGGCGTCGTTTCGGCAATCATGCTCGCGCAACGGGAACACCAACTCGTAGTGACAGGTGCGCTCGAAACCGCCTTTGACCTCTTCCTCCCTCCTCAGCTGCAGCCTCGGGACCGGCAGCCCCACGGGGCGGGCGGTTTCCGGCGCGTCGTAGTCGACCTTTAGGAGTTTGCGATCTGGGCCTGAGCGCCGCGAATTGCGTCCGCCACCTGCCGCTTGAAAGCGCTGAACACTGGTTTCAGCAGCGCGTCCGCTTCACGATCAATCTGAGTACGAGCCATCGCGCTCTCCATTCGTATGTACGGTTGAAGAAATATCGTACGTATGCTATCCGGTCAATACCGTACATACGAAACGAGCGCGTCTTGACCGGATTTCATACGTATGCGAACGCCCCCAAGGTGGGCCGCAATAAGGAATGGGAGAAGCGCCTAACGCTTCCGCTGACCAGCGATATGGTCGACCGCCTCGACGCCGCGCGTGAGCCGGGCGAGGACCGCCTAACCGTGATCCGGAAGGGCATCGAGAGGGAACTGAAGGCCCGTGACCGGCAAAAAATCAGCAAGGGGAGCGGCGAGGGCTGAAGGTGCCGATCTGGGCGAAGAGGCGGTAGGCGGCTCAAAGTCCTGTCCTATCTCCTCGCAGGCACCGCCAGGAACCCGATCATGAGCACCGAGCGCGCCGAGGGATACATCGAGGCTTTGGCCGGCATGAGGGCGACGATCCAGCGTCGGATCTACGAGCCCGACATCACGAACGACGGTAAGCTCGAACTCCTCGATTTGCTCTCGATGTTGGACGATATGCTGAAGGGCGGGACGCCTTCTGAGGATCACGACAACGACGCGCCGGAGCCGCTGAGTGGCAGCTTCTGAGCGCCCCACGATCCCTTTCCCCTTCGCATCACCGAGGTATGCGAGGCCATCGCCGTGCTGGACGCGGTGGGTACGCACGTAAGCTAAATCTACCACTGCGACGAGCCGATCCGCCGAGCCAGCACCAAGCGGGTCACGAAGGCCGAGGCGGTGGAGATGGAGATGGCGAAGGTCATCGCGCGGGCGTTGACGGCGGAGTTCGGCGGGCAGGAAACAGGCTGATTCCCTCAGACCGTTTTAGCAAGCATTTTTCGGCAGAAATGCTAATTGCCACAATGATTTAGCGGCTGATTTCCAGGGGTGTGATCCGAAACGGTTTTTTGGCGCTTTTAATACCAGAAAGTGCTTATCTATCAATGCGTTGAGTACCCGATTCGACCGGGCCCCTCACGGCTTCCTGGCCGGCACCTCAATCGTCACCAGCTTGCCCGAGATCGGATCGAGGATGGTGAGCGTCATGGTGGCCTCCGGGCGTAGTCCGAAAGATGCCAAGGGAATGGTTAAGAAATCCTAATGCTGCGTTCCCTCACTCCCCCGCACCGGGCTTCGGCTTGCGCTCGCGGCGCTCGAGTTCGGCCGAGGGCGGTGTGACCATCCTTCATATGAGATGCGCGAACTGAGTTCCGAGCTCTGAAGCTTCTGCCTGAATTTCATGCTCATTCGTAGCAACCTGACCGGAAAGGCGAGCAACAAGCATCGGCAAACGCCAAGCCATGACATCCTCCCTGCTAATCATGCTCAACCGGCAATACTGCCAAATATAAAATTCAGCTAGAGCTTTGCGGATAATTCTACTTGCCGCTCTTCTTAGCGTACGAGTTTTGCCGACGCGCCCGGATCGGATGATGAGGTCGGTACGGGCGACATCTGCCGCAGGATGCCCAGATGTCGACTTCTCCCAGTCTATGACGACCAAGCCGTTAGAGGTGTGCAGAACATTCTCCGGGTGGAGATCCCCGTGACAGAGCCTGTCACCATCCGGTAAGCGGTCAAGAACCGCAAGGGTCGTTTGTTTTAACCAGGGCGGCACTCGCGCTCTCAAGACTTGAATGCGAATCGCATCTTGCTGGCTTGGAAGCGGCGGTTTCTCAACTTTGTGAATGCTGTGCTGAATATGAGCAAGCTGCCTTAAAGCACCCAGCATTCCAAGGGGGCTTCTATTAAATTGCTCCAAGACTGTCTTGCCGTGAATATGCTCAAAGATAACGCCAGTTCGTCCATCTCGCTCGATAATACCCAAAGCAGCCGGGACACGCAGGCCATGGGAATAGGCAAATGACGTTGCGGCGAACTCCTTCTCCGCAAGACTCTTCCCCCATTTTGCTTTGTAGAGCTTGATTATTCGCCCGGACCTATCAGCAAAGACTTCCGCGCTGCGTCCTTCGCCCACACGATCAGCTTGCTCAAAAGCGATTTCTTGCGTCGCCGACATGTCAATCCAGCTCAAAGCCCCCCTCGGCGCCAAGCTAGGAGTTAGGATCAACGATTGTGAGTTGGCAATCCATTCTTGGTTGCGAAGACTTCCGGCGTCGGCTTGATGTGCTTATGCGCACCCCCTTCAACAAAAAACCCGCCGCGGCGTGGGCCGGGCGGGTGAAAGGCACATGGCCATTAGGCTGCGTTCATCAAGTTGGCGTATGGCTTCACCAAGGCGCCGGCTCAAGGCTTTTAAAACTGCCCTGCCGAAGGCCCCTTGGAGAAAAATGATGACGGTTAAAATGCTCTCAGCAGTCGCAGTGCTGGCAAGCGCCATTGGCTTCGGCACCGCCGCTCAGGCTGCACCGATCGCTGCCGCACCGATTGCGGGCCTCTCGGAGGATGGGTTTGTGACGAATGTCGCCGGCCATTGCGGCCTTGGATATTACCCGGATCGGTTCACCGGCCGCTGCCGTGGTAACGGCTCAATCAACCATGGAGCGGGACGCCGCTATGCTCCGGCCTATCGCCGTCCGTATGCTCGTCCGTATGGACGCCCCGCTTACGGTCGTCCCGCTTATCGCGGCTACTGATTAACAGACACCGCCGAGCCAAAGTGCAATAAGAAAACCCCGCTCCGGTTCTCACCGGGCGGGACTAAAAATTGAGAAGTTCAAGAGGACAGGACTGCCCTCGCATACGGCATGCCAGGGCTACCCCGCGCAGCGAATATCCTTCGCGCTTCGGGTCAGGTTCTGGATCGCCTCGACCATCTCCCGATGCTCACGGTGCTTGTCCTCGGCAAGACGCTGCTCGTGCTGGCGGCGCTCCTCAAGAAGCCGTCGCTCATGCTTGCGGTGCTCCTCGGCCTTCTTTTTCCGGAAAGTCATCTCGGTCTCGCGCATCAGGATGCATCGATCATGCGAGGCTGACACGCCGCGCAGCCCGTCGATGATGTCTTTCAGGTCGTTCTGCCCCATCAGCATACCGCCGATCGAAGCGAGCCCGGCCGAGCCGATGGAAGGTCGGTCGGCGATGTGCGGCTTCTCCTCCTTGGCCCGCATGTAGCCGATGACCGCGAGCAGGATGCCGCCGCCGCCGCTGGCGGCCAGTAGTGTGCTTAGGATGTCGACCCACTGCTTGACGTCTTCAGGTGACATTGCGCGGCGCAGCTCCAGCGGACAGGGAACCGTTCTTGAACATATCGTAGCCGGTCGCGAGGACACACCAGCCCTCGAAGCAGAAGCAGACCGGATACCAGCCGAAGCCCGCCGGTAGCCGCGTGTTGAAGGCGTATGCGCCGACCAACATGAGAAAGCCGATGGCGAGCCAGCAGAGGCCATCCATCAAAGCGCCGACAAAACGGATCACGGGGGTTCGCCGCCACCAGCCGTTGATGCCGAGCCCGACGGCGCGGAGGATTGCCACGACGACGGCGAGCATTCCCCAGCGGGTCTCCGTCATCACCTCGCCCATGATCCGATAGACCGGCATGTCGAAGTAGGCTTCGGGTCGCAGCATGCTCGCACCCCAGACCAGGAGCATGCAGGACAACATCCATTCCAGAGGGCGCGTCATGTGCATTGAGGTTGGGGTGTGCGAGTTCATGGCAAGCCTCCCCAGCTTACTGCTTCGGCAGTGATGCGAGCGCCGAGGCGACGAGCTCGGACGCGGTGGCGCCCCTATCGAGCTTCAGCATTCGAAACAGCTTGTTCGCGACTTCCTCCGGGCCGCCAGCCTGATCCATCGTCCACTTGCTGACGGCATTGACGTCCGCCCGGTTGACCGCGCGCTGAAGGGAGTTGGCGACGATCCCCGCGCCGACGGGCACTGTCACTGTGTTGTCCTTCACCGCGCCGGCCGTCGCGTTGACGCCGAAGTCGAACCACTTCCGCAGGGTGCGTTCGACCAGGGCCTCTGACACCAGCATGCGGACCATTGGGTAGAACCGGGCCAAGAGGCCGAGGACGACGGTGCTCGCCAGCGGGACCAGGATGTCGCCGACGAGTTGAGCCACCGCCACGACATACTCGCCGTAGGGGATGACCACGGCCGGGGAGACGGTTGGCGTGGTGGTGACCTGCGCGAAGGCGGCCACCGGGACGAGGATCGAGACGGCGAGGCAGGCGAACGCCAGCGCCGCGAGCAGAGGCTTGCGGGTCATGTTATGATCTTTCACAGGTGAGATGCGCCGGTACCGCCGGGGCTCGGAGCTCTGGGAGGGCTTGCTATGACCCCTGAAGGCGTTTGGTGGACGCGTCAGATCTTCGGCATGAAGCTCTACGTCCTGTTCGTGTTGGTCGCCGGCTTGCTAGTCCTCGGTTACTTCGGGCGAGGCTTGGCCATTTGACCGTTCGGTCATAACTCTGATCGAGGAGCCTTCCTTCGCTGCCGCGTCAGGCTTCGCTTACGCCGGAACGCGCGCCCGCCACGGTGGCGGGCAGCTTCGACGCCGTCGGGATCGGCATGTCGGCGGGCCAGCGGAAGGCGACGATCTCCGAACGCTTGAAGGCTGCCACCGAGACCTGATCGGACTGGTTGCCCCCGAGCAGGAACACCTGCTCCTTGTTCGCGCCGACCACGAAACCGGTATGGCCCTGCCAGGACGAGCCCGCCGGCTTTTTCGTGGCGATGCAGCCCAGGGCCGGCTCCTTAAGGCCGACGCCCCAATTCTCGAATGACCGGGCCGCGAGGCTGCGCGAACCGCGATGGCCCGCTCGCTCGAGCATCGCGTTGACGTAGGCCGCGCACCAGGCGGTGGAGTCGGTCTTGATACCTGGGAAGCCTGCGTCGGCGAACAGCTTCACCACCTGAGCGCTATTTGCAGATCCTGGGCCTTCCTTCACGCCAAGCATATCGGCCGCCAGCTTGGCCGATCCGGCTCGGCCTTCTTCTCGGTGACGTCGACGGAGCTGAGGGCCTTCTGCGTCAGCGGCCGGGCGATGCCATCGGCGACGAGGCCCGCCGCGCGCTGGAAAGCGGTCACAGCCGCGATGGTCCTGGGTCCGGCATCCCCATCGGCGTCCGCAGGCCCGAGGTCATAGCCGCGCGCCAAGAGAGCGCGCTGAATTTCAGCGACGGTCATGGGTCTTCTTCAAATGTTAAGCATAAGCGGCGCAGCCCTTGCCTCGGACCGCGCGTGGGGATCGGCATGAGGGCGAAGGCTATGGGTCAGAAGGTAGTCGGGGCGGCATTTGCCATCGGTTTGATGGCTGGCCTGCTCATCACGGTCGCGGTGACCTATGGCTCAGGGTTCACTGTCTGAGCGGGCATTGCGCGGCGACCGGCCGGCTCGGGAATGATAAGCCGTCCGGATGGATTAGCTTCTACGACTGACGAGCATCTTAAGCCGGTGGACGCGACGGCGGTGGACGAAGACGGAGGCTATCGTTGCGCTTGCCGTGATTGCGATCGCTCTGGCGCTCGCGATCATCGAATGGGCCGGCTACTGGCGCAGGTGAGGTGAGAGGCATCGCTGTGCGGGTAGACATAGCTTCCGCCGGTGAGGCGAATATTCGGGTGATGCCGGATCAATTCGAGGCCGCGCGGGTAGCGCTGGCTCCACTGATCATAATCCGGATGCACCGTGCCGGCGGGGTCGATGAAGAGGATCGGGTCGAGCATCTGCCCAAGAGCAAGCTTGGTCGCGTCCGCGCGCTGCCGGTAGTATTGGAACATGAAGGCACGGAAGTCTTCCGGCTGCCTCGGAAGGCCACCGATGAGGTCCGCCTCGCCCTGTTTCCAGGCCAAGCCGTAATTTCGGACGTAGCGCCCTGAAACTGCGTGCAGAGCCTTCGCGGCACGCATGAAAACGTCGGCGTAGGTGTTGCGGTTCTCGCCCAACCGAAGCTGGATGTACTTCGCGCCGACCTTATAGGAGACCGCCGAGATGAGGCGTGGAAGCACCGTGGACGTCGAGTTCGACGAAATAGGTCGCAGTAGGCGCCGAGGTGTAGCCGCTGCCTGGATTATCGACGGTGAACCCGATCACCTCCCGCCCCAACTCAACCGAGGACATGATGGGGCTCAGGATAGCGCCTGTTCCGCCAGATCCAGTGTTGTTGATGGTGATGGTCGGCGGGGACTCGTAGCCGTAGCCGCGCTTCGTGATCAGTGCACCCGTGACCTGGCCATCGGCGATGATCACCGTAATCTTCGGCGGGGTCTCCAGGTCAAACTTCTGCAGGGTGTGGCTCGCAAACCCCGAGAGCATCGTTTCACGCGCGCTAATCGTGGCGCGCTCGATCAGATCCACGAAGGTGTCTGGCGGAGCGCCAAGCCGCGGAGCATTGCCCGATCCAGCAGCTTCCATCGATAGGGAGATGCCGGGATACTTGGCCGTCGAAGCGACGATCGGGTCCGCGTTGTCGAGATTCTGACTGCCCGCAAGCGACTGGCCGTGGATGAAGAAAATCTGATCTTCTCGCATCGAGGCCGCAGGCGGTGAGAAGCCGGTGACGTTCTCATGGGCGAACAGTTGGTCGGGGTCGGCGGCGATGACCGCCTTTCGGCGAATGTCGGACACGTCGAGCGAGCCGTCATTTGCCGATCCGGAAAAGTAGGGGCGGACCTTCACCGCGAGGGGCATGGCCGCGCGGATTTCAGCCGTGCTGATACGAAGCGGAAGGGCCAGGAAACCATCGGCTACGACGACGTTGCGTGTCAGCAGCGTCATCGTGCCGGCGTCTGTGTCGTCCGCCTTCAGGCCTCGGAGCCTGTACAGCACCGAGGAATTCGTAGCCATTGCACTGCGCTGGCTGGTGAACGTGTACTCGTAGGTTTCCTTGTCGAAGATCTGTTGCGCATGGATTGGCCCGACGCCGCGGGCGCCACCAGCCGTGATGCGCAGCACCTTGCCATCCGTGCCGGGCACGATCGAGTAGACGCCGCCCTCGGTGAGGGACGCAGCCGCCCCCATCCCGAGATGAACCTGCTCTGTCCAGCTTGAAAGGAGGTCGGAAGGCCGATAGCTCGCGGCGCGCACGATGGAACTGACGCGGGCGTTCGAAGCAGCCACGTCTGCCGCCAGGTTTGCGCCGCCGGGAATACCGGCCAAGCCCTCCAGCGTAGAAAGCCGCCCTTCGGCCATAGTGAAGCGCGCTGCAACGAGGCTTGTGCCGCCCAACAGTAGCTCCTGCAGGCGTACGAAGCCCATGCGACCGGTCGTCGGCGGACCATTCCCGTTGAGCGCGAAGTCGCCGAGGAACTCATAGAGATCGCCGACCGGCAGTTCAGTCGAAAGTGGCATGCACAGGGTCTCCCGCGCGCCATCGCTCGCGATAGCGAGGCGGCGTCAGGTTGCTCGGATGGGTTGGGGTCGGATCAGATGCGCGGTCGCGCTTAGGTTACCGGCGCGATGGAGCAGGCCCAGCTGGGTACACGCCATCAGCGTGATCTTGCTGACGCCGGGCTCGGTCGCCGAGAGCATCGGGCCGCGCGCCACCTCGACCCGCGAGGTGATGAACTTGCCGCCGTTCGACGATTCCTTGCTGAGCTTGCGAAACTCCTCCGCCCACTCGACCACATTGACCTGAGGAGAGGGCTTCGTCCCGGCGTGCCGGTTCCGACGAAGGCTCTCAAGGTTGAGGTAAGGTTGCTTCCGGGTCTCCGAGCTGTTCAAGGTGCTGCTGGACATGCGCCGTCAGAACCGTGGTGAGCGTGCGCGCATCGATCCCCAATTCGTCCGCCATGATCGTCGCAATGCGGGATGGCCAGGCCGCCCAGGCGTCGCGGTAGTCCCGGGCGGTATCGAAGAAGAGCTTCTCGGCGGCGCCGCGATCGACGAGGCGGCCTTGCTTGACCTCGTAGTCCTGCTTGCGCTGCAGCCCGAGAAAGTTTTCCTTGCGCCGAATGGCCTGTGGGGTCTTCAGATCCGGGTCGTCGGGGTCGTAATCCTCCTCCTCGTCGTCCCCGTCTGAGGG
>NZ_JADIJP010000012.1:0-145107 GCF_017355285.1 Methylobacterium sp. SD274 | reverse complement strand
TTCTCGGGAAGCGCGCGAAGAGCAGACGTCTCGTCAAGCCCGTCGAGGATCGAGGTTTCTATCCGTGACAATGGCTCACTCACTTCTTTGAATCAGGTAACCGATCGACAGCGCGCCCCACCTGCCGCTATCGGCTTCGGGCGAGACATCCGTCGATCCTGGCTTTGGCGACTTTCATACAGCGTGGCCGCCGTGACCAACGCGCATTATAACGCTACCGTCGGTCAATGCCACGCCGCCATATCGAGTCTTCTGGCCGTGCCCCACGCATTTGGTGCCTGGAACGGCCGAAGGAGGTAAGGATTTGTGGCTGATCGATCAATGTCGAAGATTGGCTTTTCGCACGGCGATGACTTCACGGCGAGCCCGAATGACCTGTTGTCGACCCCTGTCCGCGATGGTGCTCTTGGGCCTTTCTGCCTGTGTGACGCTTTGTCCTGAACCATCGGTGGCGTCTCCCCGATCCCGCCAGGGCTTCTGGGACGGCGTCCCGGCGCCGGTCTTCGAATTCAAGCTCCCATGCGACAGGCTCGATGGGTGCAGCCATCCCGGTGCGTCGCAGCAGCCCGACCGGCGGGTCCACCCCTTCGAGGGAACGCTCGGCCGGCCCTGTGGCTATCGCTGGCGTCCGACCCCCTCCGGCACGCGCAAGGTCCGGGTCTGCTATTGAGGGTCATCCTCCCGGAAGCCGCCTCGCCGAGGGTACGCCTCAGGCGGCTGCCACATGCGGCGGCGTTCCTGTTCGTCGGAATGTTGGTTTCGGCGGAGGAGAGCCGGGCAGGCGTCGCCTGCCCCTCCCTGTTCGCTCGCGGGCAGGTACCGGTGATCGTCAACCGCAAGCTCGCCGCGGAGACGACGAGCCTCTGCTACGAGGCTTTCGCGGTGCTGCATTCGGGCGTGTCGCGCACCCCCGTCTACGCCTCCGAACATCTGACGCGGGCGAGCGTCGCTGCGGCGCGCATCGTCGATCGGACCGATTCCTTCCACGAGGAAGACCGACTGCCGGTGGCTAGCCGCGCCCGGCTCGACGATTATGTCCGTAGTGGCTTCGACCGGGGCCATATGGCGCCTGCCGGGGACATGCCGAGTGAGTCGGCGCAAGCCGAATCCTTCACCCTGGCCAATGTGGTGCCCCAGGACCGTGCCCTGAACCGGGGCCTGTGGGCTGCGATCGAGGAGAGCGTCCGACGCCTCGCCATGGCGCGGGGGCAGATCTTCGTCGTCACCGGGACGATCTATGCGGGCACGAGCATCGACTCTCTCGACGGGCGTGTCCTGGTGCCGACGTCGCTGTTCAAGGCGGTGTACGATCCGGCCCGCGGCGAGGCGGCGGCTTATCTCGTGCCGAACCGCGCCGATGCGGACTGGCGGTCGATCCCGCTCGGCGAGTTGACGACGCTCTCGGGGATCGACGTCTTTCCCGGGCTCGTCGCTTCCATGATGGACCTGCCCGAACCGCGCACCTATTCCCGGGGCGACACGGCGGGTGGGCGACCGAAAGGGCGCACGCGCGATGAGCCGAGCTTCGAGGAATGGGCCCTTGCAACCCTCGAGCGGATCGCGCGGCGTGTGCTTCGCGAGTTTCTAAAGTCGATCTTCTGAACGCTCGAACGAGACGAGAGGCGGATATGACGAAGCCGGATGAGACAAGGGCGGCGGAGACCGGAGCGCCCACGATGAGGGCGGAACCTGACGCCTTCACGCCCTTCGCGGATGACGCCACGGTCGAGACCGTCGGGGGCCTCTCGGTGGAGAACGGCACCCTGGCGATCGCCATTCACGGCAGCCTCGACCTCTCACGGGACAAAGTGGGGCTGGAACGGGCGCGCAGGCTCAGAACCATCGCAGAGGCGATCGTCGCCGTGCTCGAAGCGGCCGACCTACCGGACGAGGTGGCGCGAACGGCCTCGAACACGCGCAAAGTCGAGAACCCTTTCGCGTGAGCCGCTTCGGCGCAGCTTCGACCCTGCGCAGAAAGGGCTCTTCCGCTCCCCTAGCGGACCATACCCGTTCTTGCCGCTGACCCGCCGCCCTGGTAGGTCCAACCATTGTCCGACGCGGTGCGGTTTCAAGGATGGCACGACGCCGTTCGATGCCACCGCACGTGGGACGGACCGGGCAGACAAGAGCAACGCGCGCCGCCCTCATGGCGCGCGACCTCGGCGGCGAGCCCCATTCACGCCATTTCCGGCGGCCGATCAAGCGCCCAAGCGCCGCGCCGCCCAGCAATAGTCAAGGATACCGGACGCTCATGGCGCGCGAATTCATCTACCACATGAAGGGTCTGACCAAGACCTATACCGGCGGCAAGAAGATCCTCGATAACGTCAACCTGTCGTTCTATCCGGACGCCAAGATCGGCGTGCTCGGCATCAACGGCTCGGGCAAGTCGACCCTGCTCAAGATCATGGCCGGCATCGACACCGAGTGGACCGGCGAGGGCTTCGTCGCCCAGGGCGCCCGCGTCGGCTACCTGCCACAGGAGCCGCAGCTCGATCCGAACAAGTCGGTGCGCGAGAACGTGATGGAGGGCGTCGCCGAGAAGCAGGCGCTGCTCGACCGCTACAACGAACTCGCGATGAACTATTCCGAGGAGACGGCGGACGAGATGACCGCCCTCCAGGACCAGATCGAAGCCAAGGATCTGTGGGAACTCGACTCGAAGGTCGATCAGGCCATGGAGGCCCTCGGCTGCCCCAGCGACGAGCAGCCGGTCGCCACCCTGTCGGGCGGCGAGCGCCGTCGCGTGGCGCTCTGCAAGCTGCTGCTCTGGGAGCCGGAACTGCTCCTCCTCGACGAGCCCACCAACCATCTCGACGCCGAGACGGTGAACTGGCTCGAAGGCCACCTGAAGCAATATCCCGGCGCGATCCTGATCGTGACCCACGATCGCTACTTCCTCGACAACGTCACCGGCTGGATCCTCGAACTCGACCGTACCCGCGGCTACCCCTACGAGGGCAACTACTCGGCCTGGCTGATTCAGAAGCAGAAGCGCCTCGCCCAGGAAGGCCGTGAGGACATGGCGCGCCAGCGCGCCATCAATCGCGAGCAGGAATGGATCTCGGCCTCGCCCAAGGCCCGCCAGTCGAAGTCGAAGGCCCGCATCACCCGCTACGAGGAGCTCGTGGCGAAGTCGCAGGACAAGATCGACGCTTCGGCCCAGATCGTCATCCCGATCGACGAGCGCCTCGGCAACAACGTCATCGAGTTCGAGCACCTCAACAAGGCGTTCGGCGACCGCTTGCTGATCGAGGACCTCTCGTTCAAGCTGCCTCCCGGCGGTATCGTCGGCGTCATCGGGCCGAACGGCGCCGGCAAGACCACCTTGTTCAAGATGATCACCGGCCAGGAGAAGCCCGACGGCGGCACTATCTCCGTCGGCGAGACCGTGCATCTCGGCTATGTCGACCAGTCGCGCGACGCCCTCGATCCCGGCGCCACGGTCTGGCAGGAGGTCTCGGGCGGCAACGACATCATCTATTTCAACAAGCGCGAGATCAATTCCCGCGCCTATTGCGCGGCCTTCGCCTTCAAGGGCTCCGACCAGCAGAAGAAGGTTGGGACGCTGTCGGGCGGTGAGCGCAACCGCGTGCATCTGGCCCGCACGCTCAAGGGCGGCGCCAACGTGCTGCTGCTCGACGAGCCCACCAACGATCTCGACATGGAAACCCTGCGGGCGCTGGAAGAGGCGCTGGAGGATTATGCCGGCTGCGCCGTCATCATCAGCCACGATCGCTGGTTCCTGAACCGCATCGCGACCCACATCCTCGCTTTTGAGGGCGAGAGCCATGTGGAATGGTTCGAGGGCAACTTCTCGGATTACGAGGAGGACAAGAAGCGCCGCCTCGGTGCCGATTCCCTCATGCCGAAGAAGATTAAGTACAAGAAGTTTTCGCGCTGACGACGCGGCCCGGTCCAAGACCGGGCCGTTTTCGTATGGCCCGTCGGGAGACCAAGGCGACGATGCCGCACCTTATCGATCGGGTAGCGGCATTGTTCTTGCCAAGCCCTGCAGAACTCACCCCGGTCTTCACCTAAGACCGGCACGATGTCGGCAGGGGGGTCAGCGTTGAAGCAAAGGTGATCGAAACGTTACCGATCTCGATGTCTTCGTTTTTTCGCCCCGTCGAACGAAATTTCTAAGGGCGCCGCCTCCGTATCGATGGAGATCGGCCGACGACGCTCGTTTCTACGTTAGGGTGTGGCTCGGGGGTCATAGGCGAGCCGTTTGAGAGGGGCTAATTTGACCTCAAGGTCAGCCCCCACGGACATCCTCATCATGATCGCGAAGCTTCTTCTCGCCGGTACCGCCTCCGTTCTTCTGGCCGGCGCCGCTTCGGCCGCGGATCTTCCGCGCCGCGCCGCTCCCCCGCCGGTCTTCTCGCCCGTCCCGGTCTTCACCTGGACCGGCTTCTATCTCGGCACCCACAGCTCCTACGCCTGGAGCGACGATCAGACGATCCGCACCACCGGCAACGAATTCAACACGCGCGAGAACGTGCGTCTGGACCGTCGCCCCGGCACGTTCCGTTCCGAGCAGGACGGTATCGGCAATGTCGGCGGCGGCATCGGCTACAACTATCAGCTGACCCCCGGTTCGGGCTTCGTCCTCGGCGTCAACGCCGACGTGACCTGGACCGACATCAGCAAGAGCTACGCCTATTTCGGCCCCAGCAGCACGGTTGGAGGCCCCCTCAATCCCGCTAATCTGCGCCAGCGCCTCGACTACCTCGGCACCGTCCAGGGCCGCATCGGCTACGCCTTCGACACGGTCCTCGTCTACGGCACCGGCGGCTTCGCCTACGGCAACGTAAATTACGGCGCCAACTTCTTCAACGGCGCCGGCGCTCTGGCCTATGCCGGCCGCTACAACGACATGGAGACCGGCTACGCCTATGGCGGCGGCATCGAGTGGGCGATCCCCACCGACAGCTTCCTCAACCGGTTCAACTTCATCGGCAGCTTCATCGGCGCCAGCGCCATCACGCTGAAGGCCGAGTACCTGCATTACGACCTCGGCAGCCGCAACGTCCTGGTGAACAACACCGGCCTCGGCGCTCCCTCGACCGGTTCCTACACCTCGCGCTTCAGCACCGAGGGCAACCTCATCAAGGCCGGATTCAACTACAAGTTCGGCGGCCTCTGAGGTCCGACTCTGCCGGAGCGGTCTTCGCTTCGGCAGTAGAACGACAGCGAAAGCCATCAAACGGCCCGGTCCCCAGGACCGGGCCGTTTGTTCATGACATCAATCCAGCTGCTCCGGCCGGTGGGCGCATTCAAGTCGTCGCGTGCACGCTCAACGCGGCTCGCAGATCGGCGCCATCGACGAGCTTTCGGTTCTGTCTCGCGAGACCCGCCAGCAGCGCCCGGTCCGGGAACGGGCAGTAGGGCAGGGCCTCCGCCACCATGCCTTCGCCTAGGATACCTGCGGCGAGATCGTCGAGCACCCCATCGAGGAGGACGCGCCCCCTCTCGTGCAGCAGGATCGCCGCGCGGGTGGCGGTGGTGCCGGACGGAAAGTCCGATGCTTCCTGGGCGAGGATCGCCCCCGCGTCGATTGCTGGCGTCAAGCGATGGATCGTGACGCCGAAGCCGGGAACCTCCTCTGCCAGCGCGTGGATCGTCGGCACCGGCCCACGATGGCGCGGCAGCAGGCCGGGATGGACGTTGATTCCTCCAAGCGGCGCCAATGCCAGGGTCGCGGCGAAAAAGATCTGGTCGAAATGGAACGCGACGATGAGGTCCGGCACATGGGCCTCGAAGGCCTGGACCACATCCGATCCGTTGACGTCATCGATGCGGAGAGTCGGAATACCAAGCGTCCGGCACAATGCCTTGAGCGGCGTCGCAGTGGCCACATGTCCAGCCCCCGTCAAGCGCCGCAGCATTCCCGATGCCGGAGCCAGCAGATCGGGCAGGCCGAAATTCACCGCGAGATAGGGCAGGAATGCCGGGCCGGACCGGGCGAGGTGGCGCCGGACCTGGCCGGTGAGACCACCCGAGTTCGGACGCTCCGCATTCGACAGCCCGACAAAGGCGATGTCGCCGGCATGGTCCTGCACGAACTGGCGGGCGGCACGGGCATTCGGCAACGCTTCGAGCACGAACAATGCGATACGGGGGCGCGTCATCGCTTGCTACGCCCGACCTTGAACCGGAAACCGCGCATGGAGCGGCGTCGCAGGCTCTCCGGCAGCAAGGCCGATCCTCGTGCCAGGGAGGCGAGGGGCTCTGGGAAGGCGATGATGTCGAGGTCGCGGGCGAGGCCGCGCGCGATGCGGACAGCCGCCTCCTCGGCACTCATCTCCATCGGACGCCAGCCCTCGTAATCCCCACCCATGGTGGTTTTCACGTAACCGGGAGTCACCACGTTCATCCGGACGCCACGCGGACCGAGCTTGGCGCGCAGCGCCAATCCGTGGGCGAGCAAGGCCGCCTTGGTGCCGCTATAGGCCGGTGCGTCGGGCAAGGGCGCGAAGGCCGCGAGAGACGAGATCAGGGCGATCTGGCCGCTCCCGCGCGCCAGCATCAGGGTCACGCAGGGTAGGGCGACATTTAGTGCGCCGTTGAGATTGACGTCGACGGTCTCGAACGCCATCGCCTCGGTCTCGATATCCCCACCGGGATGGCCGCCATTGATGCCGGCATTGACGATGACGAGATCGAGGGGCGTCACCGCGTGCGTCTCGCGTAGCCATTCGCCCACGGCCTGCCTGTCGCGCACGTCGAGGGACCGGGTCGCCACGGTTGCGCCGAGGTCGCGGCATACGGCGGCGACGGTATTCAGCCTGTCGATGCCACGCGCATTCAGAACGAGATGCGTGCCGGGTGCAGCGTAATGCCGGGCCAGAGCCGCGCCGATACCGCTCGACGCACCGGTGATGAGAATGACGGGCATGAGGCCTGTTCTAGAGCATCACCCTGGCAAGCGGGAACCCGTTCTCGGACAAGATGATGCCGTGCCGATATGAAGGCGCACCGTCCCCGGAATGAGTCGAAGCCCGGCGGCGCTCCGTCAGTAGACCGGCGCGAGTTCCGGCGTCGTCGTCGTGCGCTCGCGAATCACCCTTGCGGCGGCCAGGGCCGGTGCAGGCAGACGGGCTTCGAGGCGCGAGACGCTCCCCGCCACGGCTCGGTCGATCGACGGACGGGAGAAGAATCCGCCATTCACCTGGGTCCGATGCAAGACGACCCGACGAAAATCCGCGACCAGCTGCATGTCGGGAGCTTCCGGCTTCGTCCAGAAGGTATCGAGCCCACCCTGATGCGTGAGGCCGGGTATGTTGTAGATCGCATCACCCGCGGCGACCGTCGGACGGCCGAGCTCCAGGGACAGCATCCCCACCGTGCTGTTCACCAAGACGACGCCTCGGCTGCCGGCGATGAGGTTCGGGAGGTCGCCGCCATCGATGAAATCGAGCCGGTCTTCCACGCCATGACGCCGGGCGGAGTTCCTGGCGTGTTTGCGCCAATTGACCAGCCCGCTGTCGAGGGGGTGAAGCTTGATCAGTAGGCGCGCGGCGGTGTTGGCATGGGCGGCAAAGGACGCGATGGCCCGGTCCATGAACCCTTCGACCCCCAGAAAGGGCGAGTGGATGCGAATCTGGTAATCGCTGTCGAGCTGCAATGGCAGCAGGAAATACTCGTGCTTGCGCGCCAGATAGATCTCATTGAGTTCCCGCGCCTGGCGGCGTGTACTGGCCCGGCCGGCGAACTTCTTGATCCAACCGACATATTCCGCCGCGATGTGAATCGGCCGGTGGCTGCGGAAATGCGGGAAGAAATAGGGAAAGCCGATATTGGCGACGTTGTAGGCCACATCCCACAGGCTGCGCCGGGCCATGTCACCGCTCGCCGGCATAGCGCGGCCGGCCAGCGGCAGGCGCCGGGCGATGGCGCGGATCTCATCGGGACAGCGAGGCAGCGAGGAATGGCCGTTGACACCGCCGAGTTCGCACGTGACCCAGTTCGGCCGCAGATAGCCTTCCTCGAACACGTGGATACGAACGCCGAGGGGGCTTGCGGCCTCTCGCGCCGCGACGTGATAGGGCCGGCAATCGCCGAACAGGACGATATCGGTCACGCCGTGCTCGACGATATAGCCGGCGATATAGGCGTCCCAGCCGTCGCGAGGGCCGCGATAATTGTCGGAGCCGAGGCGCCAGAACAGCCAGTCGCCCGATGAAAAGTTGATACGTCGAACCCGATGGCCGCGCTTGAGGAGCGCTTGGCCGAGATCCGCAAAGAAGGGCGACGCGATCCCCTGCAGAAACAGGAAGGTCGCTGGCCTCTCGCGTGTCGTGTCTACGCGTGTCGGCAACATGCGGAAGTGCTTGCTCCTGCGCCCGGCGAGGGCGTGTCGAATGGGCACGTGAGAGCCCTGATCGCACGGATGGTGCATTGCGGCAATTGGGTAGCACGGGGTCCTTAACGGAATTCCTGGCCGCGTGATGTGTCTGCAACATGACGCGCTGGCGACGCCTTTGAGATCCCGAACTCGAACGCTCCGATTGCCCGTTCTCCCACGAGATCGCATCGCGTGACGGCGCGGATCGTCGTATGCCTGCGGCCCCGCATAACCGGATCCGCCATAACCATTGCCCGAGCTTTCGCCACCTTTCCCCCCGGCCGCCTCGTCGGTGCCCCGGCCGCTGCTTGCCACGAGCCGGCCGATTCGGGCTCTGCGAGTCGAGATCGAATCCGTGACCGGTCTCGTCTTCGCTCAAGCCTGGGCTCCGGGCGCCATCGGTGTGATCTGGGGACGGCGCGGGCTTGCCGGGCGGTGCCTGCAAATGGCGGGTCGCCGGGTCCTTACCGTCGAACCGGGGCCTCTGCTCAGCCCCTACGATTCTCCCGAAAGGGGTCTGTCCAGCCTGCGCTTCACCTTTGACGGAGTTCCGTTCGGCGGCGAGGCCGGGATCCACGCGTTCGACCCTTGGACTCGGCAGCCGATCACCCTCGACGAATGCCGCGATCGGGTGGCCTGGCTGGAGCGCCGGTTCCGCGACAACGAGAGCCTCACCGTCCTCGTCGGAATCTCGCGCTGGAAGCGGCCGGCCCTCGATGTCTTCGTCGGCGGACCGGCGGGTAAGCCCGTTTACGCCATGAATGCCGAGGAGGCGGTGGCGAAGGCGAGGAGCAGGGGACAAGCCGGAAAGGCCCGCATCCTCGCCTGGGCGACGCGGATGCCGGCACATTTGCCGTCGCTCTGCGCGGAGCACGGTATTCCCCTGGCCCGGATCGAGGACGGATTCCTGCGGTCGGTGGGGCTTGGAGCGAGCCTACAGCCGGGCGCTTCTATCGTCGTGGATGACAGCGGCATCTATTACGACCCCCGCACCGAAAGCCGCCTCGCTCGCATCCTGAAGAACGCGGATTTCTCGCCCGAGCTCGTGGCCAGGGCCTCGCTCCTGCGCCGGCTCGTGGTGGAACGGCGCCTGACGAAATACAATGTCGGGCTCGCCGGAGATGCATCGGGTTGGCCCGAGGATCGGCGCATCGTGCTGGTGCCGGGGCAGGTCGAGGACGATGCCTCGGTGCGCCACGGCTCACCGCATGTCCGCTCGAATCTCGAACTCCTGCGCGCGGCCCGCAGCCGTAATCCGGGGGCATTCCTGCTCTATAAACCGCATCCTGACGTGGAGGCCGGCTTCCGGCCGGGCGCGATCCCGGAGGCCGAGGTTCTGGCCGTGGCCGACAGGATCGTGGCGGGGCTCTCCATCGTCGACCTCCTCGACCGGGCGCACCATGTGGAGACGATGACCTCGCTTGCCGGATTCGAGGCCCTGATCCGGGGCTTGAGCGTGGCGGTCCATGGCCGGCCCTTCTATGCCGGCTGGGGGCTCACCGAGGATCTCGCACCGGGCGCCGACAGGGGGCGGCGGCTCGCCCTCGACGAACTCGTCGCAGGAGCGCTTCTCGTCTACCCGCTCTATCTCGATCCCGTGGCGATGAAGCCGTGCACGCCCGAGCAACTCCTCGAGCGGCTGAGCCAGAGCCGAGAGGCCGCTCCCCCCTCGAAGCTCGCCCTCAGCCGCAGGGCACAGACCGTCATGCGCCTACGCTACGCTGTTCTGAACCCCATCGTCCGCCTGATCCGGGCGCGGCGGGGGATCGGACGAGGCGGCGACAAGTGATGACTCTGCTCGCCGCTCTCACCCTGGCGTTGATCGGCTCCCTCGCCATCGAGGCGTGGGATGGTGCGGGCCGGCGGCCCATCGGCAGACGCCCCAGCGAGCTGGCCGTACGACTTGGCGGCTATGCGCTCCTGACGATATTCTGGTTCTGCTTCTCCTGGCGCCCCTGGCTCGCAGCCTTTTCCTGCCTGCTCACCGTCGCGATCCTGGTCGTGGTCAGCCGGTTGAAGCAGGCGGTGATCGGCGAGCCGCTGGTCTTCAGCGATTTCGCCCTGTTGCGCCAGGTGCCTCGCCATCCGGACCTCTATTATACGAGACCGATCACCGACCCGCGCATGGCTATCCCCCTCGGGGCAAGCCTCGCCGTCGTCGCCCTGTGGTACTGGATCGAGCCCAGCGCGCTGCCTGAAGAGCCGAGCGTCGCCGTCGTCTCGCTTATCGGTCTGCCCTGCCTCCTGGTCGGATTGGCCTCCGGCCTCGCCACAGGAATGGCGGCGCCATGGCTCGCGACCCGGTTTCCCCGACCCGATCTCGACGCGGATTGCGCCCGCTACGGGCTGCCGGCCACGATCATCGCCTATACCCTGCGCTGGACGAGCGACGTGCCGGCTCCCGAACCGGACGATACCGCTGCGCCCGGACCGGCCGCTCCGGCACCGGTCATTGTCGTCGTCCAGCTCGAATCCTTCGTCGATCCAGCCCGGCTCGGCGGTCCGGATCTGCCATTGATGGAGACGATCCGCCACCGTGCCTCGCGCTATGGCCGGCTGACGGTCCCGGCCCACGGTGCCTACACGATGCGGACGGAGCACGCCCTCCTCACCGGACGAGAACCGGAAAGCCTCGGGTTCGGGCGCTACGATCCCTATCTCAGCGGCGGTGGCGACGAACCGACGAGCCTTGCCCGGCTTGCATCGGGGGCAGGGTACGCCACCGTGTTCGTGCATCCCTTCCACCGCGACTTCTTCCAGCGCGCCGAGGTGATGCGGCGGTTCGGTTTCACCCGGCTGGTGATGGAGGATGATTTCATCGGGGCCGCGAGAATCGGGCCCTATATCGCCGATGAGGCCGTCATGGCCCGCATCCTGGCGGAGGTCGATGCGGTGCAAGAGCCCGTCTTCGTTTTCGCCGTGACCATGGAGAACCATGGGCCGTGGAAACCCGGGCGGCTCGACGGCATCACCGAGCCGCTGGACCAGTATCTCCACCACGTGGCCCATACCGGCCGGGCCGTCGAGACCTTGATCGAAGGTCTAGAAGGGCGCGATGCGATCCTGTGCGTCTATGGCGATCACGCCCCATCCCTGCCGACCTGCACGCCCGGCTTCGGCGATACAGCTACCGATTACGCGATCTTCGGCTTCGGAGCGTTCAGGGAAACGCCGCAGCGCATCGATATGAGCGCTGACGGACTCGGTCGTTTCCTCCGATTCCGCATCGGGGAGCGCTCGGCAGACGAGGCCGGATCGGCTATCGCCTCACCATCGTACTGACACGAACGTGACCGACGCGAGACCGCGCATCGGCTCGACCATGCGATAGTAGAGCGATCGTTAAACGATCGAAGAGTTTTGACGCTATGAATGGTGGACCGTTCGAAAGGTCCGCTCTCGCACAGGCCCACGTGGCCAGCCAGCGAGACTGGAGATGACGGACGGTGCGTATCCGCCGACCCGACACGTGATCTGACAAGGCACTCGTCGCGGGGGCGGGTCTAGGAGAGTTCGATGTTTCCCAAAGCCACCCTGGCCATTGCCATCGCCGTCACGGTGTCCGGCTGCAACGCCTTCCTGCCCGCCGCCGGTCCGTCGACCTCGGCCGTGGTGGACGGCGCGGATCAAACGACGAGCGAGGGGACGTTCGCCCGCTACGAGTTCATCGACGTGAACGCCGCGGTGGTGGAGGCCCTGCGCGGACGACCCCTCGACAGCCTGCTCTCCTCGTTCGGGGATGGACGCATGCCCTCGGAAGCGGTGATCGGCATTGGCGACGCCGTGGCCGTCTCGGTGTTCGAAGCCGGATCGGGTGGCCTCTATTCCGGACCGCTCACGGTCAACTCGATGTCCGCCGGCTCGAAGGCGGCGCAGCTGCCCGAGCAGGTCGTCTCACGCGATGGCGCGATCTCGGTCCCCTATGCCGGCCGGATCAAGGTCGCGGGGCGCCGCGCCCAGGACGTCCAGTCGCTGATCGAGACCGAGCTCGCCGGCAAGGCGATCCAGCCTCAGGTGATCGTCACCGTGAGCCGCCCGGTCTCGCAATCCGTCACGGTAGGCGGCGAGGCGGTGGGGGGTGCCCGCGTCCCGCTCGGCACCCAGGGCGATCGCATCCTCGACGTCATCGCCACCGCCGGTGGTGTGAAAGCCCCGGTCAGCGAAACCTTCGTGCGTCTGTCGCGCAACGGCAGGACGGCAACGGTGCCGCTGACGACGGTGGTGTCGAACCCCAAAGAGAACATCTACCTGCGCCCCAACGACAACCTCACCCTGGTGCGCGATCCCCAGACCTTCCTGGCCATCGGGGCCCTGGGCTCGTCGAATGAAATCCCGTTCCAGGCCGAGGGCATCACTTTGGCGCAGGCGCTGGCCAAGGCGCGCGGCCAGAGCGATGCCGATGCCGACCCGACCGGCACGTTCCTGTTCCGCTTCGAGCCGGCGCCGGTGGTCCGTCGCCTGAAGCCCGGAAGCCCCCTTCTCGGTACGCCGCTCGTCCCTGTGGTCTATCGGTTCGACATGCGCGACCCGAACAGCCTGTTCCTCACCCAGGCCTTCCGCATGCGCAACCGCGATATGGTCTACGTCTCGAACGCGCCGTTCACCGAGATCAAGAAGGTTCTCTCAGTCTTCGCCGCCGCGTCCCAGCCGATCACGACCGGCGTCCGCGTTGGCGGTGCCTTCTGAAGGGGAAGGCCTGTAATCGCGGATCGGCGGATCGCTCGACCGTTACGGGCGCCCCCCCGCGAAGCGGCGGCCCCGGCTTCGGGGTCGCGCCATCCGGCCGATGGTGCCGGCCTCAGGATCACACCCGTCGCGGGCGATGCCGCGCCGTCTGCACGGCGGAGCCGGGCAGGGTGCTCTCAGGGCTTGCCGCGCTTGGCCATCAGCTGCTCGATGAGGGAGCCGCCCTTCTCGATCTCCGCGAGTTCCTCGGCCACGGCCGTCACTGTCTCGCGGATCTGCTCCGGCGTGTGTTCGGAGGTGATGAAGAAGCGCAGGCGCGAAGAGCGCTCGGGCACCGCCGGATGGATGATCGGCTGCACGTTGATGCCGCGCTTGTACAGGCGGTCCGACAAGGTGACCGATTTCAGCGAATCGCCGACAATGACGGGAATCACGGCGAGGCCGAGGCTCGTTCCGGTATCGAGCCCATGCTTCTTGGCGCATGACAGGAACAGGTGGCCGTTCTGGCGCAGTCGCTCGACCCGGTGCGGCTCGGCCTGCATCAGGGCAAGGGACGCCTCGGCGGCGGCGGCCAGCGGCGGGGACAGGCCGACGCTGTAGATGAAGCCCCCGGCCGTGCATTTCAGGTACTCGATCAGGGCCGCCGGGCCGGCGATGTAGCCGCCGCAGGACGACAGGGTCTTCGAGAGCGTGCCCATCCAGATATCGACGAGGCGCGGATCCACGTCGCAATGCTCGGCGAGCCCGGTTCCCGTACGGCCGAGGACGCCGAGCCCGTGTGCATCGTCCACCATCAGCCAGGCATCGTAGCGCTGTTTC
Organism: Methylobacterium sp. SD274; assembly: GCF_017355285.1. Taxonomy (NCBI): domain Bacteria; kingdom Pseudomonadati; phylum Pseudomonadota; class Alphaproteobacteria; order Hyphomicrobiales; family Methylobacteriaceae; genus Methylobacterium; species Methylobacterium sp. SD274. The sequence goes on along the minus strand of NZ_JADIJP010000012.1, from coordinate 131,252 downwards.
AGGGCGACGAGGCCGGCGAGGTCCGGCGCATCCCCGTCCATGCTGTAGAGGCCTTCGACCACGATCAGTGCGCGGCGATGCTCGTGGCGCGTGGCGCCGAGCAGGGTCTCCAGGGCGTTGAGATCGTTATGGGCGAAGGAGCGACGCTGGGCTCCCGAGAGCTGGGCCCCGGTGACGATGCTGTTATGGCTCAGCGCATCGTGGAAGATCACGTCGCCGGGTTCCAGCAAGGCGCCGATCGTGGTGACGTTGGTGGCATGGCCGCTCACCATCACGACGCAGGCTTCGGTCTCGTAATGATCGGCCAGCGCCTGTTCGAGGCGGATATGGCCTGGGCGCTCGCCGGCAACGATCCGGCTCGCGGAGGCCGAGGTGCCGAACTCGTCGATGGCCCTGCGCGCCGCCTCGCTGACGTCGGGATGTCCGTTGAGCCCGAGATAATCGTAGGACGAGAAATTGACGAAGCCCTTGCCGGCGATACGCGTCGTGGCGCCCGCCCTGGTCTCGTGGACCCGGAAGAACGGGTTGCCGAGGCCGATCAGGTCGGCGGCCGAGCGCTGCAGCCGCAACTCGCGGTAGCCCGGCAGGGTCTCGAATTTCTGTACCGATGCGTCCGTGGCCTTCGCCTCGGGGCGGGGCGGGGCCTGCCGGTTGGCATTGCGGCCGAGCCGGTTGGTGACGAAGCCCGCGAGCGCCGCGCGGCCGCCGTCGGGGCGGGCTGGATTACTCATGCGTGTTGAATCTTCCGATTGACCGATGCCGCCGAACGCGACCGGCCTTTCGGCCGGCCGCGCGGATCATGGCAGAATTTCTTTGATCTGGAGACTGTTCTGCTCGACGAGCTCGTGGAACGGCTCGAGTGTGCGGACATCCACGCCTTCGCTGGCATGGCGCTGGGCGAGGCTCATCACCGCCGCCGAGGCCTCATCGACCGGCGCCGCCACGGACTGGATCAGCGTTTCGGCCAGTTCGACGACGGTCAGGCCCGAGGAGATACCCGAAGGCGGCGCATCGAGGGCGAAGCGCTCCTGCAGGCTGGCGCCCAGTTCCACACCCATCAGCGAGTCGAGGCCGATCTCGGAGAGGTGGCGGACACGGCTGATATCGTCCTTGGGCAGACGCAGGATGCGGGCAATGTCCTCTACGATGGCATCGGACACGGTCTTGCGCACCGCATCGAGGTCCAGGCTCTTGAGCAAACCACCGATATCGATGGCGGTCACGGTGCCGGATTCCGCCTGCTGGTCGGAACCGAGATCGCCGTAGCTCGGCGAGCGCATGGTCGCGAGACGTTCGCGCGCCTTGCCCCAATGCATCGAGGCAATGGCCAGGACGGCATCGTCGGGTGACGAGCCTTGCCCTTCCAGGGCCTCGGCCATGAGGTCGAGGGAGCGGCGGGCATCCATCGGCGTCACGCCGACGCGGCCAGCCAGGGTCTCCATCACCGCGCGGTTGCGCGCCAGTACGCCGACATCGCCGATCGCGCCCCAGGCGACCGCGAGGGCGGGCAGTCCCAGCGCCTTGCGACGGCGGGCGAGCCCTTCCATGAAACCGTTGGCGGCGACGTAGGCACCCTGTCCCGGATTTCCGATGAAGGTCGTGGCCGAGGAGAACAGCACGAAGTAGTCGAGCTGCCGCTCGCGGGTGGCGGCATCCAGATGCTCGGCGCCGACGACCTTCGGTCGGATGACCGCGTCGAGGGCGGCCGCGTCGAGATTGGCGATGAGGCCGTCCTGCAGCACCATCGCCCCATGGATCACGCCCGCGAGCCTGCGGCCATCGCCCTCGACCTCGGCAAGGAGATCGTCCACCGCCTCGCGACTGGTGATGTCGCAGGCCATCGCAGCGACGCTGACGCCACGGACCGCCAGATCGGCCACCACCTGCTTGGCCTCAGGGCTCGAGGCGCCCTTTCGGCCGACCAGAACCAGGTGACGGGCTCCCCGGTCGGCAAGCCACCGGGCCGCCTCGATGCCGAAGCCGCCGAGCCCTCCGGTGATGAGGTGGACGCCTTCCGACGAGACCCGGAAATCGGACTTGCGCTCGACCACGATGCTGCCCGGCTTCGGCGGGGCGATAACGATCTTCCCCACATGCCCGGATTGCTGCATCAGCCGGAACGCGTCCGAGACCTCGTCGGCGGTGAAGGGCTGGAACGGCAGGGGCTTGAGGCCGCCTTCCGTGAACAGGGCCATCACCTCTCGGAACAGACGCGCCCCGTCCTCGCCCTGGTGCTGGAGCACCTGATCGAGATCGACGCCGAAATAGGAGAGGTTCCGGCGGAACGGGCGCAGGCCGATATGGGTGTTGGCGACATAGTCGCGCTTGCCCAGCTCGATGAAGCGACCGAACGGCTTCAGGCAGTTCAGGCTGCGTTCCATCGCTTCGCCGAACAGGCTGTTCACCACGATGCCGACGCCGTCGCCCGTGATGCGGCGGACTTCGTCGACGAAGGCGAGGGAGCGGGAATCGAGGACGTGCTCGGCCCCGAGAGCCTTCACCAGCGCACGCTTCTCGCGCGACCCGGCGGTGGCGATGACGCGGGCTCCCTTCAGCTTGGCGATCTGCAGGGCGGCGAGCCCGACGCCACCGGCACCACCATGGACCAGCACCCATTCGCCGCGTCGCAGCCGGGCGCAGCTGACGAGGCTGTAATAAGCGGTGAGGAAGGCGACCGGCACGGTGGCCGCCGCCTGCGGGTCGAGGCCGGGCGGGCTCGGTGCCACCACGAGCTCGGGCACCACGATATGGGTCGAGAAGCCCGATTGTGCGAAGGCGACGACAGGGTCGCCCACCTTGAAGGCAGCGACGCCCTTGCCGACCGAGACGACGCGACCGGCGACTTCGAGGCCGAGACGCGGACCGGCGAAGCCATCCTCCAGGATCTCTTCCGGGAGCATCGACAGGGCCCAGAGCACGTCGCGGAAGTTGAGGCCCGTGGCCTCCACGGCGATCTCGACCTCGCCGCGTCCGGGCGTGCGCCGCTCGGCCGGTCCCCAACGCATGTCGTTGAGTCCGCCGGTGACGCTGCGTTCCAGCTGCGCGGCTGGAGCCGCTACGGCATCGGAGGCGGGACGGCGCGAAAGCTGCCCTGGCGCGAACCGGATCACGCGGGTGGCGTCCGCGTCGAGGATGATCTCCGTCTCGGTCGTACCGGACAGGATCACGTCACGCAGGCGCTCTGATGCCTGCTTACTCGGCATCGCCGCGGTGAGATCGATGCGGCGAATGTCGAGGGTGGCGACCTCGTTGGCGAGGGTGCGGGTGAAGGCCCAGAGGCCCGCTTCCACCGCTCCGTCGGCGTCTCCGTCATGACGCGTCGCGCCCGGACAGATGACCCAGAGACGGGTCTGACGGGTCCCGAGATGTTCGACGCAGCGCTTGAGACCGAGGCAGCGTTCGCGCAGCCGGTCGGCGGCGTCGCCCTTGGTGTCGAAGGCTCCGGCGAGGAACACCACCGTATCGGGGGTCTCGCGTTCGAGTTCGAGCAGCGATTGCTCGGAATCGAGGATGATCGAGACATGGACACCGGCGGCGACGAGGAGCGTCGCCAGCGACGAGGCGGTTTCCGCCGCGAAGGAATCCTGCGACCCGATGATGAAGGTGAAGGTCTGGCCGGTGGAGGCCTTTGCCCGTACCGGTGCCTCGGCGAGGAAGAGAAGATCGTCGCCATTGGCCGAGACCGCCCGGTCGACGGCGACGCGGACGAGACCGGTATCGCTGAGCGAACGCTGCCAGCCGGTGATGTCGTCGAGGCGTCCCAGGGGCATCCCGTCCAGACTCTCGAACCAATCGGGCAGCAGACCGAAGACGAGGTCGCGGAAGAGCGAAGCGCCCGGCTCCACCGCCAGCAGGAACCCACCCGTGGCGAGGGCGTCGGCGATCTTGCCGAGAAGGCCGCGCTCGGTCCGGTGCAGGACGTTGCTTGCCAGGATCGCGTCGAAGCCGCCTTCCGTCAGGTCGGCTTCGTCCTCGATCACGGTGACGCCGCGCGGCAGGGCGAGGCGGGCGCGCTCGGCGAGGCGGCGATCGGTCTCGAACACCGTAAGGTGCGCGGCGATTCCATCGGCGATGGCGGCCGCCTGGGCCGAGAGCGGCCCGAACCCGAGCTGAAGCAGGCGCAGGGATCGGTCCGTCGGAAGGTCGGCGCGGGCGCCGTCGAGGATACCGGCGATCACATCCGAGGATGCGCGTGCGCTGGCGCTGCGCAGGACGAAGGCGTCGAGAGCGTTCTGCGACAGGGTGGGCTGGCTCGCGAGATCACCGTCGAGGAGGCGGGAGACGACGGCGCCGAGATCCGCCGTGAGCACCAGTTCGGCGGACAATTCGGGATGGTCGGCCGCGATCCAACGCATGATCTCGTCGGGGGCGGGCAGGGTCACGTCCTTGCGCAGAGTCCAACGCGTTCCGTCGAGGGTGGCGAGCCCGCTGCTCTCGAGGGCGTAGAGGGCGTTCAGCAGCCAGGGCCGCATCGATTCCGGCACACGATCGTCGATGGCGACGGTGCCCGAGCGCTGCAGCCCTTCGGCCATGCGGTAGGCGAGGGAGGTGGCCCAGCCTTCGAGGAGAAGATGGCCCGGCGAGAGTGCAGCATCGGCGGGCGCGAGAGCCGCCTTGATGCCCGGACGGACCGCATCGGCGATGCGGGCGCGGCGATCGAGGGGGATCGCGGTCGGCTCCGTGGCGAGTTCCGACCTCTGCGCGATGGCATAAGCGGCGAGATCCTGGCCGGACTTGGCGCGCAAGGCCTGGAACCGGCCTTCCCGCAGGGTCGCGATGACGTCGCCGGCCTCATCCACCAGGGTGAAGTCAGCGAGAATGCTGCGCTCGTTGCAGCGCCGCGTGCGGATCATCGCCCGGGCGATGACGGCACCGGGCCGAATCAGCCGGATCTCGCCGAAACGCACCGGTACATAGGCCTTGGTCGATCCCTCGCCCAACAGGTCGGCGAAGAGCAGGATCAGGCCGTGGAAACAGGCATCGAGCCGCGCCGGCACGAGGCCGAAGCGCGGATCCGGCTCCGCCGGCTTGAGTTCGGAGACGATCACGGTCTCGTCCACACGGGCGCTGAGGGCCACTTGGCGGAAGCTCGGCCCGAAATCGAGACCTGAGGCGGCTGCGAGACGATACAGCCCCTCTCCCTCGACGGCGTTCTCGGCCGGGATGATGATGTCCTGCCGGGGACGTGCCGCGAAGGTGCCGTCCACGATCTTGGCGGAGGCGTGCAACTGCCAGCCCGCCTGGGTCAGCCGAGGCCGGCTGAGGATCTGGATCTGGTTGCCGCTGCCCGAGAGCCGCACGGCGACTTCGCGGAGGGCGTCCTCACCGAAGACCATCGGCGACTGGATTTCGAACTCGGCGAGGACGACGTCGTCGCTGCGCATCGCCTCGCGGGCGACACCCAAAGCCATCTCGATGAAGGCCGCACCGGGCAGGATCGCTTGGCCGTCGATACGGTGGTCATCGAGTTCCGGCACCGTAGCGATGTCGAGATGGCCGTTCCACTCGAGCCCGTCGGCCGAAAGGCGCGATCCGTAGAGCGGATGATAGGCGCGGGCCGTCGCGGCGCCCACGCCTTCCGAGGTCTCCGACAGCCGGAACGGCCGACGCTGCCAGGGATAAGTCGGAAGCGCGACATCGCCCTTCGGGTTCTCGCCGAAGACCGCCGCCTCGTCGACGGCGGCACCGTGGACGAGGGCCGAGGCCAGGGCGCGGGCGAAGGGGTCACTGCCAACGGGTTTGTTGGTGAGGACGCCGACCGTGGCATTCTCGATGCCGAGGGGCTCGATGCAATCGCCGATATGCGGAAGCAGGGTCGCCCTTGGGCCGACCTCGACGAAGATGCGGGCGCCCTTGCGGGTCGCTTCCTGGACAGCCTCGCAGAAGCGCACCGGCTCGCGGATGTTGCGCCACCAATAGCCGGCGTCGAACTCCCCGCCCTGCAGCACGGCCCCGGTCACGGTGGAGACCATGGGAATCGTGCCGGGATGCGGCTTCAATCCTGCGAGATCGCGCAGCAGCGGCTTCTCGGTCGGGTTCATCAGCCGGCCGTGGAAGGGGTAGGCGAGGTCGAGCTTGCGACCACGGCGGCGCTTGCGCGCCAGCGCCTTCATGGCCGCGTCGATATCGGCGACCGGGCCCGCCACGGTGACGGCCTTCGGGCTGTTATAGGCGGCGATGTCGAGGCTCGGATAATCCTCGAGGAAGATCTCGATCTCCTCCACGGGTGCCAGCAGCACCGCCATGGTGCCGAGGCCGCGCGTCGTCTCCTGATGCTGGCTGCGGTAGAAGATGACCTTCACCGCCTGTTCCAGGCTCAGGATGCCGGCTCCCTCGGCCGCCGCAATCTCACCCACGCTGTGGCCGAGCACGTAGGACGGGACGAGACCGGCGGCCTTCAGGGCCGTGGTCGAAGCGCTGGAAATGGCGAAGATCAGCGGCTGCGAGACCCGCGTGAGGACCATGCGCTCGGCCAGATCCTCGGCGAACAGGGCTTCCTTCAGCGACCAGCCCGAGATCTCGGCGAACAGGACGTCGATCCGGTCGAAGGCCGACCGGTAGATGGCGTTGCGGTCATAGGCCTCCCGGCCCATCCCGACCCATTGGCTGCCATTGCCGGAATAGACGAACGCGATCTCGGCGCTACGGTCGACGGCGGTGCCGACCCGGGCGATGTCGGTCTCCTCGGCATCGGCGACCGCGCGCAACGTGGCGGGCAGGTCTGCGTCCATGGGCATGGCGAGGCGGGTCGACAATCGCTCGCGGCGATGAGCGGCGGCGGCGGCGATCCGCACGGTCTCGGCGGAATCTGCGCGTTCGAACCGATCGGCGTAGTCGAGAGCGAGTTCGTTCAGCGCGGCGCGGCTCTGGGCAGAGAGAAGTAGCAATTCTGGCCCGCGCCCGGCATCGCTCGAGGCCGAGGCCGGCGCGCCGTCGGTGAGGACGATGTGGGCGTTTGTGCCGCCGAAGCCGAAGGAGTTGACGCCGGCGAAACGCTCACCCCGGCCACGCGGGATCGCCAGCGGCGCGGTGACCACCGAGAGATTGAGCTTGGTGAAGGGAATGTCGGGATTGAGAACGGTCGCATGCAGCGAGGGCGGCAGCAGATCGTGCTCGAGGGCGAGACTTGCCTTCAGAAGACCGGCGAGGCCCGAGACCGGCTCGGTATGTCCGATATTGCTCTTGATCGAGCCGATCGGCAGCGGCTCCTTGCGGGGCCGGCCGATCTTCCCACCGATGGCGCCGGCCTCGATCGGGTCGCCCACCGCCGTGCCGGTGCCGTGCGCTTCCACGAACGCGACCGCATCGAAATCGATCTCGGCCTCGCGATAGACCTGTTCGAGCAGCGCGCCCTGTGCGTAGCCGGAAGGCAGGGAGATGCCGGTGGTCCGGCCGTCGGAATTCACGCCGCTCGCAGCAATGACGCCACGCACGGTATCGCCGTCGCCCGAAGCGGCCCGCGCCGATTTCAGGACGAGAACGACGCCGCCCTCGGACCGGACATAGCCATCGGCATTGGCCGAGAAGGCTTGGCACAGCCCGGTCCGCGACAGCATCTGCGCGTTGGAAAAGCAGATGAAGTTGAAGGGGCTGGCGAGCAGGTTCACGCCCGCCACGACCGCAGTGTCGATCCGGCCACTGGCGATCGCCGCGACGGCGGCATCGAGCGCTACGAGCGAAGAGGAGCAAGCGGTATCGACGGTGAAGCTCGGCCCCTTCAGGTCGTAGATGTAGGAAATCCGGTTGGACAGGATCGAGAGCGTGTTGCCGGTCGCCGCATAGGCATCACCCGATGAGGTATCGAGGACGCGCAGGTTTCCGTAGTCGAGGGACGAGGCGCCGACGAACACCCCAATCTGCGATCCGGCCACGGCGGAGGGACGCAGGCCCGCATCCTCCAGGGCCTCCCAGGTCAGTTCGAGGAGGAGCCGCTGCTGCGGGTCCATCTGCTCGGCTTCGCGGGGCGAAATGCCGAAGACGCCGGGATCGAACGACCAGATGTCGTCCAGAACGCCTGCCGACCATGTGTAACTCTTACCGCGCTCCTGCGCGCGTGGATGGCCGAACCGCTCCAACGACCAGCGATCGTCAGGGATACGCCCGACGGCGCAGCGGCCCTCGCTCAGAAGCTGCCACAGGCCATCGACGCTTGCAGCGCCGGGCAACCGGCACGAACGGCCGACGATCGCTATGTCTGTACGCTTGATCACGTTCGGTTCGCACACGCTCTTGATCGAGGACATCGCCGTCTCGCACCTGCAGCGGACAACCGACGTGAGGATGCATAATATGCAGCCGGAACCGTGTCCAACCCATGGCAGCTTTGCTGCAGCAAAGAGACAGAGGGGATTTCGAGATACGGATAGTTTCACGGGCTGATAAAAATCACACAGTCATGATTACGGCAGCATTCAATATAGGCCGCTACTTCAACGGCACGTCTGAAACTGTACAAACCTATCCCGCATCGGCATAATATCAAACATTATTAACGCACCGCGCCATCGGTTTCCAGAATTATTATTGTATTACTACAATAAAAAATCGACACTTAGTAACAAACGTGACTTAATTTACATAACTCAACAATCTATGCATCAGAAAATCCCCAATGCTAATACGCCTGTCATATTTGTGATAGTATAGTAAAAGGTGATTTATAGCATATCCTTGGATTGTCATGAAGGTGTCGATTTTTCCATTCCTCTTATTGATAATGCCTGGAATAAAAATCCACTTACGCTCCGTCACGATATTCATTCAAGCATCTCTATGCTGCGCCGCAATATAAATGCCTCACCTAGAGCTCGATGGGATAGGGTGGTCCCATCGAAGAAAACGCGGCCCGGATCGAAGGAACGCCTGCTTTCCGCGAAAAGGCCCTTGACGCCCGTTCCAGCCGAAAGCTATACGCCGCTCCTCGCTGCAGCGGAAACGCTTCAGCCGGGGCGCGTAGCTCAGCGGGAGAGCACTACCTTGACATGGTAGGGGTCACAGGTTCGATCCCTGTCGCGCCCACCATTTCCCTTCGGGCGAGATGGACGAGAGAACACAAGCCCCGGAAACGGGGCTTTTTCTCGTTCTGGCAGCCCCTCCGTCGTGAACGCACGACTTGCTCATACGTCGAGGCTTCCGCGTCCATCGCGCCCCAGGCAGTGAATGGCAGTTGTCTCATGCCAGCCACTGTCACGCTTGCGTGAGCCGCCGTCCCGGTCACAGAACCGCCTCAGACAAAGAGTGTAAGGCGAGCGCTTTCATTCGGTGCCGGGCATCTCGGCCACCGTGCCGGATGCCGGAGATAATGATGAGCCGAAACTTGGCATTCTCGAATGCGGTCGGACGGTTCGGCCTCGGATGCAGCGCCATCGATCTACGCGCCCTCGACGATCCGCGCGGCTACGTTCGCGCTCAGCTCGACATGTCGGTGACGGCGCCCGAAGCCAAACTGATGTCAACGACCGATCAGCTGCAGGCAATGATGCATCGTCGTCAGCTCGCGAAGCAGCGCCGCGAAGCGATGGCGGATGCGGACGGTGCCAAGGTCAAGCTAGGCAGCAATATGCAAGATGGTGCCATGGCGATGGCACCCGGCGCAGAGCCATCAATGGGTGGCGGCATGATGGAGAACGACTCCGAGGCCAAGGCCACTCAGGGGTCGATCACGAAGAACGCCGATGAGCTGATCACCTGGCTCAGACTGGCGGCGGCGACCAAGGCACCTCTGCACGAGCGGCTGTTTCTACACTGGACCAATCACTTCACCATCGGGGCTGGGAAGGGGAAATCCAGCCTTACGGCGGGTTCGTTCCAGCGCGAAGCCATTCGGCCATTCATTCTCGGCCGCTTTCACGACATGGCCAAGGCGGCGATCCTGCACGCCTCCATGCTCTATTATCTCGACAACGCATCCTCGATCGGCCCCGATTCCAAGGTTGGTCGCATCAAGAAATCCGGCCTCAACGAGAATCTCGGACGCGAGGTGCTCGAACTCCACACACTGGGCGTCGATGGCGGCTACAGTCAGGCCGACGTCACGGCATTGGCCTCCGTCCTCACGGGCTGGACCGTGGATATCAGCCCAAGATCCGAGACTTTCGGCGAGGTGGTGTTCCGTGAACGGCAGCATCAACCAGGGCCGAAGACCATCCTCGGTAAGCGTTACGCGGAAGCGGGAGCGGAGGAGTTTCCCGCGGTCCTGACCGACCTCGTCCGCCACCCATCAACGGCACGCTACGTGACGCGACGGATGGCGCGTGCGTTCGTATCGGAAAAGGCGTCGGACTCTCTTCAGAAGAATCTCGCCAAGGTCTTTCAGGACAGCGACGGCGACCTGAAGGCCGTGACCGCCGCGCTGATCCAAAACGACGAGGCCTGGACCGCCGCTCCCGTGAAGCTCCGCTCGCCGATCGAGTTCCTCGCCGCGACCGGTCGCCTCCTCGGACAAGCGCCGGTTAGGCCATCGCCGAAAGCCTCGCTTCTCGCGATGGGCCAGCCGTTCCTGGCCGCCCCGTCACCCAAGGGATGGGCCGAGGAAGACGATGCCTGGGCGACCTCGGATGGCATCAAGAGCCGGATCGACTGGGCGCAGCAATGCGCGACGTTCAACGCGAACCATGTCGATATCCGCAAACTCGTGGACGACCGGATCGGCGGCTATTTCTCGGACGAGACCCGGCGCGTGATCAGGCAGGGCGAAAGCCCCGAACAGGCGTTGGCCCTGCTGATGCTCAGTCCGGAATTCCAGCGGCGCTAGCCGGTCGAGAGGCGATGACCCCATGAATCCTCAGGAACACGCCCACCTGCCGACGCGCCGCAACCTGCTGCTCGGCGCCGGCGCCCTCTTCGCCTGGCCCTATGTGCCGAAGGTCTGGGCCGCGTCCGGCCGCGACCCGCGCTTCCTCGTGGTGGTGCTGCGCGGTGGGCTCGACGGCCTGTCGGCGGTGATGCCGGTGGGCGATCCGCAATTCGCTTCGATCCGCTCCGGCTTCAAGCTGTCCCCGACGCACACGCCCTTCCGGCTCGATCCGCTGTTCTCGCTCAATCCGGCCATGCCGAACCTGGCCGATCTCTATGCCAAGCGCGAGGCCACGCTGTTCCATGCCGTCGCTACCCCCTACCGCGCCCGCTCGCATTTCGACGCGCAGGAGGTCCTCGAGAACGGGATGACGCGCTCCAGTTCCGGCGTCGATACCGGTTGGCTCAATCGCGCACTGTCCCTCATTCCCAAGGCCAAGGGCATCGAGTTGCGGCCGACCAAGGCCCTTTCCGTCAGCGCAACAACACCGCTGATCCTGCGTGGTCCGGCCCAGGTCGAGACATGGCAGCCTCAGACTCTGCCCTACGCCTCGGCCGATACGCTGATGCGGCTTCAAGCGCTCTACGACGACAAGGACCAGGCCCTGGCAAATGCCCTGCGCGAGGGTGTGCAGGTCGACGATTTCATCGCCTCGGATCCGAGCATGGCGGCGATGGGCAAGCAGCCGTTGAAGGGCCCCAACAGCTTCGCCTCGGCCGCCCGCGCTGCGGCCTCGCTCATGGCGCCCGTCACCGGCCCCCGCATTGCCGTGATGAACTTCGACGGTTGGGACACACACTCGTCCCAAGGCCCCTATGAGGGGCGTCTTGCCAGGAACCTGGCCTCCCTCGATGCCGGCATAGCGGCGATCAAGGAGGGACTCGGCGCCTCCTGGGCACAGACCTCCGTTCTGATCGTCACGGAATTCGGCCGCACCGTGCATGTGAACGGCTCCTCCGGCACCGATCACGGAACGGCGACGGTGGCCTTCCTCGTCGGAGGCGCGGTGGCAGGGGGACGGGTGATCGCCGATTGGCCGAGCCTGAAGGAAAGCGCCCTGTTCGAAGGTCGCGACCTCGCGCCGACCACGGATCTGCGCGCCGTGATGAAGGGCCTGCTGATCGATCAGTTCGGGTTCGAGGAGAAGATCCTGTCGGAAAAGATCTTCCCCGGCAGCGAGAAGGCCCCCGGTATGAGGGATCTGCTTCGGGCCTGACCTGCGCGAGGCGCAGAGGCTACGCCATCGACCCTCGTCAAAAGATGGAGGGGGTCCGTCTGCGCGAAGGGATGCCGACGCCGCCCGGTTCGTCGGTGTTTGGGGGCTCCTCTACGGCGCTCTCCACGGCCGGGGGCAGCTGCGCGACCTGTTTGGCGCGAGACGGCGCCACCTTCCCGACGCGCTCGATCCTGACGCCGACATAGTCACCCCGCCTCCAGGCGAGCTTCACCATGCAGACGAAGTCACGGCCGATGATGCGGAGCAGAAAGGAAGGCGGCAAAGCTTGGTAGGACGGGATGCCGAGCTTGGCACCGGATTTGGAGACGTCCTTCACGGTGCAGGGGATTTCGCTACCGTCCGGAAGGCGGATATTCGCGATCCAGTTGGTTGAGTTCCGGTCCTCGCGCCGCGGCACCGGATCCTGCGACTCGCCCGTCTCTTTGTCCGACCGCACTTAAGACGCTCCGGCGTTTCGCCATTACTCGCATCGGCATAAGCCGAGAACGTTTACGGACATCTACTGGCAATCGGAATTTCTCGCGGTGCTTGGCGGCCGATACGCGAGGTCGCGCAATCCGAAGCATAGGGCATCGCGGACATTTTCGTCGCCGGATTGGCCCAGATGCGCGCGGACTTCGCCAGTCAAAAGATGCACCTGATCACCCCCACAAAGGCTGGATTGGACTACCAAAGGCGCTGCTGGAGAAGCGCCCGCCGGACGCAGGCGGTCATAATCCAACCGCACGGGCATGTTTTCGAGTTCTCGAATTCACACTTTTCTTCTAAGAGGAAGAGAGTGTCCGACCGCCGTTCGCAAACGGTATCGCAGACTTTCCTACGAACTAAGCTTGACAATCGAACGTGACGGCGGGGGCGGCAGTGGCTAAGGGGCGGGAATCGGCCGAGATCATTTCGGCGTTGGCAAGTTGCCGGACAGCGTTCATCGGCGTCGCGGTGATGAGCGGTTTGGTCAACATTTTATATCTGACCGGATCGTTCTTCATGCTCGAAGTCTACGACCGCGTCATTCCGAGCCGCAGCGTGCCGACACTGGTCGGTCTGGTGATCCTCGCCCTCGTCCTCTACGGATTTCAGGGCATTCTGGAGACGATCCGCTCGCGTATCCTTGCACGCGTCGGCGCGTCTCTGGACGAAGCCCTCAGCGCGCGGGTGTTCGACATCGTCGTACGGGCTCCCCTGAAGGGTGCCACCCCGGGCGACGGGCTGCTGCCCCTGCGCGATCTCGACCAGTTGCGTGCCTTCCTCGGCGGCACGGGCCCCTCGGCCTTCTTCGATCTGCCGTGGATGCCGATCTACGTCTTCATCTGCTTCCTCTTCCACCCGCTCATCGGCGTCGCCGCGCTCGTGGGCGCGGCGGTCCTGGCCGTCCTCGCCCTGACCACGGATCGCTCGACGCGCGGGCCCTCGCAGACCGCCACCGCCCACGGCATGCGCCGCAACGGATTGGCGGAAGCCGGCCGCCGCAATGCCGAGGTGCTCGCCGCCATGGGAATGCAGGGACGTTTCGCCGATCGCTGGGGTGGTGCCAACCGCGACTACATGCAGTCGCAGATGAACGTCTCGGACGTCGCCAGCGGTTTCGGTGCGGGCTCGAAAGTGTTCCGCATGGCGCTGCAATCGGGTGTGCTTGCCCTCGGCGCATGGCTCGTCATCAACAATCTGGCTTCGGCCGGCGTCATCATCGCCTCGTCGATCCTCGTCGCCCGTGCCCTGGCTCCCGCGGAACTCGCCATTGCGAACTGGAAGGGATTCGTTCAGGCGCGCCAGAGCTGGGCGCGGCTCTCGGAGCTGTTCGCGCGCCTGCCCGCCGCCGAACAGCCCCACGCGCTGCCCGCTCCGTCGCAGAGTCTCGTCGCCGAGAACGTCACCCTCGCACCGCCCGGCACCCAGCGCATCGTCGTCCAGGATGTCAGCCTTTCGCTGCAGCGCGGACAGGGGCTCGGAATCATCGGCCCGAGCGCGTCGGGTAAGTCCAGCCTCGTCCGCGCCATCGTCGGCGTCTGGCCTCCCGTTCGCGGCAAAGTCAGGATCGACGGCGCAGCCATCGACCAATGGTCCAGCGCCGATCTCGGACCGCATATCGGCTTCCTGCCGCAGGAAGTGGAGCTGTTCGCGGGCACCATCGCCGAGAACATCGCGCGGTTCGATCCCAACGCCCAATCGGGCGCCGTCATCGCGGCGGCCAAATCGGCGGGCATCCACGAGATGATCCTGCGCCTCACGGAAGGCTACGACACCCGGATCGGGGAGGGCGGCGCCGGCCTGTCGGCGGGTCAGCGCCAGCGTGTCGGCCTGGCGAGGGCGCTTTATGGCGACCCCTTCCTCGTAGTGCTGGATGAACCCAACTCGAATCTCGACGGGGAGGGCGAGAACGCCCTGACCCAGGCCATCGTCGGTGTGCGGCAGCGCGGCGGCATCTGCATCGTCGTGGCGCACCGCCCCAGCGCCCTGGCGGCCGTCGACATGATCCTGATGATGGCCGACGGGCGGGCCCAGGCCTTCGGCCCCAAGGACGAGGTGCTCAAGCGCGTCCTTCGGTCGACCCCAGCTCCCGCTGCCGAGCCCGTCGCCGCACAACGAACCGGCGCGAACGTCGCCACCCTTCAGGAGAGCGCGTGATGGCCATCGCACTGTCGCCCGTCGGACTTCCCGCCGCCCAGGTCCGCCCCACGGCCAACGGGTCCATCCGCCGCCACCTTGCCGTCGCCATCGGTGTCGGCGCCGTCCTCGTCGTCGGCATCGGCGGCTGGGCCACCTTCACGATGATTTCGGGAGCGGTGATCGCTCCGGGCCAGCTCATGGTCGAATCGGATGTGAAAAAGGTCCAGCATCCCACCGGCGGCGTCGTCGGTGAGTTGCGGGTGAAGGAGGGCGCACGGGTCAAGGCCGGCGACATCCTGATCCGCCTCGACGAGACCCAGACCCGCGCCAATCTCGACATCATCCTGAAGGCGCTCGACGAATTCGCGGCCCGCCGCGCCCGCGACGAGGCGGAGCGTGACGGCGCATCCGAGATCACCTTCCCGGCGGATCTCCTGGCCCGCAAGGCCAAGGATCCGTCCGTCGCGCATCTGGTGGACAGCGAAACCCGTCTGTTCCAAGCCCGCGTCGCCGGCCGTGAGGGCCAGAAGGCGCAGTTGCGCGAGCGCGTCTCCCAGCTCGGCGAGGAGATCAAGGGTCTCACCGAACAGGCCGCCGCCAAGGAGCGGGAAACGGCGCTGATCGGGACCGAGCTGAAAGGGGTGCGCGAGCTCTACGGCAAGAACCTGGTGCCGCTCTCGCGCGTCACGGCGCTCGAACGCGACGGCGCCCGGCTGCAGGGCGAGCGCGGTCAGCTCATCGCCTCCACCGCATCGGCCAAGGGGAAGATCACCGAGATCGAACTGCAGATCTTCCAGATCGATCAGGACATGCGCACCGAGACCGGAAAGGAACTCGCGGAGATTCGCGGCCGCTGGTCGGAATATGTCGAGAAGCGCATCGCCGCGGAGGATCAGCTCAAGCGCATCGACATGCGCTCGCCTCAGAACGGCACGGTCCACCAGCTGACCGTGCACACGATCGGCGGTCTCGTGGTTCCCAGCGAGCCGGCGATGCTGATCGTGCCCGACGCCGACAAGCTCATCGTCGAAGTAAAGATTCAGCCGCAGGACATCGACAACGTGCGTGTGGATCAGCGGGCGGTCCTGCGTTTCCCGGCCTTCAACCAGCGGGTGACGCCCGAGATCGACGGGATCGTGAGCCGGGTTTCGGCCGACGTCTCGCAGGACCCGAAGAGCGGCATGACCTACTACACCGCGCGCATCCGCATGACGGAGGATCAGGTGGAGCGCCTCGGCAAGGTCCAGCTCGTGCCCGGCATGCCTGTGGAAGCGTTCATGCAACTCGGGGACCGCTCGGTCATCTCCTACCTGACGAAGCCTCTGACGGACCAGATCGCCAAGGCTTGGCGCGAGCGTTGACGGCTCCGAGAGGCGAAGCATGGAGACCCCGACCATGCGTCGGGGCGAGAGTTTGAAGAATCCGCATCATGGGCAGGTCGGTTGCATCTTGCCTTCAGGCGCTCAAGCCTGATATGGCAACCGCCTTTCCGCGATGCGTGAACTGCCATCGCCGAGGACGCCTTACCGAGGTGCCTCGTTCCCGAGACCCTATGGACAGGCGGCGGGCTCAAACCCGGCCGACGTGAGACCGATGAAGATTCGCAACTCCCTCAAGTCCCTCCGTGGCCGTCACCGCGACAACCAGCTCGTGCGCCGTAAGGGCCGCGTCTACGTCATCAACAAGACGCAGAAGCGCTTCAAGGCCCGCCAGGGCTGAGGCTGCGGGCTGCCCGGCAATTCGGGGCAGCCGCGTCAAGCCTGCCTGTTGACGGCGGCGTGAAGGGCGAGGAAGCTCGCTCTCATGACGCTGTCCCGGCACCTCGGCATTCTTTTCAACGCTGCGCTCCTGAGCGCCGCGTTTTTTTCATTAGGGGCATCGTCCGCCGACGCTCTGCCTCAAGCGAGTCAGGGCCGGGAGACCGGACGGGTCAGAGAAACCGAGAAGGATGCACCCAGGAAGGTGCAGGCGCCGAGCCTCGAAGATCTCTACGCGAGGCTGAAGGCGTCCGAGGACGATGCCGAGGCCAAGGGTATCTCCCGCCTGATCGAGCAGCGTCTCGGGCGCTCCGGCAGCGCCACGGCAGATCTCCTCACCGAACGTGCCCGCCAGGCGATGTCGGGCCGCGATTATGCCCTCGCCGTCGAGTTGATGGACCGCGCCACTACCCTCGAGCCGCAATGGGCGGAGGGCTGGAACCGGCGGGCCACGGTGTTCTGGCTGCTCACCGACCAGACCAATGCCGTGGCCGATCTGCAGC
Organism: Methylobacterium sp. SD274; assembly: GCF_017355285.1. NCBI lineage: Bacteria > Pseudomonadati > Pseudomonadota > Alphaproteobacteria > Hyphomicrobiales > Methylobacteriaceae > Methylobacterium > Methylobacterium sp. SD274. Next base: position 114,356 of record NZ_JADIJP010000012.1, on the reverse strand, counting down.
GGACGCTGGTGCTGGAACCACGACATTACGAGGCCTGGGCGGCACTGGGCCGGATCTACCTATCGATGGATGACAAGCGCCGTGCCCTCGACGCTTTCCGACGCGCCTCCGCCATCTATCCGCGCATGGAGAAGCTCCAGAGCGCCATCGACCGGCTTGTCCCCGAGATCGACGGACGGGACCTGTAACCGGACATGGTTCTTCTGCACTGGCTCGGCCTGATCGCGGGCGCGATGCTCGGATTGATCGTCAGCGTGCTCGCGGCCGGCGCTCTCGTGACCTTGATCGTCACCCTGCGGGTCGGCACCAAGTTCCCGCCGCTCGGCCCCTCCGTGGAAGTGGCGGGCGGACGGCTCGCGACGATCCAGGCCGGTCCGAATCCTTCCTCCAGGGGAACCATCGTGCTCCTGCACGGGGCTTCGGCCAATGCGGCCGATCCGATGGAAGGTGTCGGCCGCAGGCTCGCGGAGAGCGGTTTTCGCGTCATCGCCTTCGACAGGCCGGGATACGGCTGGAGCGACCGCCTCGGCGACCGCGATATGGCGAGTCCGGCGGCACAGGGACACGCCATCGCGCAGGCTATCGAAGGTATCGGGACCGGCCGTGTGATCCTGATGGGGCATTCCTGGGCCGGTGCGCTGGCCACCGCCATTGCCCTCGACCATCCGGAGGTCGTGTCCGGCCTCGTGCTGGTGGCGCCGGTTGTGATGCCGTTTCCGGCCATGGCGCCTCTGCCATGGTATTACCGCGTCGCGTTGAAGCCCCCGGTCGCTTGGCTGCTCAGCCGCACCGTCGCGACACCGCTCGGCCTCTATTATCTCGAACGCGCAGGGCGTGCGGCCTTCCGGCCGCAGGAACTTCCCGGAAATTATCTCGACCGTAGCCGCTCAGCCCTGGTGCTGCGCCCCGCGACGATGTTAGCGAATCTCGAAGACCTGATCGGCCTACCCGCAGCCTTGGCGGCCCAGGCTCCGCGATACGGTACGATCGCCGTGCCGACGGTGATCGTCTCCGGCGATGCGGATGCTGCCGTTCCGGCGACGCGCCATGCGGAGCCTTTGGCCAGGACTATCCCCGGCGCGCGCCTCGTTCTGCTGCCGGGCATCGGCCACATGGTGCCCTATATGGCGACGAATGCGCTCGTGGATGCCATTGAGCGCCTCGCCGCCGAGATCGGCGCGACGGAAACTGAACCCGTCGCGCCCTGACAGTCGATCAGGCTCTCGCGGCGTGATCGCGGGTGACGAAGGCGATCCGCACCAGGTTGGTAGCGCCCGGCGTCCCGAACGGCACGCCCGCCACGACGATGACCCGGTCACCGATTTCGGCGAAGCGTTCGCGAACGGCGAATTTCGCCGCGCGGAAGGCCATGTCGTCCACGTCGCTCGCATCGTTGGTGACGATCGGGTGCGTGCCCCAGCACATGGCCAGCCGCCGGGCGGTCTCGCGCTTCGGCGTGAGGGCGATGATCGTGGCGTTGGGCCGCGAGCGGGCGAGACGCAGGGCCGTCGATCCCGAATGCGTCCAGGCCATGATGGCGGTGAGGCCGAGAGCACCGACCATTTGATGCGCCGCCGCCGCAATGGCGTCCGACGCGGTGGCATCGGGCTCAGAGCGCTGCGCCGTCAGGATCGTCCAGTAGAGCGCGTCGCGCTCCACCTGCTCGGCGATACGGCTCATCATTGAGATCGCCTCGATCGGGAAGGCGCCGGAGGCGCTCTCCGCCGACAGCATCACCGCATCCGCGCCCTCGTAGACTGCCGTCGCCACGTCCGAGACCTCGGCGCGGGTAGGGACCGGCGCGGTGATCATCGATTCCAGCATCTGGGTCGCGACCACGACGGGCTTGCCCAGACGCCGCGCACCACGCGTGATCCGCTTCTGCACGCCGGGCACCTGCTCGAGCGGCATCTCCACGCCGAGATCACCACGCGCCACCATGATGCCGTCGGAGATCTCGATGATCTCGTCGAGACGGGTCAGCGCCTGCGGCTTCTCGATCTTGGCCATGACCAGCGCGCGGCCGGCGGCGACCTTCTTCACCTCGGCCACGTCCTCGGGGCGCTGGACGAAGGAGACCGCGATCCAGTCCGCGCCGGCATTGAGGCCGGCCTCGAGATCGCCGCGGTCCTTTTCGGTCATGGCCGCGACCGGGATCACCGTGTCGGGCAAGGACACGCCCTTGCGGTTGGAAATCCTGCCGCCGATGACGACCTCCGTCACCGCGCGTCCCTCGGAGACTTCGGTCACGACGAGGCGCAGCTTTCCGTCATCGATGATGACGACGTGGCCGGGCTCGAGCGCGGACAGAATCTCGGGGTGAGGAAGGTAGACGCGATGGATGTCGCCCGGCGTCGGATCCGAATCGAGCACGAAGGAGGCCCCGTTCTCGAGGATCGCGCTGCCCTCGGCGAAGGCAGCGACCCGCAGCTTCGGGCCCTGGAGATCCACCAGGACGGCGATGGGCCGGCGCAACTCGCGCTCGATGGTACGGATCACCTCGATCTTCTCGGGCAATTTTTCGCGCGGAAGGTGGCTCATGTTGAGCCGGAACACATCCGCACCGGCGCGGAACAGTTTCTCGATCATCTCCGGCGTATCGGAAGCCGGACCGAGGGTGGCGATGATCTTCGTGCGGCGCGAGCGTTTCACTCCGGTCTCCCGTTTTCTTATGATTCCGCCTGTCGTGACCGACCGGACGAATGGAGGGCGAGCGGTCACAAGCACCGGGGCGGGTCAGGCGTCAAGGTGAGGGGCGCCGGCTGGAAATGATTGCCCCCGCCGATCGCCCGGATGGGGCCCCTCGACACAGGCCTTCGCAGGGACGATAAGCTCACGCCATTAGGGTCGACGGGCTGCCTGGGGAGACGGAGCGTGACGGAGAAGGAAAAGGCCGACAAGGGCAAGCTGGTCTCTCGGAAGTTGGCAACGCTGATCAGGGAAGGCGACAGGAAAGGATTTGAGAAGCTCGCAGCGGATCTTCTCGCCGAATCGGCCGAGGAATGGAGGCCGATGCTCAATTCCAACCGCGCGCTTCTCGACTTCGAGGACATGGCGGCGCAGGCCGGCCTCGAGGAGCAGTATCGTCCGAAGATCTGGTGGATGCGCAGCCCTTATCCGGGCAATTTTGGCGATATCCTCACCCCTTACGTATTGTGGCACGCTTTCGGCGTGATGCCACGCTGGGTTTCCAGTAAGGAGGCCGATGGCCTCTGCATCGGCAGTATCGCGAAATTCGCCAGACCGGGTATGCGTCTGTGGGGGACGGGCATGCCACGCGCTACCGATCCGCTCTGTCCCACGGCGATCTATGCAGCGGTTCGCGGCCCGCTCTCCCGCGGTGCCGTACTGGCGGCAGGCGCAGAATGTCCCGAGATCTATGGCGACGCCGCAGTGCTTCTGCCCGAAATCTACGCTCCCGACGTTGCCAAGACCCACAAGATCGGCATCATTTCCCACGTCCTGCAGGATGCGGAGATTCGGACTGCGATCCGCAAGCTTGGACTTGATCACATCAAAGTGATATCCCTCCACTCGGTGTCATTCGACGATATCGAACGTGTCATCAGAGATATTTTGAGCTGCGAAGAGATTGTCACGACCTCATTGCATGGTCTCATCGTGTCTCATGCTTATGGTGTTCCTGCCCAATACATGAACCTCAATGGAGACACCAACTCCTTCAAGGTGGAAGATTACAAGCTATCGGTGGGACTTACGGATCCGGCCCTCCAAGCGCAGCGCGAGTTCACCGATGTGGATTGGCTGGACGCGCGCCGCTGCGTCCTGCCCCCGTCGCGCATCGATACGGTGGCGCTCCGCTCAGCCTTTCCCTTCCCGGTGCGGAACTTGAGCGAGACACGCCCTCCGATGAAGTGAGCTGCACGCATCGAACCTTACGTTGTTATCTCTGCGTCATTTGCAGTTCGAGGCAGGCCAACCGGTTCGTTAGGCATTCCTCCATTCATGCGCCGCCTAGCAGGCTTAATTCCAAGTCGAGCGTGCTGGCGGACCATCCTTTCAGGTCCGCCGAGGTTGAGTTCGTTGAAAGTGCCTCATAGTGAGCCGGAACCCGTCCGCACCGGCGCGGAACAGTTTCTCGATCATCTCCGGAGTGTCGGAAGCCGGACCGAGGGTGGCAATGATTTTCGTGCGGCCTGAGCGTTTCACTCCGGTTCTCGGAGTTTTTTGAGTATCCCCGTCGGGTTCGAACGGCCGATTGGGGTCGAGGGGCCACAACCACCGAGGCGGGCCGCGCGTCAAGGTTTCGCGCTCATATGGGTGTGCGAAGCGGTCTGCTTGATCCGCTGCCGCGTCGGTCCGGGATCGCGTTTGCTCAGGGAGTGACCGCGGTTGAGAAATACGGCGGCTCGCCGTGCATGGCACGAGACCGAGACGACTGATCGAAAAGAAGCAAAATTCAGCGCGAGCGTCGAGCGCTTCGCTTTGACAGCGCTGCACGCATTAAGGTAGTCCCGCGGTGCAAGACCGGAGTTGTACCCAGTCTGGTTTCCCGTAGAAGCAAGAGAAATCGATGGACGAGCAATCTACTCCTCTGCGTTCGGAATCGGCCGAGAAGCGGCGTCAGGAGCGTATCGCCGCTCGTAAGGCGGCACGCCGCAAGGCTCGTATCGGGGCCCGTCCCGACAAGGCCTCGGATTCAACCAGCGACAACTGAGTGATCGAACGGACGGGGAATACTGCTCCCCCGTATTGTACGCCGGCTCCCGCTCATTGAGACTGGTCATCGCGGGTTAGCAGCCTTGGGCCGAAACGACGGAGTTGGACGATAGTGAGCGCTGGGAAGACCGAAGCATCGCCCAGTCATGCGAATGCCGTGCTCCATGCCTGTCGCAAGCACGCGGTGGCAAACGAATGGGCCGCCGTAATTGATAAGACGGAGGATCGCGCCCTCCAGATCTTGCAGCCTCAACTAGTCATGCAACGGCTTTATGCGGCGCTGATGTTGAATGACGAGGTGCTAGTGACTCAGGTGACCGAGCGCGTCCTCGAACCGGACATCTCCGTGGGTGTGAAGCTCGCGGCGGTTAAGGAACTCGCCTTGCGCAAGCACCCCGAGAAAGGCGCCCGTATCCTGATCACCGATTCCGAGGCCCAGGCCTCGCCGCGCTTCGGCAAAGCCGCAAGACACGTCTTCAAGCATTTGCAGGATCCTATCCTCAAGAATGAACTCAAAGACTGCGTGAGCAACTTCCGCGGTGGCGGCGACCTGATCAAAAGTGATAAGACGAGCTTTTCTTTCCGGAAGCAGCCCAAAAACGAAGTCTGGGGTACGGTTGCGCTGACGGCATCGCCGAAGACGTCCTCTCATCACGCCGAGATGCTCACCAGCGATGCTGCGAAATTCCGTGAGTCGGCGGAAGCGGGGAGACAACCGAAAGTCATCGAGTATCGGAATGTCTTCACGGAACCATCGGGCCAGATCTGGACGGAAAAGGGTGAACTCATCGTCCCCCGTGGGATACCCATGGCGACCTTGGACCGAGCCTCCGTCGAGACGGTCTCGATCGGCTTTGCTGGAAACCGCGGAAGCCGTGGGATTTACCATTGGATCGCGGATTATCTACCCCGTCTCGCCTGGATCCCCGATAGCGATATTCTCGAAGATGAAGGCTTCAAAATCCTGTTGAATGGGAAGAACCCCGGATTCGAGCAGGTGACGCTGGATATCCTCGGCTTCGGCGCAGCGGCGAAGAAGCTGACGGAACCGGTTTTCGTCGAACGGCTGCTTCTTGCACCCGTCACCTTCAAGGGGATGGTGGGCTGGAAACACCTCGATCCGGTCTACGAGACGCTGGGGGAGGAGGCCAGCCGATTAGCGGCCGAGCACGGCGTCGAGCTTCCGGAACGCCTCTACATCACGCGGCGCGATGCCGACCGTCGCGTGCTGACCAACGAAGCCGAGATCGAAGCCCTTGCCCGCGAACGTGGCTTTGAGATCCAAGAATTTTCAAGCATTCCGCTCTGGCACCAAATTGCCCTCGCCCGGCATGCCTCGGTGATTATGGCGCCCCACGGTGCGGGCTTGTCCCATATCGTATTCTCGCGACCAGGAACGATGATACTCGAGTTGCTGCCCATCAAGGACGGCTCATATGCACTTCGTTTCAACTACGCGCGCCTGTCGATCACCAAGGGGCACGATTACCGCGCTTGGTTGGAAGAACAGCAGATTCTCGTCAATGAATGGACGATCGACCTCGATTCCTTCGTACCTTTCCTCGATTCGGCACTGCACAAGGCCGAATGACGCGTCACGATAGGTGAAGCCTGTCATTTCGCTGCAATTCGGCCCTGGCCCGTCGAAGGGGCCTTCCCGACAAGCAAGGATATTATCCGATCAAGGCGCCGCCGGCTGGCTCGGATCCGTGAGCTGGATCGTCCAGCTTTTCTGCTCGCCGGTATCGACCTCATAGAAGCCGTTGCGATCGAACCCGCGGGCAAGGCAATCCTCGACGCCGTGGATCGTGAACTCGGCGTCCTTGGTGCACATCAACGAGCGACCGTTCCATTCTCCGCCGCGGGTATAGTCCACGGCGAACACGTAATAGAATCTCGAGGCGAGCGCGCCACGCAGCAGGGTTTCGCAGCCCTTGGGGGCCACGTCCCACCAGCCTTCCGTCACCCACCCCTGGCCGTCGCGATATCCCAGCGCGATGCCGACCTTGCTCCCGGTTTGGTTGCACATACGGAGGTCCGCCTGGGCCGGCAAGGGCCGGGCGACGAGGCTGGCAAGAACGAGGCCGGCAAAGACCGCCCCTCGCCCGCCAATGGGGGAGGGGCGGCGACAGCTCACGTCGTCAACCGACGAGAATGATACGGCAATCATTGACATTGGTGCGTGTGGGACCCGGTTGGACGAGGTCGCCGATCGTGGCGAAGAACTTCGTCGAATCATTGTCCGCCAGCATGGCAGCCGGGTCGAGGCCGGCGGCGCGGGCGCGCTCCAGCGTGGTCGGGTCGACAAGCCCGCCGGCTGGATCGGTGGCCGCGCCACGTCCGCCATCGGTCCCGTCGGTATCGGCGGCGATGCCGAGGATGCCGGATTCGCCATCGAGGCCGATCGCGAGGGCGAGGGCGTATTCCTGGTTCGGGCCGCCATGGCCCTCACCGACGATGGTCACGGTGAGTTCGCCGCCGGAGATGATCGCCACCTTGCGGCCGGCCGCCTTCATCTCCTTGGCAAGGGCGGCGTGTTCCGCCGCGACCTCACGGGCTTCCCCCTCCACATCGGGGCCGAGCATCACGACCTCGTAGCCGGCGCGCTTCGCGGCCTCCGCCGCCGCATCCAGGGCGTCGATGGGACGGGCGATGATGCGGTATTCGGCGCGGGCGAAGGAGGGGTCGCCCGCCTTCGGCGTCTCGTTGGCCGGGTCGTTGAGGAGCGCCTTGGCGGTCTCCGGCAAGGGAATGTTGCGGCGCTCGCAGATCTCGCGCGCGTCGGCGAGCGTCGAGGGGTCGGGCACGGTCGGGCCCGAGGCGATCACCGCCGGATCGTCATGCGGCACGTCGGAAATCGCCAGCGTCAGGATCGAGCGCGCGTTGCGGGCCATCATGGCCAGCCGGCCGCCCTTGATCCGGGACAGGTGCTTGCGCACCGCGTTGATCTCGTTGATCGGCGCGCCGGAGCGCAGCAACGCCTTGGTGATCGCCTGTTTCTCGCCGAGGGTGAGATCGCCGGCCGGCGCGATCCAATTCGCCGATCCGCCACCCGAAAGCAGCACCAGCACATCGTCTTCCGGACCGGCATCGGCGGCGATCTTCAGGGCGTCGATAGTGGCGTCGATGCCGGCCTGGTCCGGTACCGGGTGTCCGGCCTCGACCATGCGGATCATCGGGGCTTCTTCGCCGTAGCCGTGGCGGGCCACCGCCAGACCGACGATGCGGCTCTCGTCGACGCCGTGCTGCTCCCGGTAGAACCGGCTCGCGACCGCGGCCATGCTTCCGCCGGCCTTGCCGGCACCGAGGATGATCAGCCGACCAGTGCCGGGGGCGGGCAGATGCGGCACCAGGCAGCGGGAGGGATGCGCGGCGGCGATCGCCTCGTCGAGGAAGCCGAGAAGCAGGCCGCGAGCGGCGTCGTGGGACGAAGGGGAGGGAGCGGGCGAAGCGTGTGAAGGCGCGGTCATGGCGTGTCCGTGTCTCATCAAGGTCCGATCGCGCGGGCCGGATTGCTTGTCCGCCGGATTATTGCCGTGGCGGCGCGATCGCCTATACGTGCTGTGCCCGAGCCCTGCCGCCTCGGCAAGCGTGCGATGACCCGACCGGCGGCGTGTTTCATGCCTGAAGAGGGGGATTTCCTCCCGATCGGCCCCGAAGGACCGTGCCCGCCTCATGTTTCCGCCGCATCCCGTCGAGACGATTCCCGGGGATCCCGCTTCGGGTCTCCTCCTTATCTGCGAGCATGCCTCGAATCACGTTCCGGAGGATCTGGCGCAGCTCGGGGTGCCCGAGCGGGAATTCGCGCGCCACATCGCCTACGATATCGGCGCGGCCGAGGTCACCCGGCGGCTTGCGGCCCATCTCGGCGTGCCGGCCATCCTCACGCGGTTCTCACGCTTGGTCATCGATCCCAACCGGGGGCGCGAGGACCCGACGCTGGTCATGCGTCTGTCGGACGGCGCCGTGGTGCCGGGCAATGCCAGGATCGACGAAGCCGGAAAGGAGGAGCGCATCCGGCGCTTCTATGTGCCCTTCGACGAAGCAGTGGATACGGCCGTCGCGCAGGCCACTGAGGCAGGCGTGCCGCCCTCCATCGTCACGATGCACAGTTTCACGGCCTCATGGCGCGGCTATATGCGGCCCTGGCATGTGGGCATCCTGTGGGACAGGGACGACCGTATGAGCGCGCCCCTCATCGCCGGGCTCCGCGCCGACCCGGCCGGGCTGACGGTGGGCGACAACGAGCCTTATGGCGGCGGCCTGCCGGGCGACACGATCGATCGCCACGCCATCGCACGCGGCCTTCCCAACGCCCTCGTGGAGATCCGGCAGGATCTCATCGCCCTGGAGCCGGGCCAGATCGAATGGGCGGCGCGTTTCGCCAAGCTCCTCCGACCGCTGATGCCGAAAGCCGGCTGACTTTCATTCCGCGATGAACAGACAGCACATACGAAAGCGGCGGGGCTCAGGCCCCGCCGTTTCCGTCATTCCGTCGGCCTCTGTTTAGCGGGGGCCGCCCGAGGTGCGGCCGTACTGCCAGACCGGGAAGCTGTTCTGCTCGGCGTTGCCTTCCTGGGCGGAGTCGACGCTGCGGCGGCTGACGACCGACCCGGTGGTCAAGTCGTCATCGGCGACGACCTGACGGCCTGCACTGCCGGGAGCTGCATAGGCCGAGATACCGGCGGGCGCATTATAGCTCTGAGCGAGAGCAGGCGAAGCAGCGACGCCGAGGCTCAAAGCAACAGCAGCGACGGCGGAAGCGAGACGAGTGTTCATGACTAAGTCCTATTGAATGTCGCGGTCTCCGTCAGAGGGCGGTGGGCCGTGAGTTCTTGTGTAGCCCCGATGTAGGACGAACCCTGCCGCAACGTCGTGCGGTTTGGCACCTGCATGCGCGAGACGCCGGACGAGCGCTGATTTGAGTCCTTGCGATGCGTCAGGCGCAAGAGAGCGGAGAGAAATGTCCGGCGCCTCCCGCATTCTCGCGGGAGGTCATGCGCGCGCAGGAACGCCGGGAAAGCCATGCGTCCGAAAGCCATGCGCCCGAAAACGGGACCGCGCGTCAGCGATGGTATATCCTCGCGCGAAAGCGGTGACCGCCCGCGAGCCGAAGGATGAGGAAACTGCCATGACCGAGATCGACACCGCCACGCAGACCGAATTGGAAGCCGCGGTGTTCCGCCGCCTCGTGGCGCATCTGCAGACGCGCAGCGACGTCCAGAATATCGACCTCATGAACATGGCCGGCTTCTGCCGCAACTGCCTGTCGAACTGGATGAAGGACGCCGCCGACGAGCGCGGCCTGGGCCTCAGCAAGGACGAGACTCGCGAGCGCGTCTACGGAATGCCCTACGAGGAATGGAAGCGGCTGAACCAGGCCGAGGCCACGCCCGAGCAACAGTCGGCCTTCTCGAAGGCGCAAGCCGAGCCGCACTAAGCTTCCGGTAAGCGTGATCGCTTAACCAGCCTCCTCCGGCGCATCCCACCCGATGCGCCTCAGATCAGGAATTGAGACGCTCATGGCCGCTTCCGCCGCACCCGCCGTCGATGCCTCCTCGGTTGCCGCCGACCAGCTCAAGAGCTTCATCGAGCGCATCGAGCGCCTGGAGGAGGAAAAGGCCGGCCTCGCCGGCGATATCAAGGACGTCTATGCCGAAGCCAAAGGCACCGGCTTCGACGTGAAGGCCCTGCGCAAGATCATCTCCCTGCGCAAGAAGGACCATGCCGAGCGGCAGGAGGAAGAAGCCATCCTGGAGCTCTACATGCAGGCCCTCGGCATGGTGTAGCCCGACATCGCGCGGCGCTCCATCAAGGCCGAAGGCGGCCGTCTTCCCCTGACCGACTGGGCGGAAGACGGGTCGAGCTGATGCTGACCGTCGCACTGAGCCCGGCGGGCTCGCCTCCGCGCGGCGGCACGGACAGGCGTGCGACACGGCAGACCCACTTCGTCACGACACGAGCTGAGGACCGGGCGGGAGGTGCTCGGTGCCTCCCGCCGCCTCAGCGCCGGGTCCGTTCGCCGCGCAGGGTGGCCCCCGCCTCGACGGCCCCACCCTTTGAGACGGCGATGCGCTGCGACAGGTAGATGCCGCGATGGCCCGAACAGGCATAGGCGGTGAAACACGCGACCGCGATGGCGACGCCGTGTGTCGCCCCGAACAGTTCGATCCCCATCAGCGTACAGGCAAGGGGGGTGTTAGCCGCTCCCGCGAAAACCGCCACGAAACCGAGAGCCGCCATCAGGTCGAGGGGTGCCCCCATCAGGCTACCCAGCGCATTGCCGAGGGCGGCGCCGATGAAGAAAAGTGGTGTGACTTCCCCACCCTTGAAGCCCGAGGCCAGAGTGACGACGGTCAAGAGGATCTTCCAGGCCCAGGACCAGGGGTGGACCTCCGGCCCGAAGAAGCTCGCGATGCTCAGGCCTCCCGCATCCGGCGCCGCGACGCCGAGGCCGAGATAGTCACGGGTGCCCAGCGCGTAGACGAGGCCGATCACGGCCATTCCACCCAGGACGGGGCGCAGGGGTCCGTAGGGAATCAAGCGCTTCAGCCAGCCGCCGAGGAGGTGGTTGGCTTCCGCGAAGACGAGCGCCACGAGCCCGAAGGCGATGCCGGCGACCGCCGTTTTGGCCAATAGGCTCGGATCGAGGGCGATCGGGCCGGTCACGTCCGCCAGATAGGCGATGCGAAAGAGCGAATGATGGATGCCCCAGGCCTGGCAGGCCCAATCGCCGATGACAGACGCCAGTAGGCAGGGGATGAGCGCGCCATATTCCACCCGGCCGATAGCCAGCACTTCGAGAGCGAAGACGGCCCCGGCGATAGGGGTGCCGAACACCGCCCCGAACCCTGCGGCCACGCCTGCCATCAGCACGATGCGGGTGGCCGCCGGATCGAGCTTCGCCAGCCGCCCCATGCCGCTGGCGAGGCTGCCGCCGAGTTGCACCGCCGTACCTTCCCGCCCGGCCGAGCCGCCGAAGAGATGTGTGACCACGGTGCCGAGAAAGATCAGCGGTGCCATGCGCAGCGGAACGCCGCCCCCGGGCTCATGAATCTGATCGACGATGAGGTTGTTGCCGCCCTCCACGCTGCGCCCGACACGGTGATAGAGCAGGCCGATGGCGAAGCCCCCGACAGGCAGCAGGAACAGCAGCCACGGATGCGAGAACCGGGCTTTCGTCGCGACGTCGAGACTCCAGAGAAACGCTGCGCAAAGCGTGCCGACGACGGCCGCCAGCGGCACGAGGATCACCGCCCAGCGTGCGAACGCCACGACCCAAGCCGCGCATCGCCTCGTGGCGCGCTTAAGCCCGGCAAACCGATTTTTGAGGAAGGCGAGCATGGCTCCACCGTCTTGCTGAATGGCAAAAGGGTAGGAATCATCAGCCCTTATGGCGGTTCGGCTTACGCCCGGCAGAATCCATTGCCAGGGCCTTCGTGTCCCGTGGCCGGCATCGCGTCAAGCCGGGGCGGCTCCCCGTACCCAACGATGCGCAGCCCATCACCGCCGCCCCGGTTTCGGCATCGACGCTGGTGGGCGACCCTCGCCGTCGCGACGTTCAGCGACCGGCAGCCACAGCGCGGGTGGACGATCCGGTGAAGCGCGCGGCGGTGAGGTCGTCGCCGGGGCTACGTCCCGAGAAACGGCTGCGCACGCCGCTTTCCGCCTGAGCGACGAAGCCGGCCGGCGCGGCATCGGTGCGAGCACGCGACGGGGCGACATGAACGGGCGAGGCGCGGCTAGCCGGCGCGGTCGAAGCGGCGGCCACCTCGAACAGGGCGCGCAATTGCGTCTTCGCGTCGGCATCGGCCGGCACGGGCCGGGCCAGGCGGGCGGGTGCGGCAGGAACGGTCGGAGTCGCGGCCATCCCGGTGGGGCCGAGGCTCGCCACCTGGATGGAAGGCCGTGGCGGCGGCAGAGGCATGGTGAGGGCCGCGGCGACTGCGGCGAGTTCCGAGGGCCGGCGTGGCGGCAGCGGCACGTCGATCAAGCTCGATTCTGCATCGGCGGCAGCGGTCGGTTTGGCGACCTCCTGGGTGAGGAGGCTCTGCGCATCGCGTTCGTCACGGCGCAGAAGAGCACCTTTGAGGGCATCGGAGGCGGCCGGGGCCGCGTAAGCCAGGGCCTCGCGGGTGCCGGACTGGTCGTCAGGATCGGCACTAGCTACGAGAACGGTGGGCTTTGCGCGAGCCCGCGCCGGAGCTTCGGGCGGCGGCGCAGGGGTCTTGGAGCCGCCACCGAAAAGGCTGGCGAAGAAGCCCTTGATGCTCGGGCCGTCATCCTCCTCCACCGTCGCGACCTGGGTCACGCCGAGCACGGTGCCGCCACGGGCGAGCACTTCGGCACGGGCAAGCTCGTAACCCGGCAGGGGCCGGTTGTCGGCGGGCAGGTGCACGGTCTTGCCGTCGGGGAACAGGCGCGCCAGCTGGTCATGGCTCATGCGCGGCCAGGAACGGACCGACCCGACATCGAGATGGACGAAGGGCGAGCCGGCATGGGGATACCAGCCGACACCGCCGCGCTGCATCCGCATACCCACCGCACGAAGCTGGTCGATGGAGACATCCGGCAGGTAGAAATCCATCGCCTTGCCGAGCATGTGCTGGCTGAACTCGGCCACGGCGCGCGACCGGCGGCGCAGCATGGCGTTGGTGCCCGGTGACCGATAGGCCGAGACCACGGTGATCGGCTCCTGCGAGCCTACCGAGCGGTAGGCCTCCCATACCGTGTCGAACAGGCGCGGGTCCATCTTGGTGGGCTCGTCCATGCGCCAGTCGCGCAGCATCCAGTTGAGCTGTTCCAGCGCCGCCCGATCGTAGCGTCCGTCACGTTTAAACGTGATCGTGGCGCTCTCTTTCGTATGGGTATGGTAGATCGAGAGGGTGCGGGTATCGCCATTGGCGACCGCATCCTGCGTCCCCCGCGTGCCCGCGCCGAGCGCCAGGGCGATGCCCGACGCCACGATGATCGCGCGGCGTAGGCGAGGGCGGGAAGAGGCATTGCGGAGATAGACGAGCAGGCGCGAGGCAGGCTGGGTGGATCGATCGGCCGGCTGGGCCTCTTCTCGTAGCGAACTGCCCACGATCGTCCTCACCTCTGCCAGACCGCGCGTTGTCGCGCGGATCATGGTGAACGCAAGGTTGCCGAAAACCGTAAATGGACGGTTATCGGGTCCTCAGCCATTCGCCGGTCTACAAAACGGCTAGGTTTGAACCGTGGCGAAATCGTGCCGGCGCGCCGGCACGATCACGACGCCGCAAGAGCAGCATCACACATTCTGGCTCGCGTGACATTCACGCAACAAGAGGAGGCGCGCTACCACCAGCCGCGGGAGACCGGGGCCGGGGCAGGGGCAGGGGGGGCTCCCCATGGATCGACGCCTGCGGCTTCGGCGGACCGGGAGGCGCGGACGGGAGCGGCTCCGGCTGACACGGCGGGGCGGGACACCGTACGGCGAGCCTCTGTCGACGGCGCAATCGCACCCGGTGCCGATGGCGCCGGTCGCGCCGCGACCTTGGCCGGAGGCTTTGCGGGTGCCTTGGTCGGAGCTTTGGCGACGAGCAGGCTTCCCGGCGCGAGGCCGAGCGCGATCTTCATACGCGCGTCGTGGCCGTAGAGATCGGAATAGGTGCGCAAAGCCCCGTGATCGTCCGCCGCGAGGGTGAAATACGCGAGATGGACCGGCAGCTTCTCCGGCAGGCGGATGGTGCGCTCGCCCTTGCCGATGAGCTTCTTCAAGCGCTCGCTCGACCAGGCTTCAGGAAGCACCGAATCGGCGAAACGGAAGGGATCGTCCACGCGCACGCAGCCATGGCTCATCGCCCGCTGGGAGGCGGAGAACAGTGAGCGGTTGGGGGTGTCGTGCAGGTAGACGGCATGGTTGTTGGGAAACAGGAACTTGATGAAGCCGAGCGCATTCCGCTCGCCCGGCGGCTGGCGCACGGAGATGTTGCCGTTGCGATAAACGACCTCGTAGCCGCGACGAGCCGCGTAATTCGGGTCGCGGGCCAAGGCGGGCAGGAACTCGTTCTTCAGGATCGAGGGTGGCACGTTCCAGGATGGGTTGACGACGGCGTATTCCATCATCCCCGAAAAGACCGGCGTCGGCGTCTCGGTCTTACCGACGATGACGCGGGTCTCGTCGCGCACCGACCCATTGCGGATCACGCGCAGGCGAAATTCGGGAATGTTGACCAGAACGTAGTCGCGTCCGAGATCGCTCGGCAGCCAGCGCCAGCGCTCCATGTTGACGAGAACTGTCGATTCCTCGTCGCTCGCGCGTGCAGACGGCTCGGACCGGCCGAGGGCGGCGACGGTCTGTGGCGTGAGCGTACCGGAGGCCGGCAGGCCACGGCCCCGCTGAAACTTCGCCACCGCAGCGGACACGGCCCCGTCGAACGCATCCGGCTCGCCCGACGCGGTGTCGAGGGTACCGGCGGTGCGGGTCGGCAGACCGAAATGCCTGCGCAGGGCAGGGACACGGGGATCGTGCATCCCAACCTTCAGGACCGGTCCGGCGGGAATCGACACGGGCGACGTCGCCATGGGCGCGCCGTGAAGATTGCGCAGGCTGGCGAGCCGGGCTTTCAGGGCGAGGTAGCCGGCCTGCGCCGGGTTATAGCCCTGCAGCGCGGCACCGGCCTGCGGGCCGGCGCTGGCGACGCGCGCCAGAACCGCATCCGCTCCGGGAATGTCGAGGGTGGGCGTGATCAGGCGCGAGACGGCGGCCAGATTGACGCGCGCGCCGCGCGCATCCTTGGCGTAGAGCACGATGGCGGCCGAGAGTTTCAGCTCGATCTCGGCGGTCTGGGCCTCGGTCAATCCCTGCGTGCCGATGACCGGTACCGGATAGGCCTGAACGTTGAGACCATCCTCGGCCGCGAGGGCGAGCCGCGACGCGGCGGCCTTGGCGGCAGCCGTGAAGGCTCCATCGACCACCCAGACCGGCTTGAAGGCGCCGAGCCCGTAGAAGGCCTGCATCGCCTCCCGGTCCTTCGTGCTCAGGCGGGCGAGAAGGGGGGCCGGATCGGCGAGACGAGCGGCCAGGGCCGCCCCCATCGGATCGGTCGGCACCGGAGCGGCGGCCACCGCGGCGGCGGGCTCGGAGCCCGTTTCAGCCTTCGAGGGTGAATCCTCGGCGCTTCTGGTTTCCGACGCGCCTTCCCGGGGGGCATCGGATGGGACCTGCGCGGAATCTCCCGCCACGGCGGGCTCTGCCGGGTTGGGGGAGGGGGATACGGGCGAGGAGATCGCCCCGGTCGCCGCCGTATCGCCCAGTCCCTGATCGGATGAGACCGAGGGCGTGGCGGCGCTCTGCACCACGGACGGAGTTTGGTCGAGCCGAGGCTCGGCCCTTGCCGCGTAGCCGACACAACCGGCCATGAGGGCGGCCAGTGCGACGGAGGCGGAGCGCGAAGCGCCCATGATGAAACTCCCGGGACCGGCCGTATCGGCCGTGTTTGCGGTCAAACAATCGCTGCTTGCGCAACCGCTTGCAACGGCGCGCGGGCAACAGTGGAGGCTTGCCGGGATCTCCCGGCCCGAAACGCAGTGCCTTGACGCACATCCCGGCCAGACGAGCCGCGACGGAAACGCTGCCCCAGTCTCAGGCGGCGGCTTCGTCGCTCTTCTCGTCGTCGTCGAGACCGAGATCCTTCAGCTTGCGATAGAGCGTCGACCGGCCGATGCCGAGGCGCCTCGACACTTCCGACATGCGGCCCCGGTAATATTGCAGAGCGTAGCGGATGATCTCCGCCTCCAGCTCGTCCATCGGCTTCATCTCGCCGGTCTCCTCGGTCACGAGGGTCATCGCATGGGGGTCGCGGACTTCGACGCGGACGATTTCGCGCACCGGCTCGGGCATGCCGGCCTGAACCATGGGCTGGACCGGGGCGGCCGGAATGCGCACGTCGAACCCTTCCACCTGCGCGGCGATCTGCGGGAACTCGGACACGGTGAGCTCGTCACTATCGGCGAGCACCACGGCGCGGAACAGGGCGTTCTCGAGCTGGCGGACATTGCCGGGCCACCCGTAGCGGCAGAGCAGCGACATGGCCTCCGGCGTGATCGCACGGACGCGCTTTCCTTCCTCGGCCGCGAAGCGCGCACAGAACGAGCGCACCAGGTCCGGGATGTCCTCGCGGCGCGCCCGGAGCGGGGGCAGGGTCATCGGGAAGACGTTGAGGCGGTAATACAGGTCCTCGCGGAAGCGACCCTGCTTGACGAGGTCGAGGAGCGAACGGTTCGTGGCCGAGATCAGCCGGATGTCGATCCGAACGCTGCGCTTGGCGCCCACCGGATCGACTTCGCCCTCCTGCAGCGCGCGCAGGAGCTTCACCTGGGCATCGAGCGGCAACTCGCCGATCTCGTCGAGGAACAGTGTTCCGCCCGAGGCTTCGACGAACTTGCCCATATGACGCTCGGTCGCGCCCGTGAACGCGCCCTTCTCGTGCCCGAACAGGGTCGATTCCACGAGATTGTCGGGGATCGCCCCGCAATTGACCGTGACGAAAGCCTTGCCGCGCCGATCGCCCGAACCCTGGATCGCACGCGCCAGCACTTCCTTGCCGACGCCGGACTCGCCCTCGATGAGGACCGGGATGTTGGACTTGGCCGAACGCTCGGCCAGCCGGATCACACGCTCCATGTCGGGACTGCGCGAGGACAGGTCCTTGAAGGTGAGCGAGCCGGAGGCGCGCCGCCGCATGCGACGCACCTCTTCTTCCAGCTGATCGACCTTGAGCGCGTTCTTGATCGACACCTGAAGCCGCTCGGCACCGGCCGGCTTCACCACGAAATCGGTGGCGCCGGCCCGCATGGCGTTGACGACGGCGTCGATGGAGCCGTTGGACGTCTGGACGATGACGGGCGTGTCGAGGCCCGATTGGCGCATCTGGGCCATGACGGCGAGACCGTCGAGCCCGCCTGGCATCACCAGATCGAGGAGCACGACGTCGATAGGCTCGCCGGACCGCAACACGGACAGCCCGTCCTCACCGCTCTCGGCGACCTTCACTTCGAAACCGAGGCGACGCACCATCGCTTCGGCGAGCCGGCGCTGGACGGGATCGTCGTCGACGATGAGGACCGTTGTCGACATGCGGAAAGCCTCGACCGTGTGCTGTGAAAGGTGATCGCCCCCAGGATATCGCCCTGCGAACCAGCCACCGGTGTTTCGTTTCGATCCGTAGGGTGAGCGAAGAGCGTAAAGCTGTGCTTAACGACGATCCCACTTTCTTTCCTGATGGTCCACTCCCCGGGCGGGTTGGGCCGGCGGAGGCTCTGCCGGAGATTCGTTGCGGCGGAATGCACCGACTCGGTTGATCACGCGGCCCTGGCGCTCGATATCAACCCCGACGGCGCGGGAACGCCGCTTCAGGATCAAAGTCACCATGTCGAGCCGAGCCGTCGTTCATGCCAGCCTGCCCAGCGCCGCCCGGATGCCGGCCGGCCAACGATCGGAAGGGACCAACGTCGCGAGGGCTGCCGCTCTTGCTCTCGACCTCGGCTCGCTTCCCGAATGGGATCTGAGCGACCTCTATTCCGGAATTGATTCGCCGGACTTCCGTAGCGACATCGCGCGGGCGGAGCGCGAATGCAGTGACTTCTCGGAGCGGTGGAACGGCGTCATCGCCGAGATCGCCGCGGGGCCCGATGCGTCCTCGCGGCTCGCCGAGGCGGTAGCCGCCTATGAGGCGATCGAGGACCGCCTCGGCCGCCTGATGTCATTCGCCGGCCTCGTCTATTCGGGCGACACCACGGACGAGCGGCGCCAGAAGTTCTACGGTGACACCCAGGAACGCCTGACCACGGCCTCGGGCCACCTCCTGTTCTTCGCCCTGGAGATCAACCGCGTCGACGACGCCCTGATGGACGCCGCCATGGCGGAAGGCCCCCTGGCGCATTACCGCCCCTGGGTCGAGGATCTGCGCCGCGAGAAGCCGTTTCAACTCGACGACCGCACCGAGAAGCTGTTTCTCGAGAAGTCGGTGACCGGACGTTCTGCCTGGAACCGGCTGTTCGATGGCACGATCGCGTCCCTGCGCTTCCCCCTCCAGGGCGAGATGCTCACCCTGGAGCCGACGCTCAACAAGCTGCAGGACCCGGACGGGGCGGTGCGGAAGGAAGCGGCCGGGGCCCTGGGCGACGTGTTCCGCGCCAATCTGCGGACCTTCGCCCTCATCACCAACACCCTGGCCAAGGACAAGGAGATTTCCGACCGCTGGCGCGGGTTCAAGGATGTGGCCGACGACCGCCACCTGTCGAACCGGGTGGAACCCGAGGTGGTGGCGGCCATGGTAGACGCCGTGCAGGCGGCCTATCCACGCCTCTCGCACCGCTATTATAAGCTGAAGGCGAAGTGGTTCGGCGTCGACGTCCTGCCCTATTGGGACCGCAACGCACCGCTGCCGCGAGTGGAGCAGCGCACGATTCCCTGGGCCGAAGCGCGCGACATGGTGCTCGACGCCTACGGGGCCTTCTCACCGCGCATGGCGGACATCGCCAAGAACTTCTTCGACCGCCGCTGGATCGATGCGCCGACACGTCCGGGCAAGGCTCCGGGCGCGTTCGCCCATCCCACAGTGCCCTCGGCGCATCCCTATGTGCTGGTGAATTACCAGGGCAAGCCGCGGGACGTAATGACCCTCGCGCACGAACTCGGCCACGGGGTGCATCAGGTTCTGGCCTCGCGCAACGGGGCGCTGATGGCGCCGACGCCGCTGACGCTGGCCGAGACCGCGAGCGTGTTCGGCGAGATGCTGACATTCCGGCGCCTGCTCGCCTCCACGACAGACACGGTCCAGCGCAGGGCCATGCTGGCGGCCAAGGTCGAGGACATGATCAACACGGTCGTGCGCCAGATCGCGTTCTATCTCTTCGAGCGGAAGGTCCATCTCGCCCGCGCCGAGGGAGAACTCACGGCCGAGCAGATCAACGGCCTCTGGATGTCGGTGCAGGCCGAGAGCTTCGGCCCGGCGATCTCACTCGATGCCGGCTACGAGCCGTTCTGGGCGTATATTCCGCACTTCATCCACTCGCCGTTCTACGTCTACGCCTACGCATTCGGCGATTGTCTCGTGAACTCGCTCTACGGCGTCTACGCCAATGCGGAGGAAGGCTTCGTCGACCGCTACTTCGCGCTGCTCTCTGCCGGTGGGTCGAAGCCCTACGGCGAGCTCCTGGCCCCCTTCGGCCTCAATGCCAGCGACCCCGCCTTCTGGCAGATCGGCCTCAACATGATCGAGGGGATGATCGTCGAGTTGGAAGCGATGGAGGGATAGGGGCCTTTGCGCTGCGGTCTTTCCGTTGTACAGAACGTACAACGGAAAGACGAATTGCCATGAAGCTCGAGGTAAAAAAGATCGGAAATTCCACTGGGCTCATCCTGCCACGGGAATTGATCACCAAGCTCAATCTGCGGCAGGGCCAGTGGCTCCACATCACCGAGATGCCCGATGGTGGAGTGCGGCTGACCCCCTACGATCCTGATTTCGACAAGGCGATGGCGATCGTCGACGACATCATGGAGGAGTATAAGGATACCTTGCGGGCGCTGGCGCAGTGACCGAGCCCCGTTGGCTGACCTCTGAAGAGGTCAAAGTCGCCCACGAGCGCCAGCTCGTCCGGTTTGGTGGTCCTCCTGGTCTCAGAGACGAGAACGCACTCGAATCCGCTTTGGCGCGGCCTGTGAATCGCTGGCGGTACGAAGACGGCGATTTAGCGTTACTGGCTGCGGCCTATGCATTCGGTCTCGCGCGCAATCATGCCTTCATCGATGGCAACAAGCGCATCGCCTTCGTGGCGATGACATTGTTCCTACGGCTCAACCACGTTGCTTTCCGCCCGGATCAGGCCGAGGCGACTCGAATGATTTTCGGTCTCGCCGCGAGCGAGATCGACGAGGACGGCCTCACGCGCTGGATCCGCGACAACTGGCCAACGGCGTAGCCCCTTCCGCGACGCAAGTTCCGCGACCCATGGGCCCATGGCTCTGGTACCCTTGGGGAAGGAGCCTATCTCGTGGTGACACTCCTTCGTCGCGCAGAATGGATTCGATGGCCGATCACGACAACGAAGCCAACCGCTTCTCGGCGCGCGCCAGCCGCTATGCCCGGGTGGGTGCGAATGTGGGCGGCGTCGCCGCGCGCATGGCCGGCGCCAAGTTCTTCGGTAAGGGCGAGACGCCGACCAACGCGGCGGCATTGGCACAGGCCCTCGGCGGGCTGAAGGGCCCGATCATGAAGGTGGCGCAGCTGCTCGCCACCGTGCCGGATCTGCTGCCACCGGAATACGCGACCGAGCTACAGAAACTGCAATCCGACGCGCCGCCCATGGGAGCGGCCTTCGTCAAGCGCCGGATGATGGCCGAGCTCGGACCCGATTGGCAGAAAAGGTTCGGCTCCTTCGATCTCAGGCCCGCCGCCGCCGCCTCCCTCGGCCAGGTCCATCGCGCGACCGGCCTCGATGGGACACCCTTCGCCTGCAAGCTTCAGTATCCCGACATGCAATCGGCCGTGGAGGCCGATCTGAAGCAGTTGGAAATCGCCTTCGCCCTCCATCGCCGCCTCAGCTCGTGGCTCGATACCCGCGAGATTGCCAAGGAAATCGGCGCCCGAGTCAGGGAGGAACTCGATTACGAGCGCGAGGCGAAACATGCCGCCCTCTACGGGGCGGTATTGCAGGACATCGCGGATGTGAGGGTGCCGGCGATCCACACGGATCTTTCGACGAAGCGCCTCCTCACCCTGGGCTGGCTCGAGGGGGACAGGATCCTCGACTTCACCGAGGAGCCGATCGAGATCCGCAACCGCCTCGCGCAGGCGATGTTCAAGGCGTGGTGGCACCCTTTCAGCCGAGCCGCCGTCATCCATGGCGACCCGCATCTCGGCAATTATACCGTGTTCTCGGAGGACGGTGAGGCGCGCGGCATCAATCTTCTGGATTACGGCTGCGTTCGCATCTTCCACCCCCGCTTCGTGGGTGGGGTGGTCGATCTCTATCGCGGTCTTCTCGAAGACGACAATGCCCGGATCGTCCACGCCTACGAGGTCTGGGGGTTCAAGAACCTCACCAAGGAGCTGATCGAGATCCTCAACATCTGGGCGCGGTTCATCTACGGCCCAATCCTGGAGGACCGCACGAGGACCGTGGCCGATGGGGTCAAGCCCGGAGAATACGGACGGCGGCAGGCCTTTGAGGTGCACCAAGCCCTGAAGCAGCGCGGCCCCGTGACGGTGCCACAGGAATTCGTCTTCATGGACCGGGCAGCGGTGGGGCTCGGCGCCGTGTTCCTGCACCTGCGTTCGGAGCTGAATTACCATCGGCTATTCGAGGCCGAGATCGAGCGCTTCTCTCTCGAGACCCTGACCGAGCGGCAGGGCACGGCCCTGATGGCGGCAGGCCTTCCGCTTCCGGTCTAGGTAGATCGCGAAGCGGCTTTCAGCGAACCCGCATTCGAACACCGGCGATCCGTCGAAGACCGGGCGGGTCCGCTTCGGCCCGTTCCCACGAGTCTTGTTCGCCACCGGGAAGCACCGAAGGGCGGGCACGACCGCCTGCGGGTAAGCTCGCCCATGACAGGCGGGGATGAACTGTCATTCCATTGGATAAATCCCGCTTCCCATATTTTCGCCAGTCGGTATCTCGATTGCGAGCGATCGAGGCTTGCGCTAAATCCGCTTGGAACCAATCAAGATGATGACCAAGGGGACGAGCGCAAGATGGCTGATGCGAAGAGCGTGACCGGCGTGCATTACAGCCCGGCGATGGACGAGAAGACCCACGAACAGACCTATCGCGGCTTTGTCCGGTTTGTGGAAATCGGCACGGGCGTGGTGATCTGCTGGGTGCTCGCCCTGGCCGTGGGCGGTATTCACGAGGCCTGGCTCACCGCCATCTTCGGTGTTCTCCTGTCGGGAGCCGCCGGCGCCGTGGGTGCATTCGTACCCAGCATCGGCTGGAAGGCACCGTTCGCGGTGGCGCTCCTGCTGGCGCTGTACCTCTTCTTCGCGTGACGTAGCCCAGGATCGCTGGTATACCAGCGATCCGCGGCTCTATATTCCTGCTAAGCCGCGGCAATCGAGCATGATTGCCGAAGGAGGTCTTTGAATGCGCATCGCTGTCCTGACAGAGTCTGATCCCGCTGAGCCGCGGGTGGCGGCGGTGCCCGATACGATCAAGAAATTCAGAGGACTCGGCGTCGACGTCACGGTCCAGTCCGGCGCGGGCCTGAAGGCCGGTGTTCCGGACGCGGAATACGAAGCGGTGGGCGCCAGCATCGCCGCAACGGCCGAGGAGACGGCGAAGGACGCCGATCTCGTCCTCAAGGTCAGGCGCCCCAGCGAGGACGAGCTGAAGCTTCTGAAGAGCGGCGCCACTGTCGTCGCCATCATGGATCCCTACGGGAACGAGACCGCGCTGCAGGCCATGGCGGATGCCGGCATCAGCGCTTTCTCGATGGAGCTGATGCCCCGCATCACCCGCGCCCAGGTGATGGACGTCCTGTCCTCCCAAGCCAATCTCGCGGGCTACCGCGCCGTGGTCGATGGTGCCGCCGAATACGGGCGCGCCATGCCGATGATGATGACCGCCGCCGGTACCGTGCCGGCCGCCCGCGTCTTCGTCATGGGTGTCGGTGTCGCCGGTCTCCAGGCCATCGCCACTGCTAGGCGCATGGGAGCCGTGGTGACGGCCACGGATGTGCGGCCCGCCACCAAGGAACAGGTCGAATCCCTCGGGGCCAAGTTCGTGGCCGTGGAGGACGACGAGTTCAAGCAGGCTGAGACGTCCGGCGGCTATGCCAAGGAAATGTCTGCCGAATACCAGAAGAAGCAGGCCGAGCTCGTGGCGACGCATATCGCCAAGCAGGACATCGTCATCACGACGGCGCTGATCCCCGGTCGGCCGGCCCCGAAGCTCGTGTCGGAATCCATGGTCGCGTCCATGAAGCCGGGTTCGGTGCTCATCGACCTCGCCGTCGAGCGCGGCGGCAACGTCGCCGGTGCCGAGGCGGGCGAGATCGTCACCACCGAGAACGGCGTCAAGATCGTGGGCCACGTGAACGTCGCCGGCCGCCTCGCGGCCACGGCGTCCAGCCTCTACGCCAGAAACCTGTTCGCGTTCGTCGAGACACTGATCGACAAGGAAGCCAAGGCGCTCGCCATCAAATGGGATGACGAGCTCGTGAAGGCGACGAACCTCACCCGGGACGGACAGGTAGTCCACCCCGCCTTCCAGCCCAAAGCAGCCTGATCCCGGCGGAGAGACAGATGGCCACCCTTCCCCCCGAACAGGCCGCCGAGCAGGCGCGCGCCGCCGCTGCCGCCGCCCGCGCCTCCGCCGACCAGGCGCAGAGCATCGCCGACAGCCTCAGCCAAGGCCTCAGCCACGGCATCTCCGTCGTCACCCATGGCGCGGTCGATCCCACCGTCTTCCAGCTCGCGATCTTCGTGCTCGCGATCTTCGTCGGCTACTACGTGGTGTGGTCGGTGACCCCGGCGCTCCACACCCCCCTGATGTCGGTCACCAACGCGATCTCCTCGGTCATCATCGTCGGCGCGCTGCTGGCGGCGGGCGTACCGTTGATCGAGAAGGGAACCGGCTGGGCTCGCTTCTTCGGCTTCGTGGGCATCGTGCTCGCCAGCGTCAACATCTTCGGCGGGTTCCTCGTCACACAGCGCATGCTCGCCATGTACAAGAAGAAGGCTTGAGACGATGTCCCAGAACGTCTCCGCCCTTCTCTACATCGTCTCCGGCGTCCTGTTCATCATGGCGCTGCGGGGGCTCTCCCACCCGACCACGTCGCGGCAGGGTAACCTGTACGGCATGGTCGGCATGGGCCTCGCGGTCCTGACCACCCTGGTCGGCCATCCGCCAGCCGGATTCGGCGCCTGGATCATCGTCCTCCTCGGCCTCGCCATCGGCGGCGGCGCGGGCGCAGTGATCGCCAAGCGGGTGCCGATGACGGCCATGCCGCAGCTCGTGGCCGCCTTCCACTCCCTCGTGGGTCTCGCCGCCGTGGCGGGTGCGGCCGGCACGCTCTATGCCCCGCAGGCAGTCGGCATCCTCGAGAACGGCCATATCCATAAGGAATCGCTGTTCGAGATGGCGCTCGGCGTCGCTATCGGGGCGATCACCTTCACCGGTTCGGTCATCGCCTTCGCCAAGCTCGACGGACGCATGTCCGGCAAGCCGATCATGCTGCCGCAGCGGCACGCGATCAACATCGCCCTGGGGATTGCCCTGGTCGGCCTGATCGCCGTGTTCATCGGCACCGAGAGCAAGGCGATCTTCTGGCTGATCGTGGTGCTGTCCTTCGTGCTCGGCGGGCTCCTGATCATACCGATCGGCGGCGCGGACATGCCCGTCGTCGTATCGATGCTCAATTCCTATTCGGGTTGGGCGGCGGCCGGCATCGGCTTCACCTTGGGCAACCTCGCGCTCATCATCACCGGCGCCCTCGTCGGCTCCTCCGGTGCGATCCTTTCCTACATCATGTGCAAGGCGATGAACCGCTCGTTCATCTCCGTGATCCTCGGTGGCTTCGGCGGCGACGCCGCTGCGGCCGGTGCGGGTGGCGCTGTCGAGACGCGCCCCGTGAAGCAGGGATCGGCCGACGATGCGGCCTATATCATGAAGAATGCGGAGCGCGTCATCATCGTCCCCGGCTACGGCATGGCGGTGGCGCAGGCCCAACACTCGCTCCGCGAGATGGTGGACCTGCTCAAGAAGGAAGGCGTCGACGTGAAATACGCCATCCACCCCGTCGCCGGACGCATGCCCGGGCACATGAACGTGCTGCTGGCGGAAGCCAATGTGCCCTACGACGAGGTCCACGAGCTCGAGGACATCAACGGCGACTTCCCGCAGGCGGACGTGGCCTTCGTCATCGGCGCCAACGACGTCACCAACCCGGCCGCCAAGACCGACAAGACCTCGCCGATCTACGGCATGCCTATCCTCGACGTGGAGAAGGCCAAGACGGTCCTCTTCATCAAGCGCGGAATGGGCTCCGGCTATGCCGGCGTGGAGAACGAGGTCTTCTTCCGCGACAACACCATGATGCTCTTCGGCGATGCCAAGAAGGTCGTGGACTCGATCGTCAAGAACCTCTGAGCGACGTGGGGCGGCCCTCCGCCCCGTCAGTCTCGACTGCGAAGGGTCGGCGCCATGCGCCGGCCCTTTTCGCGTCTGGGTAAGAGCGAGTTCCGGTCTTGCCCCACGCGTCACCGCGAAGCCGGCAGCGCAGTAGCGCCGGATAGCCCCGGCCGGGTAGACTGATTGCGTGTCAGCCGCCTCAGCCCTCGCCCCAGCCCGCGCCTTCCTCGGCGTCACCCGCTCCATCATGGGGCGGCCCTGGCGTGACCGCTGCGGCGAGGCGGCCGCCCAGGCCTATGCCGCGACGATGGTTCAGGCCCATGGCCTGCCCGACCTTCTCGCCCGTGTCCTCGCCTCCCGTGGCGTCCGGCCCGACGAAGCGGAGGCCTATCTCCAGCCGCGACTACGCGACCTGATGCCGGACCCGTCCCGCCTCGTGGACATGGAAGGCGCGGCCGAACGGCTCGCCCGTGCGGTCGAGAGCCACGAGCATGTCGCGGTGTTCGGCGATTACGACGTCGATGGCGCGGCGAGCGCGGCGCTGATCGCCGGCTACCTACGTTCTCTCGGCCTGACGGTGGACATCCACATTCCGGACCGGATCACGGAAGGGTACGGCCCCAACGTGGCAGCAGTCACGTCGCTGGCGGAGGGCGGGGCAAAGCTCCTCGTCTGCGTCGATTGCGGCACGAGCGGCCACGAGCCCCTCGCAGCCGCGGCCGAGCTCGGCCTCGATGTGATCGTCCTCGATCATCACGGCGCACCGGAGGTCCTGCCTTCGGTGTGCGCCTTGGTGAACCCGAACCGGCTCGACGACATTTCGGGCTTCGGCCATCTCTGCGCGGCAGGTGTCGTCTTCCTCACCCTCGTAGCGCTCAACCGCCGCCTGAGGCGGGGAGGGAGGGAGGATCTGCCCGATCTCGCCGAATCCCTGGATCTGGTGGCGCTGGCGACGGTGGCCGACGTGGTGCCACTGACCGGCCTCAACCGCGCCTTCGTCGTCCAGGGACTGAAAGTGATGCGCGGCCGGGGCCGGATCGGCCTCGCCGCCCTGTTCGATGCGGCATCCTTGAGCGAGCCGCCGGAATCCTGGCATCTCGGCTATCTCCTCGGTCCGCGCATCAATGCCGGCGGGCGCATCGGCCATGCGGGGCTCGGTGCCGCCCTTCTCACCAGCACCGATCAGGCCGAGGCGAACCGTATCGCCACCGAACTCGATCTCCTCAACCGCGAACGCCAGGGCATCGAGGCGCAGGCCGTTCTCGAAGCCGAGGCCGAGATGGATCGCGCCCTGACCCTGGATCCGGACAAGCCGGTCCTGGTGACCGCCTCCGTCACTTGGCATCCGGGCGTGGTCGGCCTCGTGGCGGCCCGCCTGAAGGAACGTTTCGGTCGACCGGCTTTCGCGTTCGCCCTACGGCCGGACGGGACGGCGACGGGGTCGGGCCGCTCCGTAGCCGGGGTCGATCTCGGATTTGCGGTGCGGGAGGCAGTGAATGCAGGCCTTCTCGTCAAGGGCGGCGGGCACGCCATGGCGGCTGGCGCAACGCTGCCGGGCCACGATCCCAGGCTCTTCGGCGAGTTTCTCGCCACCGCCCTCGCAGCAGCGGTGGCGGAGGCGAGGGCGGTGGAAGCGCTCCTCATCGACGGTACGGTGAGCGCGGGCGGTGCGACGGCGGAGGTGGTTCGCCTCGTCCAGCGCGCCGGGCCGTTCGGTGCCGGGGCGCCGGAGCCCGTCTTCGCCCTGTCGCATCACCGGCTCGTCGATGCGGGCATCGTCGGCAACGGCCATGTGCGCGCGCGCTTCAGGAGCCGGGACGGCCAAGCCATCGGCGCCATCGCCTTTCGTTCCGCGCAGGGGCCGTTGGGACAGGCGCTCCTCGGCGGGATCGGGCAGGAGTTCCACGTGGCCGGCACCCTCGCCATCGATACCTGGCGTGGCGGTGAGCGGGTGCAATTGCGCATCGGTGATCTCGCCACACCCTGAACTTTGCGCGCCCGCATGCGCAGGATGTGTTGACACCCGCGCAAGCCCTCACCATAAGGGCCCGCGCGCTGCCGAAAGGCGGTGGTTTGGGGGAATGTCCCGAGCGGCAAAGGGGGCGGACTGTAAATCCGCTGCGTAAGCTTCGTAGGTTCGAGTCCTACTTCCCCCACCAATCCATACCGACACGCTGGCAGCACGGCCGATGAAGGGATAACCTTCTCAAGACCGCGTCGCCATGCTATCGGGCGCCATATGCGGGTGTAGCTCAATGGTAGAGCAGCAGCCTTCCAAGCTGAATACCCGGGTTCGATTCCCGGTACCCGCTCCACTTTCTTCCCCGACCGATGCGAACGACGTTGCCGGGTGAGGCCGTCCTTCCCTCTCGGTGAACATGCAGGTGACGCCCCCGGCGCGGCGCCCCTCTTCCTTCTCGACCAGCATGAATAAGCAGCGCCTCGGGCCGGTCGAGCAGGCGGGCCGGACCGCTTGCCTTCAATCCGCCGCGACCGATTCCGAGTTTGTTGTGCGCCCGGCCAATCCGGGAGAGTCGGGGGCGTAATGTCCGGCTGCGATCGTGCGTTTGACCGTGGACCGCGCGGCATCGATGGCGATGGCGGCGGCCGAGAGGGTCTTCGCCTCTGTCGGACGCTCCAGGGCGTGCTTGGCGATATCCCCGGCGAGGTCGTCGATCTCACGGGCGAGGCCTTCGAGGCGCGTCGGGTCGGCGATACCTTGCGCCTCCTGGCGGATCTGCAGGAGGCGGTCGGTGGCCTCCTCGATCCGTTCCCGGCGCAACCGCGACAGACGCTGTCCGATCCAGGCCAATGCCGAGCCGATACCGCCACCGAGGAAGGCGACGAGATAGATCCAGGTCTCGTAGCGTTCGATGAAGCCTTGCTGTTCGCGCTCGTAGAAATCGACGGCGCCCGGGTGGATCGGTAGCCGCGCGCTCGTCGCGCCGGCCGTGCTGTCGTAGCTCGGCGCCTGCATGTAGTCGGCGGCAGCGGTGACGTTGGCCATGCCGCTGCGCAGCTCGAACAAATGCTGGGTCACGTCTGCCGCGACAGGGCGGGACAGGCCAGCCCGCGCCATCAGGCGATAGGACGCTCCCACCGTGTGGACATCCTCGGCCGGAACTTTGGGACTGCCGCCGAACGTCTCGGCCGGCATGGTGACCGATTGCAGACGCGGCATCCGCGCGACGATGGCGTCGGCGTTCTCGACGGTCACGAAAGCGACCTTTCGCGTCTTGCTGGCCGCCTGAACGATGCCGACGATCCGCTGTGCCGTGGGCGCGGTCGGGGAAATGACCGAGACCACGGCATCGACCCGCTTCTTGGCGAATGCCGCCGGAAGCTCGGCTTCGGTCATCTCCACGAGGGCAACGTGGCGCGGCGGCAGCGGTCCGTCCGGGTCCTTGTCGAGCAGCGTCAGGCCGTAATGCCCCACCATCGCCTTGATCAGTGCTTGGTCGGCGTCGCGATGCGCGAGGATCGCGAGACGCTTCCGGTCGAGTTCGGGGAAACTCGTCAATCCGGATGGCTCGGGAGACGCGATAATCATGGCCTGATCGCGGAGGATCGCTAGGGTCAGAGCATTATCCGGCAAGTCGACATCGGGGCGGACCACGGCGAGGTCGGCGCGCCCCTCCTGTAGGGCGGCGGCACTGTCCCTAACGTCGTCGAGGGCGATGACCTTGAGGCGGATCTCCTTGTGCCGCCGGGCAAGAGCGTCCGCATAGGCTTGGATCAGCGCCGGCTCGGTCCCGTCCTTCGGCGCGACCGCGATGGTGAGGACGGTCGCCCGAGAGATCCAGTAGGCCGTGGCTGCTCCCAGGCCGAGCAGCACGGCCAGGAGGAGGAAGACGAATTCACGGCGAATGATGCGGCCGGCGAATTTCATGTCTCGGCACTCCGCTCGCCGCTTTGCCGGACGGCACGCTGCATCATGCCACGCCGGAGGGCAGGGCGTGGGGATCGTGCCGGCGAGATTACACGAGACCGAGGTGGAGTGATGTCAGCGGGGCCGACGCGGCTGTGTGGTGGCCCGGCCGCTGAGACGGCGGGTGATATAGGCGATGATCTTCGGAAGCACGAAAACGGTCAGGAGTTTACGGAGCATCGAGACTTTCCGGAATGAGGGGGATCGGCGCTCGAGACCGGCAGCTAACCTGGTGTGAGACCGAGGGGCTGGTGACCGCTGCCTGCACGGAGGACCGACGAGACACGTTCTTTGACAGTGCGGCAGGCGGCGCGAACCCAATCGGCTCCGCCGAAATATCCGCATGCGCGTGGAGGCAGAGCGGCGCTCTGCCTCGCTTGCCAGTTCAGCGCTTGCCGGTGACCGTGTCGACCACCGAGGCGACGCCGTCCTTGGCCTCGCCGACGGTGCGCTGGGCCTCGCCCTTGACTTCCTGGGCCTTGCCCTCGGCGACCAGCGTGTCGTTGCCCGTGACCTTGCCGGCCGCCTGCTTGACGTTGCCGGCGGCTTCGTTGGCGAGGCCCTTCAGCTTGTCCGTGGTGCTGCTCATGGGGATGCTCCTTCGGTTCGGGAATGAGGATCGTAGGGGGAGGTCCGGCCGGTCGCGGGTGACCGGCCGGGGAGTGGCTCAGGCGCGGCGGGCGCCGTAGCTGTCGGCGAGGGTGTGGAGCTTCGGGGCGCCGAGGCGGCCGCCGAAGAAGCCGGCGAGCGCGCCGAGGATCAGGGCGAGCGCGCCGTAGAAGGCGCCCTGGGTGGCGGCGGACTTGGCGGCGACGGCGGCAGCCTCAGCCTTCTGCTTGGCGGTGGCGACGGTCTCTTCGTATTGCTTCCTGTAGTCCTGGATCTGCGTCTTGGCCTGGTCGACCGGGATGCCCTGGGCCTTGGCCAGCGCGTCGGCGGCACGGTTCTCGGCCTGGGCCTTCTGGGCGGGATCACCCGTGAACAGGGCGCGGATCGCGGCGACGGCGGCGTCCTTGGCGGCCTGCGGGTCCTGGCCGGCAGCCTGGTTGCGGACGCTCTGCTCGATGCCGTCGAGCGGGTTGGTGATCTTCGACAGCGACGGGGCAGCGGCCTGGGCCGCGGTCTGCACAGTGCCGCCGACCAGCGAGCCGGCTCCGCCCAGCGTGCTGGTCACGCCGGAGAAGGCGCCGCCGATGAGGCCGCCCGCAGCGGAGGTGAGAAGATATAGGACGACGAGGGTGGTTACCGCCCAGGAAACGAGGCCGTGCAGGCCGGCGGCGCCCGTGACGGGCTTGCCCGAGAGACGCCCGGCGATGAAGCCGCCCGCCAGGGCGGCCACGATGCCCGAGACGATGAACCAGATGCCGGCGCTGAGCGACAGGGTCGAAGCGGCCGGGTTGTCGGCGGCCACCGGTCCGACGCTGGACAGGCCGATGCCGACGCCGACCATGTTGAGGATGACCTGGGTCACCAGGGCGGTGACGGCGCCGGCGAAGATCGCGCCCCACGACACCTGGTTCAGCAGGACGGTGCGGGTGTCGGCGGTGGCGATCGGCGATGCCGGAATGTTGGCGGAAGAAGACACGTGACAAGGCTCCAGGGTCGTCGGCAAACCGAAGGATTCGGTCGTCCGAGCGGGGAAGGACGAAGGGGAAAGTCTAGGGATGGCGGGAGCTTAGTCGCGCCCGTGGATGAGGAGGCCGATTCCGTAGCCGAGGAAGCCGGCGGCCAGCAGGGCGGCCACGGGATGTTTGGCAACCTGATGGGTCACCTCCCGACCACCCCGGCGCAGGTGATTGCCGACGTTGTCGTAGGCATCCTCGGCATCATCGTAGGCCTCGCGTGCGGCATTGCGCACGGAGCGTTCGGCACGCTCATAGGTTTCGCCGGCGGCGTTCTGAGCCTCACGCACACGGGCCTTGATCTCACGCCCGTCTGGACCCGCAACGTCGTCGATGGCGTTGCGGGTGGCACTGGCAGCCTCGACGATCGCGTCTTTGGCTTGGCCGTAAAGGTTCTCGACCTCGCCATGGACTTCGCGTGCACGGCCCTCGACGGAATTTCGGTTCGAACCGGTCAGATCGCCGACAGCCCCCTGGATCTTCCCACCGAGTTCCTCGGCGACTCCAGTGATCCGATAGGTATCGACCATGGTATTCCCCCTGTTTACGTACTCATTCGATAGGATCGCGCTGGTATTACCCAGAATACGCCAGACCGAAGATTTCGCTTCGGACAACCATCCAGATCAGATAAGTTTCCGCTGATTTTTCCATTAGACGCCGATCTTTACGTCACCCAATATTTTGATGACGACGTATTTGATCGAGGCCTTTGTAATATGCGCCTCTGCTGCAGATTTAGTCTCGTTCAGATATCCATTGGATGTTCTTGGCGCGCACACCTGCATGCCTTGTAGTTCGACATCTTAACTGGCGCGCATCACCCGCCAATCAATGGTTGATTTGTACTGGTACAGGGATTTTATTTAACCGGTTGATCCGGCCGGAAACCCATTGTTCCGTCCCCAGACGATGGCTTCGGAACGCTTGTGCACGCCGAGCTTGCGGTAGAGGGCGGCGGCGTGGTTGCGCACGGTGTTTCGGGACAGGGTCAGGCGCTTGGCGATGGCATCGTCACCGAGCCCGGAGCAGATGAGATCGAGAATCTGCCGCTCGCGCACCGTCATGTTCGGCGCGATCGCATCCATGTGATCGCCTCCCGGCCCGCGCAGGTTGGCGAGCTTGTCGATGAGCCCGCGACTGAACCAGGACGTATCGGCCATGACGGTCTCGATGGCCTCGAACAGGTCGCGCTCGCCGCGCTTGCGCTCCGTGATGTCCTGCAGGACGAGGAGTGCGTAGACATCGTCCCCGATCTCGACCCGTTCGGCCGAGACGAGGCAATCGAGGCTGGTTCCGTCCTGGTGGCAGAGGCAGACTTCAAGGCCGATGACGTAGCCGGTCAGAGCCACCGCGCTCTCGAATTTCTCGCGGGCCGCATCGTGAACCCAGAGCCCGAGCTCCGCGGGCGAACGCCCGGCGACCGTATCGCTGGCATGGCCGAAGACCCGGCTGAAGGCCTCGTTCACCCCCGTGATCGTGAAACCGTCCGCCCGTGCCAGCACGGTTGGCACGGGGGTCAGGCGGAATGCCTTGGCGAAACGCTCCTCGCTCTGGCGCAAAGCCATCTCGGCCTTCCGGCGCAATTCGAGGTCGGCGAAGGTGAAGAGCATGCAGGCTTCTTCGCCGAGCTCCATCGGCTGGCCGGCGACGATGACGTGACGCTCGCCCCCGTCGGGCAGATCGAGACAGGCCTCCATCTGCGGGATGGTGCCACCCTCGTTCAGTCGCGAGATGGCCAGGTCCCGGTTGCGGGCGCCCGCCAGCACATCGACCTCGTAGACGCTGCGGCCGATGACGGCATCCC
Source organism: Methylobacterium sp. SD274 (assembly GCF_017355285.1). Taxonomy (NCBI): domain Bacteria; kingdom Pseudomonadati; phylum Pseudomonadota; class Alphaproteobacteria; order Hyphomicrobiales; family Methylobacteriaceae; genus Methylobacterium; species Methylobacterium sp. SD274. Next base: position 81,220 of record NZ_JADIJP010000012.1, on the reverse strand, counting down.
GGGTGTAGCCCGTCATCTCGAGGAATCCGAGATTGACCTTCACGTGGCGCAGGTCGGAGAGCCGGCAGATTACGGCCGGGGCCGGATTCGCGTTGAAGGTCTTCTCGAAGCGATCCTCGGCCTCGAACTGGTCCGAGACGTCCTTCAGGATGAGGGCGAGGCAACTCGGATTGCCCTCCCGATCCGTGGCCACGAGACTGCGGAGGGAATGGACGAAGGTCACGTCCGGCTTGTCGGTCCGGGTCACCTCGACGATCACGTCGTGGAACGTCTCGCCGGATACGACGCGCTCGATCGGATATTGATTGGGGGTGCGATTATTGCGGTAGCGCAGGGCGAAACGCTCGCGATAGGCATCGACCGTTTCCCCGAGCACATCCATGGATTCCACGCCATGCATCGCCAGGGCAGCCTCGTTGGCATAGGCGATGGTCTGGTTCGGCTCGACCAGGATCACCCCCTCGCTGAGGCCGGCGATGATCTGCCGGAGTTCGTACCTGTCGACGCCAAGTGTCACCGTCGCTCCCACCGCTCCCCGATCCGGGCCACAGCCCCGCCTTCAACAGATGCATGCGTAAGCAGTTCCAGGGTAAAGCGTCGAAACACTGGTATATCTCGCTGAACACAGCCCTCTTGATTTCGGTGCGCCCATTCATGATGACGATTGGCGAACTTAAATATTCATTATCTGATGGAACAGGACCCGTTCTTTACCTTGAGAAGTTACGCTCTGAACATCGAGACAAATCAATTTACAAATAAAGATTCGACCTAAAAAGAAATCGACGAAACAACGTGCTCTATTCAATCATCGCTCGAAAGTTTTTGGTGTGGGCACGCGGAGGCAAGAGGCGGAAAGTCCCGCGTTCCAACGGGGGGCGCGTCGTCACGGAGCGAGCCTGTGTGTTCCCGGCCCGCGACCATCGCTGCCCCTGACGTAACCGGGAGCGTGTGATCGCCGAAATCCGTCTCAGAGCCGCCGTCGAACCTGAGTTGCGATAAGGGGACCGTTCCACATGAGCACGCTTGCCCGCGCTCCAGCCGTCGCGGCGGAATGCCGTTGCCACGATCTCGATGGCGGAGGGCGGTGTGGCCAAGTCCCCGGCAGCGAATTAGAGTCTTGGCGATGAGCCTGGCGCAGGCGGCATATTCGGGCCGCTTCTCCGTCCTACCGGCTCGGTCCGAAGCCCCCGGAAGCATCGCGTCCATGCCCGCCCGATCGACGCCATCGTCCGGCGAGGCGTCACTGGCAGCTGCGATGCAGGCGGCTCAGAACGGCGATGCCGTCGCCTATCGCCAACTTCTGCGAGACTGCGTGCCCGTCATCTCCGCGATGGCGAGGGCCAAGGGCGTGCAGGGGCCGAGCCTCGACGATGTGGTCCAGGACACTCTGCTGACGATCCACCGGGCGCGGGCAAGCTACGACCCGTCCAGACCCTTTCTCCCGTGGCTCCGCGCGATCGCCCATCGGCGCGCCATCGACGCCATGCGCCATGACAGCCGTCGGCCACGAGAGGTTCACGATCCTATCGCCTACGAGACACGCGCCGATGATGGGCCCCCGCCCGGGCACGATCTTGAAATCCGAGCTCGGCATCGGGCCGTGACCGAGGCCGTCGCCCATCTTCCCCCGGGGCAGCGCGAGGCGATCGAACACATCGCCCTGCGCGAGTTATCCCTCGAGGAGGCGTCCGTTCTCACCGGGCGGACCAAGACGGCGCTGAAAGTCAATTTCCATCGGGCTCTGAAAGCCCTGCGTGCCGCTCTCTCATCCAGCAAGGAGGGCTCGGATGTCTGATCCCGCCAGCCACGAACGTCTCGTCGAGGAGCTGGCCCGGTCGCTCGCGCCGGTCCGCCCGCTGCCGGGGCCGGGATGGCGGGCCGTCGCCTGGTTCTCCGCCGTGCTCGCCCTGGCCATCCTCCTGCTGCCCCTGTCCGACGCCGCCAGCCTGCAATTGCGCCTCGGCGTTCCGGATCTTCGCTATGCCGCGCTCGGGGCGATGTTGACGAGCATGGCCGCAGCCTTCGCGGCCTTCCAGAGCAGCGTGCCGGGCCACAGCCGGGCCTGGGCTCTTCTGCCGATCCCGCCTCTGGTTGTGTGGCTCGGCGTCAGCGGGCTCGGTTGCCTGCGGGCCTGGCTCGCTCCGGCTTCGAACCTCGCCGAAACCGGAGAGATGCGCGGCTGCTTCGTTTTCCTGATGGGCGTCTCTCTGCCGCTCTCAATCCTGCTCGTCACGATGTTGCGCCGGGCCTGCCCCTTGAACCCGAGCCTCACGGCGGCTCTCGGAGGCTTGGCCGTCGCGGCGGCGGCAGCGGCGCTTCTGGTGCCGTTCCATCCCCACGACGCCACCGCGACGGATCTGGCGGTGCACCTCGTGGCCGTTTTCATCGTGGTCGGCCTCAACGGACTCCTCGGCGGGCGCATCCTCGAAGGCGCACCCCGCCGACGCCCGGCCGCCACGGCGTCGGAGGCCGATCCGTAGGCGGGCAGGAGCAGCGTTTCCGATCGAGCGGGGCCCCGCGGCGGCCGGTGAGATGGCCTAGATCATGCCGCGCTAACGTCCTTCGACCGGCCCTTCCGTCCGCCGACGACACGCATGACCGTGCCATCTCCCTCGGCGCAGATCTTCACGCCGACCGACAGTCTCGTCGTTCCCATCTTAAACGAGCGTGCGGCCGGTGCCGTCGTTCGCGGAACGGTGTGACCCCGCATCCGAGGTGGAGGCCGGACAGCGAATGGACGACCAAGCCGCAGGCTCGATTCGGCCTCCACAGTCATCATCCCTTGATCATCTGACGCCAAGCCTCTATCCGGGCGGCGTCTTTCGCCCGGCTCGACACCTCGAGCGCCGCCCTGGGCGACCGCTCATGTGACTTTGTCTTAGGAATGTGACGATGGCCAAAGAGAAATTTGCCCGCACCAAGCCGCACTGCAACATTGGCACGATTGGTCACGTTGACCACGGCAAGACGTCGCTGACGGCTGCGATCACGAAGGTCCTGGCGGAGTCGGGTGGCGCGACGTTCACGGCCTACGACCAGATCGACAAGGCCCCCGAGGAGAAGGCGCGCGGCATCACGATCTCGACGGCTCACGTCGAGTACGAGACGGCCAACCGTCACTACGCCCACGTCGATTGCCCCGGCCACGCCGATTACGTGAAGAACATGATCACGGGTGCGGCGCAGATGGACGGCGCGATCCTGGTCGTGTCGGCCGCCGACGGCCCGATGCCGCAGACCCGCGAGCACATCCTGCTCGCCCGTCAGGTCGGCGTGCCGGCGCTGGTGGTGTTCCTCAACAAGGTCGACCTCGTCGACGACGAGGAGCTCCTCGAGCTCGTCGAGATGGAGGTGCGCGAGCTCCTCTCCAAGTACGACTTCCCCGGCGACGACATCCCGATCACCAAGGGTTCGGCCAAGGTGGCTCTCGACAACGGCGACAAGGCCGTCGGCCATGACGCCGTGCTGGCCCTGATGGCGAGCGTGGATGCCTACATCCCGCAGCCGGAGCGTCCGATCGACAAGCCGTTCCTGATGCCGATCGAGGACGTGTTCTCGATCTCGGGACGCGGCACCGTGGTGACGGGTCGCGTCGAGCGCGGCATCGTCAAGGTCGGCGAGACCGTGGAGATCGTCGGCATCCGCGACACCCAGACCACCACGGTCACGGGCGTCGAGATGTTCCGCAAGCTGCTCGACCAGGGCCAGGCCGGCGACAATGTCGGCGTGCTCCTGCGCGGCACCAAGCGTGAAGACGTCGAGCGCGGCCAGGTCGTGTGCAAGCCGGGCTCGGTCAAGCCCCACACCAAGTTCAAGGCCGAAGCCTACATCCTCACCAAGGAGGAGGGCGGTCGCCACACCCCGTTCTTCACCAACTACCGGCCCCAGTTCTACTTCCGCACCACGGACGTGACCGGTGTCTGCGAACTGCCCGAGGGCACCGAGATGGTGATGCCCGGTGACAGCGTCACCATGGACGTCACCCTCATCGTCCCCGTCGCCATGGAAGAGAAGCTCCGCTTCGCCATCCGTGAAGGCGGACGCACCGTCGGCGCAGGCGTCGTCGCAGCCATCAACGACTGAGAATGCGGAGAGCCGCGCCGTTTCGGCGACGCGGCTCGCCCCACCTGTAATGTTCGAAAGAGCCGGCTTCGCGCCGGCTCTTTTGTTTTGAGCGAACGCCACCGGGAAACAGGAGCCCGTCGTGAGCAAGGAAACCAGCAAGTTTCTCAGCTACGTGCTGCGGCATGCCCCGGATGCGATCGGGATCACCCTGGATCGTCAGGGGTGGGTCGACATCGACACCCTGCTTGCGGCCGCCCTCCGATCCGGGACAGCCATCGATCGCGTTACCCTCGACGAGATCGTCGCCACGAGTGACAAGAAACGCTTCACCCTGTCGCCGGACGGTTCGCGGATTAGGGCGGCCCAGGGGCATTCCGTCGAGGTGACCCTGGATCTCGCTCCCTGTAAACCGCCGCCCATCCTGTTCCATGGCACCGCGATCCATGCGGTTCCGGCCATCCTGGCCAACGGCCTCAGGCCCGGCGCGAGGAACCACGTCCATCTCTCCTCCGAAGCGGAAACCGCCCGCCGCGTCGGCCGGCGGCACGGGAAACCAGCCGTCCTCACCGTCGCGGCGCAGAGCATGTGGCAGGCCGGCACGCATTTCTACCGTGCGGACAACGGTGTCTGGCTCGTCGGGCATGTGCCGCCAGCCTATCTTGGCCGGTTCGAGGAGCCGTGACAGCTGTACCATCGCAATTTCGGCGGCGGCACGCCTTGGGCTCTTGCGCCGGCGGAAATGATCGGGCATTGAGCGTCCCGCGTAGGAGTGTAGCTCAACTGGTCAGAGCGCCGGTCTCCAAAACCGGAGGTTGCGGGTTCGAGTCCCTCCACTCCTGCCAGTGTTATCCTTAAGCGCAATGCCGGATCGGCCTCCCATCGGGAATGTCGAACCGGAGCGTGTCTCCAGCTTTCTGTCGACATGTCCGCGACGGTCGACAAGACCCGGGACTTGCGCTAGAGCGTTCGCATTCCGAGATCGGTAAATGTGTTCGGTGCGGGCTTCGACCAGAGCCTCCGCACCGGTCCGCTTTCCGGTCAGGGCCGATTTTCCCTGTTGTTGGCATCAATGGCATCGAACGAAGCAACGAAGAAGGCGGATCTGGCGCGCACTCCGCAGCGCGGCGCCGCTACGCCGACGCCGCCTCGGGGCACTCCGCCCGTGCGGCCCGCGCCCAAGCGCGTCGGCCCGGCCGAGTTCCTGTCCCAGGTGCGCGACGAGGGCCGCAAGGTCACGTGGCCGAGCCGCAAGGAGACCACCGTGACGACGATCATGGTGTTCATCATGGTGGTGGCGGCGAGCATCTTCTTCACGGTCGTGGACCAGGCACTGCGCTACATCGTGACCCTGATCCTCGGGGTCGGCGCCTAGAACAACTGAGTCTTCCTGGGCGCGTCGTCGCGACCGGGCAGGCCGACGTCAGGATTTGGTGAGAACCGTGTCGAAACGCTGGTACATCGTCCACGCCTACTCGAATTTCGAGAACAAGGTCGCGCAGTCCATCAAGGATCAGGCGGCGCAGCGCGGGCTGATGGAGCTGTTCGACGAGGTCATGGTTCCGACCGAGAAGGTCGTCGAGGTTCGCCGCGGCCGCAAGGTCGATGCCGAGCGCAAGTTTTTCCCGGGCTACGTCCTGGTGAAATGCGACCTCACCGACGAAGTCTACCACCTCATCAAGAACACCCCGAAGGTCACGGGCTTCCTCGGCGCTGACAAGTCGAAGCCGGTGCCGATTCCCGATTCCGAGGCGGAGCGGATCAAGGGGCAGGTCGCCGAGGGCGTCGATCGTCCCAAGCCCTCGATCTCCTTCGAGATCGGCGAGACCGTCCGCGTCTCCGACGGTCCCTTCGCATCCTTCAACGGCACCGTCGAGGAAATCGACGAGAGCCGTTCGCGCCTCAAGGTCGCCGTGTCGATCTTCGGTCGCGCCACTCCGGTGGAACTCGAATACGCTCAGGTCGAGAAGGTCTGATCGTCAGGCGAATGACGAAACGCGGATGGCGAAGGTAGGCAAAGCCTCCTCGCCGTCCGCGATTCGCGTTCGTCATAACCCGCGGGAGGTCCGCCCGGTTTGCCGCCGGGATCCACGGATCGCACCGCGACCTGCAACCGCTCGTATCGTCCGTGCTCGAGGCAGCCGGGCGACGGGCTACATTTGGGAGCAGTCCCTATGGCAAAGAAGATCACGGGCTACGTGAAGCTTCAGGTTCCGGCCGGCGCCGCGAACCCGTCGCCGCCCATCGGTCCCGCGCTCGGTCAGCGCGGCCTGAACATCATGGAATTCTGCAAGGCCTTCAACGCGAAGACCTCTCAGATCGAGAAGGGCACCCCGATCCCGGTCGTCATCACGGCGTATCAGGACCGCTCCTTCACCTTCGAGATGAAGCAGCCGCCGGTCACCTTCTTCCTGAAGAAGGCTGCCGGTCTGAAGATCGGCAAGAAGCCGGCTTCCGGCTCCAAGACTCCGGGCAAGGGCCCGACGGTGGGCAAGGTCACCGAAGCTCAGCTTCGCGAGATCGCCGAGAAGAAGATGCCCGACCTGAACTGCGACTCGGTTGACGCCGCCGTCGCCATGATCCGTGGCTCCGCGCGGGCCATGGGCCTCGACGTCGTCGCTTAAGGGGGAGGGCACAATGGCACATGAAGGCAAGCGCATCCGCGCCGCCCGCGAGGGCATCGACGCGCTCAAGCTCTACCCGATCGCCGAGGCGATCGCCCTGGTGAAGCAGAAGGCCAGCGCCAAGTTCGACGAGACCGTTGAGATCTCGATGAACCTTGGCGTCGACCCGCGCCACGCCGACCAGATGGTCCGCGGCGTCTGCAACCTGCCGAACGGCTCCGGCCGTACCGTGCGGGTGGCGGTGTTCGCCCGCGGCGCCAAGGCCGACGAGGCCAAGGCCGCCGGTGCCGACATCGTCGGCGCAGAGGATCTGCTCGAGATCGTCCAGAGCGGCAAGATTGAGTTCGACCGCTGCATCGCGACCCCGGACCTGATGCCGCTCGTCGGTCGTCTCGGCAAGGTGCTCGGCCCGCGCGGCCTGATGCCGAACCCGAAGGTCGGCACCGTCACCATGGACGTGAAGTCCGCGGTCGCCGGCGCCAAGGGCGGCTCGGTGGAGTTCCGCGTCGAGAAGGCTGGCATCGTCCATGCCGGCATCGGCAAGGTCTCCTTCGACGAGACCAAGCTCGTCGAGAACATCAAGGCGTTCGCCGACGCGGTGGCCAAGGCCAAGCCGGCCGGCGCCAAGGGCACCTACATCCAGCGCATCGCCGTCACGTCGTCGATGGGCCCCGGTGTGAAGGTCGAGCCGTCGACCGTGCTGACCGCCTGATCGGCACCCGCCTCACGAAAATAGGAAACGCCCGGCTGTCATGGCCGGGCGTTTTCTTTTGTCTAAGCGAGAAGCTTCAGACGCCGGCCAGCGAGAAGCGTCGCGGTGAGGCCGGCGAACATCGCCGCGCCGAAGACCCATCCGGATGCGGCTCCGGCCATGATTCCCGATAGCAACGTTCCGACGCTGCAGCCGAGACCGGTCATGGCGCCCCAGCCGAGGAGAAGGCCGCCGACGAGACCGCGCACGGCCTGGCCCCGCGTCGGCAGGGCGGGGCGGAACTCCCCCGCCGCCAGAGCGGCGGCCAGGGACGCCGCGACGAGCCCCGCGATGAATACCCCGTTCGGCGTCAGGATCGCATCGCGGATGGCGGTGGCGCAGCCACGAAACCCGTCGAGCCCTTCGAGGCGCGCGGGCAGGAGATCGAGCCCGGCAGCGGCCTGCCTCGCCCGTCCGCCAATCTCGGCGGTGACGCCGAGGGGGCCGACCCTGAGATACGCCAAGGTTCCGAGAGCGCCGACAGCGAGTCCGCCGAGCCAGGTCGGCCAACGCTCGACGAAGACGGCACGCAGCGGCGCGATGCGCCTCGATGGCGCCGCATCGGCGGGCGGCAGCCACCGCAGAAGGGGCACCGCGAGAGCCGCCAGGACCGCGAGAGTGAGGACGAGGCTGCCGGCATAGCCGAGATGTCGGGGCAGCCAGATGACGGGCGCTTCCGAAATGCTGGCGAGATAGAGCGTGTTCCAGGTGAGGAAGCCGAGGACGAAGCCCAGGGCTGTTCCGACCAGGGCGAACGGTGCCGTGGGTGATCCCTCGCCGAGGCGGTAGAGATGAGCGCCGATGCAGGAGCCCGAGATCGCCATGCCCGCTCCGAAAGCGGCACCGGCAAGGGCGAGGATCGGCCCGACGGGACCGATATGGGCGTCGGGCGGCAACCGCACCCCACTCGGATCGGGCAGCCATGCCCCCAGCACGACAGCATAGCCGACCGTACCGGCGGCGAGCGCGGCGAGGATGCCGAGGGCGCCGCGCGGGTCTCGCCGGTCGATCAGATCGCGCCACAGGCAGAAGAAGCAGAAGCGCGAGCGCTGGAGCACGAAGCCGAAAAGGGCTCCGAATGTCAGCGAGAGCGCGAGACGGCTGCTGCCGGGATCGCCGGAGAGATTCAAGGCGGCGGCCAGGATACTCACGCCGATCAGGGCCGCCGACGCGAACCGCAACGGCACGGGGGAACGCCCGGTCGAAGGACCGGGCGCTGGAGGTTCGGATATCGGCGACGCCGTCACTTGCCCGACCACACCGTCCCGGCAAGGTTCACCACCGGCACGCCGACGGCGTTTCCGTATTCCGTCCAGGACCCGTCGTAATTCCGCACGGGGTAGCCGAGGACGCGGCTGAGCACGAACCAGGAATGGCTCGAGCGCTCGCCGATGCGGCAGGAGGTGATGACCGGCTTGGACCCATCGATCCCCACATCGGCGTAGAGCTTCTTCAGCTCCGGCACGGATTTCAGGGTGCCGTCCGGGTTCACGGCCTTGGCCCAGGGCACGTTCACCGAACCGGGGATATGGCCTGCCCGGATCGCGAGTTCCTGCACGCCTGCCGGCGCGATGAGCTTGCCCGAGAACTCATCCGGCGAGCGGATATCGAGGATCGTCTCGTCCCGCTCCTTGCGCGCCACGGCGAGCACGTCCGCGAGACGGGCGCGCTGGCCCGTCGAGACCGGCGTGACGGGGAAGGCCGAGGCGGCCACGTCGGGGCTGCGGGTATCGAGCTGCCGCTTCTCGGCCTCCCATTTCTTGCGGCCACCATCGAGCAGCTTCACGTTGTCGACGAGACCGTACTGCGCGAACACCCAAGCCCCCCAAGCGGCGAACCAGTTGTTGTTGTCGCCGTAGAGGATCACCGTGGTGTCGCGGTCGATGCCGAGACGCCGGATCAGGGCGGCGAACTTGTCCGGTCCCGCGATGTCGCGGCTCACCGTCTCCACGAGATCCGTGTGCCAGAGGACGTTCTGCGCATTGGGAATGTGGCCGCGCTCGTACACGCCTGGCTCCACGCTGACCTCGACGATCCGCAGCTTCGGCGAGTTTAGGTTGGCCTCGAGCCACTCGGTGGATACGAGGGGGCTGGTTTGGGCTTGTTTCTGTTCGGCGGCATGCGCCGCCACATGCCCGATCGTCGGCAACGCCAAGGCGGCCAGCGCGATACGAGCGGCAAGAAGGGTTCTGAAGGACACGGGCGCGCTCCGGCGAGGATAAGGTCGTCGCGTCGCGGTGGGCTGTGCTCGGCCGTCGACCGTGCCGCCCGGGTCGTATCGTCGACCACGGGCCATGCCCCGAAACTTGACAATATGATGGTGTTTCCGATCGCCAGCAGAATCAATACAATGGTTTTTCAAATATTTGCGTGATGTTGGAATATAGGTTCCAATGCGAGCCTAAAAAGACAGGGATTATCTTCGCCATTGAACCGTCCGTGAAAGCCGATGAATCCGATGACGGCGGCTACCCGGAACCGGGTCCGAGATACCCGGCAGCGCCGGAGCCCTGAGCGTGGATAATTCCTCGCTGGGTAGCCCGAGGGCTTTGCGGCCCGTCCGCACGAGCCCGCTCCCGGATTCCGACGCTGTCTTCAGGTTCATGCACGCCAGAACGGTTTCGCGGCTTCCAGGCGCAAAGCCACGGGATCGAGATCGAGCTCTCTAACTTGCTCCGAGGTCAATTCTCGAATTGTACGCCTCCCGGTGAAGCGCCTGAGCCAGATTGATAGGATCCCGAGGGGCCCAGGCGAAAGTTGCCTCTGTGCTTGGTCGGAAGAGGTCCTTAGGCTAGGAAGGAAAGCGACCTTCCGTTCGGGACTTAGGATCGGCCCTAGAGTATCGCGGTTCGGCATTTCGATGGGGCTCCATTCGCTCGCAACTCGTCATTGATCCGAATTTGAATCGAATCAATCAATACATTGCACTCGGAGCAATATGAGCTTGGCCGACTACCGGATGATTTCGGACGGGATCGCTGCGGATATCGCGCAGGGGCGCATGGCCCCGGGAAGCCGGATGCCGACGCAAAGGCAATTCGCATACGAGCGTGGGATCGCCGTCTCTACCGCCAGTCGAGTCTATGCGGAGCTCACGCGGCGCGGGCTCGTCACCGGAGAAGTCGGCCGCGGTACGTTCATCCGCAACGCGGAGCCGGACGCGGCAGGCGAACGAGAGGCGGAAGGCGGCCTCGTCAATCTCGAACACGTCTTCTCCATCCTGCCCCATCAAGCGGCGGATCTCGCCGCCAGCCTCAAGCCTCTTCTCGATCCGGCCCGGATTCAGGCCACGTTCCCACCCGTCAGGCCGGGTGCGGCCGGGCCGGCGCGAGCCAAGGCGGCCGGTTTCTTCGCGCGGGGAGGGTGGTCGGCCGATCCCGAAACCGTCCTCTTCACCGGGACGGGACGTCAGGGCATCGCTGCGGCCATGGCGGCGCTGGCCCAACCCGGCGACCGGATCGGGGTGGAGGCCATGACCTATCCCATCGTCAAAGGCCTCGCGCACCGCCTCGGTATCGAGCTCGTCGCCCTACCGATGGATGCGGAGGGGGTGACCCCGGATGCCATCGAGCGAGCGCATGGGGAGAAGCCCCTGCGGGCCCTCTATCTGCAGCCCGTCCTGCAAAGCCCCCTCGGCCAGAGCATGAGCGCAGAACGGCGGCGCGCCGTAGCGTCGGCCCTCCACCGGCACGACCTCGTCTGTATCGAGGATTCCGTCTACGGTTTCCTGTGTGACGAGGAACCCTTGGCGGCCCTGGCACCGGACCGCGTGATCCTCATCGACAGCCTGTCGAAACGGCTGGCTCCCGGCCTGAGCCTGGGCTTCGTCGCGGCGCCCTCCGGTTTGGTGCAGCGGCTCGGCGCCGCGATCCGCACCGGAGCCTGGACGGCGAGCGGCCTTCCCCTGGCGATGGCGCTCCACCTCATCGACGACGGAACCGCGAGGCGGATCGAGACCGCCAAGCGGGCGGACGCGACCGCGCGCCAGCATGCCGCCAGGGAAGCATTGGCGGGCCTCGACGTGCGGGGTGACCCGAGAGCCTTCCACCTCTGGCTCTCGTTGCCCTCCCATTGGAGCGCCGAACGCTATGCGGCTGCCGCGGCGCGCAACGGTGTCGCGGTATCCCCCGCCAGCGCCTTCGCCGTCGGGACCTCGACGCCGGAGAATGGGGTGCGCCTCGCCCTCGGCTCGCCACCTTTCGCGCGTCTGGACAGCGCTCTACGGACATTGCGGCGCCTCGTCCTCGATGGTGACGAGGCCGTGGTGGAATAGGCTCTCCGGGCCATTCGAAGCCTACCGGCCGATGCCGGACAGTCGCATCGCACGCTTGAATCGACGCGGCCCGTTCGAGGCTGCGTCAAACGCGCGCGAACGTCACGGCTCCGGCTTGGGCACGATCAAAACCCGCCCTGGAAAGGGCAAAGAAATCAACATGCGAGGGTGACGCCTTCGCACCTGTCTGTGCTAGGTATGCCGCCATGCGATGCACCCTCTCCGTCACCTCGAAACGACGCATCCTGTGCGTCTTTCCCGCATACACGCCGTCCTTCGGGACTTTCGCCCACGCCTACCCGTTAATGGGCGGGGTAAAGGCGTTCATGCCGCCTCAGGGCCTGCTCCTCATCGCGGCTTACATGCCGGAGGAATGGGAGTACCGGTTCATCGACGAGAACATCAAACGGGCCGGGCCGGACGATTTCGCCTGGGCCGATGCGGTGTTCGTATCGGGCATGCACATCCAGGCACCCCAGATCCGGGACATCTACGCTCGGGCGCATGCGGCCGGTAAGGTGACGGCGCTCGGCGGCCCTTCGGTCTCCGGATCGCCCGAGCAATATCCCGAGTTCGACTATCTCCATATCGGCGAGATCGGCGACGCTACCGACGAACTCGTGTCGATCCTCGACCGCGACGTGTCCATTCCGGCGAGCCAAGTTCGCCTCGAAACCAAGGAGCGTCTGCCGCTCTCCGATTTCCCGGCGCCTGCCTACGAGGCCGCTCCCCTCAAGCGCTACCTCATCGGTTCCCTGCAGTTCTCGTCCGGCTGCCCCTATCGCTGCGAGTTCTGCGATATCCCGCAGCTATACGGCCGTCAGCCCCGCCTGAAGACTCCCGAGCAGATGCTCGGCGAGCTCGATGCGATCATCTCCCAGCCGGGCCATCCGGCCGTCGTGTACTTCGTCGACGACAATTTCATCGGCAACCGCAAGGCGACGAAGGACATGCTGCCCCACCTCGTGGAGTGGCAGAAGAAGAACCATTACCCGCTTCAGTTCGCCTGCGAGGCGACCCTGAACATGGCCAAGCAGCCCGACATCCTCGAGCTGATGCGGCAGGCGAACTTCATGACCGTCTTCGTCGGCATCGAGACGCCGGAAGAGGACGCGCTGGCGGGCATCGACAAGAAGCACAACGCCGCCGTGCCGATGTACGAGGCCATCGAGACTCTCAACAGCTTCGGCCTCGAAGTCACCTCGGGCATCATCCTGGGCCTCGACACGGAGACGGACGGCTCGGAGCAGAAGCTCATCGACTTCGTCGATAAGTCGGCGGTGCCGGTGCTGACGATGAACCTGCTCCAGGCCCTGCCGAAGACACCGCTCTGGGACCGGCTGACCCGCGAGGGACGTCTCACCCATGACGCGGCGCTGGAATCCAACGTCCTGTTCAAGCGTCCGCATGACGATGTGGTGGCGAGTTGGCGCCGGGCCATCGCCCATGCCTACGAGCCGGAGAACCTGTTCGCGCGCTTCCGCTATCAGGTGGAGCGGACCTATCCGCACAGGATCAAGACGCCGACCAGGGGCAAGCTCACACGGACCAATCTCCGTCGCGGTCTCGTGCTCGGTTTCAACATCGCCCTGCGCGTGGGCATCCTCTCGGATTACCGGGGCGTGTTCTGGCGCGCGGCCGGCCATGCCTTGAAGCGCGGGCAGATCGAGGCGGTCTTCAACATGGGCTTCGTCGCCCACCACCTGATCCGCTTCACCCGCGAAGCCCTGCGCGGCGAACACAACGCCTCCTTCTACGCGGCCAAGGCCGAGCAGAAGCTGGAGAATGCCCGGACGCCCTGGTGGCAGGCCGCGCGTAAGTTCCTGCCGACATAGGGACTTCCGTCCGCGCCCGAAGATGCTCCCGCCGAACAGGAGGGAGAAAATCCCGTCAACCAGAATCGTACATGCGAAGCGGATTTCTTCACCTCGGGCACTTGGCAGGGCGCTTGCTAGGGCCTATAGACCCCGCTCCACGTATTTCACACTTTGAAAGGATTCGACCAATCGGTCGATATCCGACATGCGAATTCGCCTGGGCAACCAGGCGATAATGGCCGGAAGGCTTTAAGGGGCGAGCAGCTCCTTCAAGCCTCGTCCGGCCATGTCCTGTCCGAGACTGCAGGCGCCGGGCAACCGGCTTAATTCCCCAGCCTGCACAGACGGGGAAGACCGAATTCAACACCCTATCGGCACCGCGATTCGCGGCGCAGGCAGGTATCGGTTTGAACCATCTCGCCCGTGCCGTCCACCGTTCCGGAGGATGTCAGGGGACAGGGCCGTGAAGCGTCGTCCAGGACGTTCCGGCTTCTCGCTGAGCCGAGTTCCGTTCCGGGCGGCATGTGCAACCGGCGGACCCTCCTCGAGGGGGCCCCGCCAACCGGAGAGAGCCCCAGTGGACAGGACAGCCAAAGCTGATCTCGTCTCGACGCTCAACGGCGTGTTTGCGAACACGTCCGTCGTCGTCGTGGCCCACTACAAGGGCCTCACGGTCGCCGAGATGCAGAAGCTGCGCGCGCAGATGAAGCAGGCCGGTGCCACCGTGAAGGTCACCAAGAACCGCATCGCCAACATCGCTCTCGATGGCACGGACGTCGCCTCCATCAAGCCCCTCCTGAAGGGCCCGACCCTGCTCGCTTATTCGAGCGATCCGGTCGCGGCTGCGAAGGTTGCGGTGGACTTCGCCAAGGGTAACGACAAGCTCGTGATCCTCGGCGGCGCCATGGGAACGACAGCTCTGAACCCGGACGGTGTGAAGGCGCTTGCGTCGCTCCCGTCCCTCGACGAACTGCGCGGCAAGATCGTGGGCCTCATCCAGGCTCCCGCGACCAAGATCGCCCAGGTCGTCAGCGCACCGGCTGCCAAGCTGGCTCGCGTGTTCGGAGCCTATGCCACCAAGGACGCGGCTCAGGACGAAGCGGCCTGAGGCCGCATCGCCCTTCCCTCATCACCCGTTCAAACCGACATCTAAAGGAACATCACCATGGCTGATCTTGCCAAGCTCGTCGACGACCTGTCCTCGCTGACCGTTCTCGAAGCCGCCGACCTCGCCAAGCTCCTCGAAGAGAAGTGGGGCGTCTCCGCCGCCGCTGCCGTCGCCGTTGCCGGCCCGGCCGCCGGCCCGGCCGCCGTCGTCGAGGAGCAGACCGAGTTCACGGTTCTCCTGACCGCCGCTGGCGACAAGAAGATCGAGGTCATCAAGGAGGTCCGCGCGATCACCGGCCTCGGCCTCAAGGAAGCCAAGGACCTCGTCGAGGGCGCTCCGAAGGCTGTCAAGGAGTCGGTCAACAAGGAAGAGGCCGAGAAGCTCAAGGCCCAGCTCGAGAAGGCCGGCGCCAAGGTCGAGCTCAAGTAAGTTGCCGATGGGCCAAATCAGGCCCGTCACTTCCGGTCGGTCCCATCGGGGCCGGCCGGCACCGACGCCCGCGGGTCTCCGACCCGTGGGCTAAGGTCGCTTCAAGCGACCGGGCGGTCCTGGAACGGACCGGCGGCATTCATTTCGGGTGGGCTTCGTCCGGCGGGACAGGTTCATCGCCTGGTCGCGGGAGGCATAAAGCCTTCCCCGGGCACCCGGTACGCGGGACGTAGGAGCGAGGTCACCCATGGCCAACACGCTGGTCGGTCGCAAGCGCATTCGCAAGTTTTTCGGCAAGATCAAGGAAGTCGCCGAGATGCCGAACCTCATCGAGGTTCAGAAGGCGTCCTACGACCAGTTCCTGATGATGGACGAGCCGGAAGGCGGACGGGGCGACGAAGGCCTGCAGACCGTTTTCAAGTCGGTCTTCCCGATCTCCGACTTCTCGGCGACGGCCCTCCTCGAATTCGTGAAGTACACGTTCGAGCAGCCGAAATACGATGTCGACGAGTGTCGCCAGCGTGGCATCACCTTCGCGGCCCCGCTCAAGGTGACGCTGCGCCTCATCGTGTTCGATGTGGACCCCGATACTGGCGCCAAGTCCGTCAAGGACATCAAGGAGCAGGACGTCTACATGGGCGACATGCCCCTGATGACGGAGAACGGCACCTTCATCGTCAACGGCACCGAGCGCGTCATCGTCTCGCAGATGCACCGTTCGCCGGGCGTGTTCTTCGATCACGACAAGGGCAAGACCCATTCCTCGGGCAAGCTGCTCTTTGCCGCGCGCATCATCCCCTATCGTGGCTCGTGGCTCGATGTGGAGTTCGATGCCAAGGACATCGTGCATGTGCGTATCGACCGTAAGCGCAAGCTTCCGGCGACGTCGCTGCTGTTCGCCCTCGGCCTCGACGGCGAGGAAATCCTCTCCACCTTCTACAACCGCGTCATCTACGATCGCGACGGCGCCGAATGGCGCGTGCCGTTCGATGCCGACCGTCTGAAGGGCTTCAAGGCCTCCGTCGATCTCGTCGACGCCGATTCAGGCGAAGTCGTCCTCGAAGCCGGCAAGAAGCTCAACGCCCGCAACGCCCGCCAGATCAGCGAGCGCGGCGTCCAGTTCCTGAAGGCCACCGACGAAGACCTGATCGGCCAGTACATCGCCGAAGATCTGGTCAACGCGAAGACCGGCGAGATCTGGGCCGAGGCCGGCGACGAAATCTCCGACAAGCTCCTCAAGAGCCTGGAAGAGGTCGGCGTTTCCGAGCTCCCCGTCCTCGACATCGACCACGTCAATGTCGGTCCCTACATCCGCAACACCCTCGCCGTGGACAAGAACTCGTCCCGCGAAGGCGCGCTGTTCGACATCTACCGCGTCATGCGTCCCGGCGAGCCGCCGACGCTCGACACCGCCGAGGCGATGTTCCACTCGCTGTTCTTCGATTCCGAGCGTTACGACCTCTCGGCCGTCGGCCGCGTGAAGATGAACATGCGCCTCGACCTCGATGCCGAGGATACCGTGCGCACCCTGCGCCGCGAGGACATGCTCGCGGTCGTCAAGGCGCTGGTGGACCTGCGCGACGGCAAGGGCGAGATCGACGACATCGATCACCTCGGCAACCGCCGTGTGCGTTCGGTGGGCGAGCTCATGGAGAACCAGTACCGCCTGGGTCTTCTCCGCATGGAGCGCGCCATCAAGGAGCGCATGTCCTCCGTCGATATCGACACGGTGATGCCGCAGGATCTCATCAACGCGAAGCCGGCAGCGGCCGCGGTGCGTGAGTTCTTCGGCTCGTCACAGCTGTCGCAGTTCATGGATCAGACCAATCCGCTCTCGGAAGTGACGCATAAGCGTCGCCTCTCGGCGCTTGGTCCGGGCGGTCTCACCCGTGAGCGCGCCGGCTTCGAGGTGCGCGACGTGCACCCGACCCATTACGGCCGCATCTGCCCGATCGAGACGCCGGAAGGCCCGAATATCGGTCTCATCAACTCGCTCGCCACCTTCGCGCGGGTGAACAAGTACGGCTTCATCGAGACCCCGTTCCGTCGCGTGAAGGACGGCGTGGTGACGAAGGAGGTCTCCTACCTCTCGGCCATGGAAGAGGCGAAGTACTATGTCGCCCAGGCCAACGCCCAGATGGACGAGAGCTTCAAGCTGACGGAAGACCTCGTGGTCTGCCGTCGGGCCGGCGACGTCATCGTCGTGCCGCCGGACCGCGTCGACCTCATGGACGTGTCGCCGAAGCAGCTCGTCTCGGTAGCTGCCGCACTCATCCCGTTCCTCGAGAACGACGACGCGAACCGCGCTCTGATGGGTTCGAACATGCAGCGCCAGGCGGTGCCGCTGGTCCGCGCCGACGCGCCGTTCGTCGGCACCGGCATGGAAGCCGTGGTCGCCCGCGATTCGGGTGCCGCCATCGCGGCGCGCCGCTCCGGCATCGTCGATCAGGTGGATGCGACCCGTATCGTCATCCGCGCCACCGAAGAGGCCGATGCCAACAAGCCTGGCGTCGACATCTACCGCCTGCAGAAGTTCCAGCGCTCCAACCAGTCGACCTGCATCACGCAGAAGCCGCTGGTCCGCGTGGGCGAGCAGGTCAAGAAGGGCGAGATCATCGCCGATGGTCCGTCGACGGAGTTCGGCGAGCTGGCACTCGGCCGGAACGTGCTCGTCGCGTTCATGCCGTGGAACGGCTACAACTTCGAGGACTCGATCCTGCTCTCCGAGCGGATCGTGAAGGATGACGTGTTCACCTCGATCCATATCGAGGAGTTCGAGGTGATGGCCCGAGACACCAAGCTCGGTCCGGAGGAAATCACCCGCGACATCCCCAACGTCTCGGAAGAGGCGCTGAAGAACCTCGACGAAGCCGGCATCGTCTATATCGGCGCCGAGGTCCATGCGGGCGACATCCTGTGCGGCAAGATCACCCCGAAGGGCGAGAGCCCGATGACGCCGGAGGAGAAGCTCCTCCGCGCCATCTTCGGCGAGAAGGCCTCCGACGTGCGCGACACCTCGCTCCGGGTTCCCCCGGGCGTGACCGGCACGATCGTCGAAGTCCGGGTGTTCAACCGCCACGGCGTCGACAAGGACGAGCGCGCCCAGGCCATCGAGCGCGAAGAGATCGAGCGTCTCGCCAAGGATCGTGACGACGAGCAGGCGATCCTCGACCGCAACACCTACGCGCGTCTCGCCGGCGTCCTGATCGGCCAGTCGCCGATCGCGGGTCCGAAGGGCTTCAAGAAGGAGACCACGCTCAGCCGTGAGCTCCTGAACGAGTACCCGCGCTCGCAATGGTGGCAGTTCGCCGTCGTCGACGACCGTCTCATGACCGAGATGGAAGCGATGCAGAAGCAGTACGACGAATCGAAGAAGCGCCTCGAACAGCGCTTCCTCGACAAGGTCGAGAAGCTGCAGCGCGGCGACGAGTTGCCCCCCGGCGTGATGAAGATGGTCAAGGTCTTCGTTGCGGTGAAGCGCAAGATCCAGCCGGGCGACAAGATGGCCGGCCGTCACGGCAACAAGGGTGTCGTGTCGCGGATCGTGCCGATCGAGGACATGCCGTTCCTAGAAGACGGAACGCATGCCGACATCGTGCTCAACCCGCTCGGCGTGCCGTCGCGCATGAACGTCGGTCAGATCCTGGAGACCCATCTGGGCTGGGCTGCCGCCGGTCTCGGCCGCAAGGTCGGGCTCGCCGTGGACGCCTACCTCCGCAGCAACGACATCGCGCCCCTCAAGGCGGAGATGGAGGCGATCTACTCGCCGTCCGAGCTCGAAGGTCTGTCGGACGAGGACATGGCGGAGGCGGCCAACAACGTGCGCCGCGGCGTGCCGATGGCCACTCCCGTGTTCAACGGCGCCAAGGAAGCCGACATCGAGACGATGCTGGAGATGGCCGGGCTCGACCGCTCGGCGCAGTCGACGCTCTATGACGGGCGTACGGGTGAGCCTTTCGACCGCAAGGTGACGATGGGCTACATCTACATGCTGAAGCTCCACCACCTCGTGGACGACAAGATCCACGCTCGGTCGATCGGTCCTTACTCCCTCGTCACCCAGCAGCCGCTGGGCGGTAAGGCGCAGTTCGGCGGCCAGCGCTTCGGCGAGATGGAGGTCTGGGCTCTGGAGGCCTACGGCGCGGCTTACACGCTGCAGGAGATGCTCACGGTGAAGTCGGACGACGTCGCCGGCCGCACCAAGGTCTACGAGGCCATCGTCCGTGGCGACGATACCTTCGAGGCCGGCATCCCCGAGTCCTTCAACGTGCTCGTCAAGGAAATGCGTTCGCTCGGCCTCAACGTGGAGCTCACCTCCTCCAAGAAGCTCGCGAACGACCAGCTCGACCCGCCCGCCGAGGCAGCCGAGTAAGACCCACGATACGCTCCCGCGCCGGCTCACCGTGAGCCGGCGCGGTTCGAGCGGGGAGGGGAAGCGCCTCTCGACGGACGAAGGCCAGCGGCGACCCGGCCGGTCGCAGCGCCTCATCGATTTCAGCACGTGGTCATCCCCTCGGCGGAGGGTGCAGCCCGTCAGCTCAGGAGCAGATCATGAACCAAGAGGTCATGAATCTTTTCAACCAGCAGGCTCAGCCTCAGAGCTTCGACCAGATCAAGATTTCGATCTCCTCACCCGAAAAGATCCTTTCGTGGTCCTTCGGCGAGATCAAGAAGCCCGAGACGATCAACTACCGTACGTTCAAGCCCGAGCGTGACGGCCTGTTCTGCGCGCGCATCTTTGGACCGATCAAGGATTACGAGTGCTTGTGCGGCAAGTACAAGCGCATGAAGTACAAGGGCGTCATCTGTGAGAAGTGCGGCGTCGAGGTCACCCTCGCGCGCGTCCGGCGTGACCGCATGGGCCATATCGAGCTGGCCGCGCCCGTCGCCCATATCTGGTTCCTGAAGTCACTGCCGAGCCGCATCGGCCTGTTGCTCGACATGGCGCTCAAGGACCTCGAGCGCATCCTCTACTTCGAATCCTACTGCGTCATCGAGCCGGGCCTCACCCCCCTCAAGGAGCGTCAGCTCCTCTCCGAGGAAGAGTACCTGCGCGCTCAGGAAGAGTACGGCGAGGACAGCTTCACCGCCATGATCGGCGCCGAGGCCATCCGGCGCATTCTGCAGGAGCTCGACCTCGATGGAATCGCGAACTCGCTCCGCGAGGAAATCGCCACCACGACCTCCGAGCTGAAGCCCAAGAAGCTTCTCAAGCGCCTGAAGATCATCGAGGCCTTCCAGATGTCGGGCAACAAGCCCGAATGGATGATCCTCACCGTGGTTCCGGTGATCCCGCCGGACCTGCGCCCGCTCGTCCCCCTGGATGGCGGCCGCTTCGCCACGTCCGATCTGAACGACCTCTACCGTCGCGTCATCAACCGCAACAACCGCCTGAAGCGGCTGATCGAGCTGCGCGCGCCCGACATCATCATCCGCAACGAGAAGCGCATGCTTCAGGAGGCGGTGGACGCGCTGTTCGACAACGGCCGTCGCGGCCGCGTCATCACGGGTGCCAACAAGCGCCCGCTGAAGTCGCTCGCCGACATGCTCAAGGGCAAGCAGGGCCGCTTCCGCCAGAACCTGCTCGGCAAGCGCGTCGACTATTCCGGCCGTTCGGTCATCGTGGTGGGTCCTGAGCTCAAGCTGCACCAGTGCGGCCTGCCGAAGAAGATGGCCTTGGAGCTGTTCAAGCCCTTCATCTACGCACGCCTCGACGCCAAGGGTTTCTCGGCCACCGTCAAGCAAGCCAAGAAGCTCGTCGAAAAGGAGAAGCCGGAGGTCTGGGATATCCTCGACGAGGTGATCCGCGAGCACCCGGTGATGCTCAACCGCGCGCCGACGCTTCACCGCCTCGGCATCCAGGCGTTCGAGCCCAAGCTGATCGAAGGTAAGGCGATCCAGCTTCACCCGCTCGTCTGCGCGGCGTTCAACGCCGATTTCGACGGCGACCAGATGGCCGTCCACGTCCCGCTCTCGCTGGAAGCCCAGCTCGAAGCGCGCGTGCTGATGATGTCGACCAACAACATCCTGCACCCGGCCAATGGTCAGCCGATCATCGTGCCGTCGCAGGATATCGTGCTCGGCCTGTACTACCTGTCGATCGTCGCCGAGGGGGCCATCGGCGCCTTCGACCCGACCAACAAGAAGAACCCGATGCAGGGTGTCTTCGGCACCATCGGCGAGCTCGAGCACGCACTCGCGGCCAACACCGTGAAGCTGCACTCGAAGATCCGCTGGCGGTGGAACGGCATCGGCCCCGATGGCGAGCCGCTGACCCAGACCTACGACACGACACCCGGCCGCGTGATCCTGTCCACGGCCCTGCCGCTGCACAAGAAGGTCCCCTACGACGTCGTCAACAAGCTGATGACGAAGAAGGAGATCTCCGCGATGATCGACACCGTCTACCGCCACTGCGGTCAGAAGGAGTCGGTGATCTTCTGTGATCGCATCATGGCGCTCGGCTTCAACCACGCGTTCAAGGCCGGCATCTCGTTCGGCAAGGACGACATGGTCGTGCCGGACAACAAGTGGCCGATCGTGGACGACACCCGCGCGCTGGTGAAGGACTACGAGCAGCAGTACAATGACGGCCTGATCACTCAGGGCGAGAAGTACAACAAGGTGGTGGATGCCTGGGCCAAGTGCTCGGACAAGCTCGCCGCCGAGATGATGCTGCGCATCTCCACCGTGCAGAAGGACGAGAACGGCGCCGACAAGCAGATCAACTCGATCTACATGATGAGCCATTCCGGTGCCCGTGGTTCGCCGGCGCAGATGAAGCAGCTCGCCGCGATGCGTGGACTCATGGCCAAGCCCTCGGGCGAGATCATCGAGACCCCGATCATCTCGAACTTCAAGGAAGGCCTGGACGTTCTCGAGTACTTCAACTCGACGCACGGAGCCCGTAAGGGCCTCGCCGACACCGCCTTGAAGACCGCGAATTCCGGTTACCTGACCCGCCGCCTCGTCGACGTGGCCCAGGACGCCGTCATTCGTGAGGTCGATTGCGGCACCACCAACGGCATCAAGATGCGCGCCATCGTCGATGCCGGCCAGGTCGTGGCTCCGCTCTCGATCCGCATCCTCGGCCGCGCCACGGCCGAAGATCTCGTGGCTCAGGACGGTACGGTCATCGTCAAGACCAACGAGACGATCGAGGAGAAGCACCTGCCCGCCATCCAGGCGGCCGGTATCCAGGAGGTGAAGATCCGCTCGGTGCTCGTCTGCGCCACCAAGAGCGGCGTCTGCGCCACCTGCTACGGACGCGATCTCGCCCGTGGAACGCCCGTCAACATGGGCGAGGCCGTCGGCGTCATCGCGGCGCAGTCCATCGGCGAGCCGGGCACCCAGCTCACTATGCGTACCTTCCACATCGGCGGTGCGGCGCAGATCGCGGATTCGTCCTTCATCGAGTCGAGCTTCGAAGGCACGATCAAGATCCGCAACCGTGCCCTCGCCCGCAACACCGATGGCGATCTCATCGCCACCGGTCGTAACGTGGCGGTGGTCATCGTCGGTACCGATGGAGCGGAACGCGCGGTCCACCGCCTGCAATACGGCGCACGCCTGCGGGTCGACGAGGGCGACAAGGTCAAGCGTGGCCAGCGCATCGCCGAATGGGACCCCTATACCCGTCCGATCATCACCGAGACCGACGGTATCGTGGCCTACGAGGATCTGATCGACGGCCAGTCGATCACCGAGACCACCGACGAATCGACCGGCATCGCCAAGCGCGTCGTCATCGACTGGCGTGGTACGGCCCGTACGGCAGACCTGAAGCCGGCCATGCTGGTCCTCGACCAGGACGGCAAGCCGATGAAGCTGCCGCGCGGCTCGGACGCCCGCTACTTCCTCCCGGTCGACGCCATCATCGGCTACGACCCGGGCGGCACGGTGAAGGCCGGCGACATCCTCGCTCGTGTCTCCACCGACTCGGCCAAGACCCGCGACATCACCGGCGGTCTGCCGCGGGTGGCGGAGCTGTTCGAGGCCCGTCGTCCGAAGGACGCGGCGATCATCGCGGAGAAGTCGGGCACGATTCAGTTCGGGCGCGACTACAAGAACAAGCGTCGCCTGACGCTGACTCCGCATGACGGTTCGGATGCGGTCGAGTACCTGATCCCGAAGGGCAAGCACATCCACCTCCAGGACGGCGACGTCGTGGAGCTCGGCGACTACATCGTCGACGGCAACCCGGCGCCGCACGACATCCTGGCGATCAAGGGCGTGGAGGAGCTCGCTGCCTACCTCGTCAACGAGATCCAGGAGGTCTACCGGCTCCAGGGCGTGTCCATCAACGACAAGCACATTGAGGTGATCGTCCGTCAGATGCTGCAGAAGGTGGAAATCACCGATGGCGGCGATTCGGAGATCCTGACGGGCGACCAGATCGACCGGACGGAACTCGCGGACATCAATGAGAAGCTGCTCGCCGAGAACAAGAAGCCCGTCGTGGGTGTGCCGGTGTTGCTCGGCATCACCAAGGCGTCCCTGCAGACGAAGTCGTTCATCTCGGCGGCCTCGTTCCAGGAAACCACCCGCGTGCTCACCGAGGCGGCCGTCAACGGCAAGATCGACCATCTCGAGGGTCTGAAGGAGAACGTCATCGTCGGCTCGCTCATTCCGGCCGGTACGGGCTCCATGGCAGCCGACATCCGCGCCGTGGCGCGGCGTCGCGATGCCATGATCCTTCAGCAGAAGGCCGCCGAGAGTGGCGCCCAGCCCCTCAGCGAGCTGCCGCCGGCCGCTGAGTGATCTCCGCGTAGCCTTCAAACGAGACAAGGGGCGGCCAGCGATGGCCGCCCCTTCTTATTTCGCAACACCGCCTTCGGACCGGAGAAAGCTCCCCGGTACCGGCCGCACCTCGACAAATCGCAGCATCTGTGCGGCCTCGTCCGACAGCCCGCCAGGACCCATCCTCCGCACGTGAACCGCCATCCAGGACTCCGCCAAGCTGATCGGCAGGTTGATCCGAGACCGTGACACCGCCCTGGATCGCCTCGTCCTGGCGCAGAACTCCAAAGCCATATAATAATCGGGCGTTAACCGCCGGTCAGACCAAACTTTATCGCGCTTCGGGATTGACGTTCCACCGTCCCCCGCATAGAAGCACGCCACTCCGGCACAACAGCAGGACATAGCGAGTCGCGGCCCTCGGGCCGAAAGACAATCGCTAATCCGGTTCCGGCACTCACATCGACTGACGTCCTTGTCAGATCAGTAGGTACGAGCGCGTCGTAAGGCGTGATCCTCTGCCGAACACGCGCCACGGGTCCTCACCGATCCATGGCGCATATTCGTTTTGCGGATCTTCTTATCGAGATCCGCGACAGCTCGGAAACGGGCTGCATCGTGAAGCCGAACATGGGATCGCGCCTAAGCGGTCCGAATGAAGAGGGCAGAGTATGCCGACGATCAACCAGCTGATCGCTCAGCCGCGTAAAGCGCAGAAGAGCCGCAACAAGGTGCCGGCGCTCGACGCTTGCCCGCAGAAGCGTGGCGTTTGCACCCGCGTCTACACGACGACGCCGAAGAAGCCGAACTCGGCTCTCCGTAAGGTCGCCAAGGTCCGTCTGACCAACGGTTTCGAAGTCATCGGGTACATCCCCGGTGAAGGTCACAACCTTCAAGAGCACTCCGTGGTCATGATCCGCGGCGGCCGCGTGAAGGATCTTCCCGGCGTTCGCTACCACATCCTGCGCGGCGTGCTCGACACGCAGGGCGTCAAGGGTCGTAAGCAGCGCCGCTCCAAGTACGGCGCCAAGCGTCCGAAGTAAGAATTTCGCTCATCCCGTAAGGATGTCGCCGACCTCGACGAGGTTCAGGCGGCCTGCGCGGGGTGGTTTCAAGACCTTGATTTATAGACGGAGCGAGCGATGTCCCGCCGCCATTCTGCTGAAAAGCGTGAGATCATCCCGGACGCCAAGTACGGCGACATCGTGCTCACCAAGTTCATGAATTCCATCATGTACGAGGGCAAGAAGTCGATCGCCGAGGGCATCGTGTACGGCGCGTTCGACATCGTCGAGAACCGTGCCCGTGCGAACCCGATCGAGGTGTTCCGCGCCGCTCTCGAGAACGTCGCTCCGGCGATCGAAGTGCGGTCCCGTCGCGTCGGCGGCGCGACCTACCAGGTCCCCGTCGAAGTCCGTACCGAGCGTCGTCAGGCTCTGGCGATCCGTTGGCTCATCCAGGCCGCCCGTGGCCGCAACGACCGCACCATGGTCGAGCGCCTCTCGGCCGAACTCCTCGATGCCGCGAATAACCGTGGCAACGCGGTCAAGAAGCGGGAAGACACGCACCGGATGGCTGAAGCCAACCGCGCCTTCTCGCACTACCGCTGGTAAGCGGCCCCGGACCCTTTCAGGAGCAATCCGATGCCCCGCACGCATGCGATCGAGGACTACCGTAATTTCGGCATCATGGCTCACATTGATGCTGGAAAAACCACGACCACTGAGCGGATCCTCTACTACACCGGCAAGTCCCATAAGATCGGCGAAGTCCATGACGGCGCCGCGACGATGGATTGGATGACGCAGGAGCAGGAGCGTGGCATCACGATCACCTCCGCTGCGACCACCTGCTTCTGGCGCGACAAGCGCCTGAACATCATCGACACCCCCGGCCACGTTGACTTCACCATCGAAGTGGAGCGCTCGCTGCGCGTCCTCGACGGCGCCGTTTGCGTGCTCGACGGCAACCAGGGCGTCGAGCCCCAGACAGAGACCGTCTGGCGCCAGGCTGACAAGTACGACGTTCCGCGCGTCGTGTTCGTCAACAAGATGGACAAGATCGGCGCCGACTTCTTCAAATGCGTCGCCGATATCATCGACCGCGTCGCCGGCAAGCCCGTTTGCCTCCAGCTTCCGATCGGCGCCGAGACGACCTTCAAGGGCGTCATCGACCTGATCAAGATGAAGGCCATCGTCTGGACGTCCGAGAAGCTCGGCGCCGATTTCTCGGAGACCGAGATCCCGGCCGACCTCGCCGATCAGGCTGCCGAATACCGGATCAAGCTCGTCGAAGCCTGCGTCGAGATGGATGACGATGCCATGTCGGCCTATCTCGACGGTGTCGAGCCGGATGCCGAGACGATGCATCGCCTCGTGCGCACCGCGGTCCAGCGTCGCGCCTTCCACCCCGTGCTCTGTGGCTCGGCCTTCAAGAACAAGGGCGTTCAGCCCCTGCTCGACGCCGTCGTCGACTACCTTCCGTCTCCCGCCGATCGCGGCGAGATCAAGGGCCTCGACTTCAAGACCGAAGAAGAGACCGTTCGTCATCCGTCCGACAGCGATCCTTTCTCGATGCTGGCGTTCAAGATCATGGACGACCCGCATGTCGGCACGATCACGTTCTGCCGTGTCTATTCGGGCAAGGTCGAGTCTGGCGCCAACGTCATCAACTCGTCGCGCGACAAGAAGGAGCGTGTCGGCCGCATGCTTCTCATGCACGCCAACAACCGCGAAGACGTGAAGGAAGCCTTCACCGGCGACATCGTGGCTCTGGCTGGTCTCAAGGAAACTCGTACCGGCGATACGCTGTGCGACCCGAAGGACGCCGTCATCCTCGAGAAGATGGAGTTCCCAGAGCCCGTCATCGAGATCGCGGTGGAGCCGAAGTCCAAGGCCGATCAGGAGAAGCTGGGCATCGCTCTTGCCAAGCTCGCTGCTGAGGATCCGTCCTTCCGCGTCTCCACGGACCAGGAATCGGGCCAGACCATCCTTCGCGGGATGGGCGAGCTCCATCTCGACATCAAGGTCGACATCCTGCGCCGTACCTACATGGTCGACGCGAATATCGGCCAGCCCCAGGTGGCGTATCGTGAGAAGCTCACGAAGCGTACCGAGATCGACTACACCCACAAGAAGCAGACCGGTGGTACCGGTCAGTTCGCTCGGGTGAAGTTCGTGGTCGAGCCGAACGAGCCGGGCAAGGGCTTCGAGTTCTCCTCGAAGATCATCGGCGGCACGGTGCCGAAGGAATACATCCCGGGCGTCGAAAAGGGTCTCAACTCGGTGCTCGGCGCCGGTATCCTCGCCGGCTTCCCGGTGGTGGACATCAAGGTCGAGCTGATCGACGGCGCCTATCACGATGTCGACTCGTCGGCCCTGGCCTTCGAAATCGCCTCTCGTGCGGCGCTCCGTGAAGCCCTCCAGAAGGGCGGATCGGTCCTGCTCGAGCCGGTCATGAAGGTCGAGGTCGTCTCGCCGGAAGAGTATACCGGTTCGGTGATCGGCGATCTGAATTCCCGCCGTGGCCAGATCCAGGGCCAGGACATGCGCGGCAATGCGAACGTCATCAACGCGATGGTGCCGCTCGCCAACATGTTCGGCTACGTGAACCAGCTGCGCTCCTTCTCCCAGGGCCGCGCGAACTTCACGATGCAGTTTGACCATTACGAAGAGGTGCCGCGCGGCGAGGCCGAGAAGGTCGTCGCGAAGTACGCTTAAGGCTTCCCGCCTTTTCCGGACCGCAGCAGCATCACCTGAAACACTGAGATTACGGAGGCTACGATGGCCAAAGAGAAATTTGCCCGCACCAAGCCGCACTGCAACATTGGCACGATTGGTCACGTTGACCACGGCAAGACGTCGCTGACGGCTGCGATCACGAAGGTCCTGGCGGAGTCGGGTGGCGCGACGTTCACGGCCTACGACCAGATCGACAAGGCCCCCGAGGAGAAGGCGCGCGGCATCACGATCTCGACGGCTCACGTCGAGTACGAGACGGCCAACCGTCACTACGCCCACGTCGATTGCCCCGGCCACGCCGATTACGTGAAGAACATGATCACGGGTGCGGCGCAGATGGACGGCGCGATCCTGGTCGTGTCGGCCGCCGACGGCCCGATGCCGCAGACCCGCGAGCACATCCTGCTCGCCCGTCAGGTCGGCGTGCCGGCGCTGGTGGTGTTCCTCAACAAGGTCGACCTCGTCGACGACGAGGAGCTCCTCGAGCTCGTCGAGATGGAGGTGCGCGAGCTCCTCTCCAAGTACGACTTCCCCGGCGACGACATCCCGATCACCAAGGGTTCGGCCAAGGTGGCTCTCGACAACGGCGACAAGGCCGTCGGCCATGACGCCGTGCTGGCCCTGATGGCGAGCGTGGATGCCTACATCCCGCAGCCGGAGCGTCCGATCGACAAGCCGTTCCTGATGCCGATCGAGGACGTGTTCTCGATCTCGGGCCGCGGCACCGTGGTGACGGGTCGCGTCGAGCGCGGCATCGTCAAGGTCGGCGAGACCGTGGAGATCGTCGGCATCCGCGACACCCAGACCACCACGGTCACGGGCGTCGAGATGTTCCGCAAGCTGCTCGACCAGGGCCAGGCCGGCGACAATGTCGGCGTGCTCCTGCGCGGCACCAAGCGTGAAGACGTCGAGCGCGGCCAGGTCGTGTGCAAGCCGGGCTCGGTCAAGCCCCACACCAAGTTCAAGGCCGAAGCCTACATCCTCACCAAGGAGGAGGGCGGTCGCCACACCCCGTTCTTCACCAACTACCGGCCCCAGTTCTACTTCCGCACCACGGACGTGACCGGTGTCTGCGAACTGCCCGAGGGCACCGAGATGGTGATGCCCGGTGACAGCGTCACCATGGACGTCACCCTCATCGTCCCCGTCGCCATGGAAGAGAAGCTCCGCTTCGCCATCCGTGAAGGCGGACGCACCGTCGGCGCAGGCGTCGTCGCAGCCATCAACGATTAAGTTCGGTACGCTCAGTCTGCTGGGATCGACAGAGGGGCGGGTCCTCGCGCCCGCCCCTTATTAAGTCCCGCCAAGGTTTCAGGTCATGAACGGTCAGAATATCCGCATTCGCCTCAAGGCGTTCGATCATCGCATCCTCGATGCCTCGACCCGCGAGATCGTGTCGACGGCCAAGCGCACCGGCGCGACCATTCGTGGTCCGATCCCGCTGCCGACGCATATCGAGAAGTTCACCGTCAACCGCTCGCCGCACATCGACAAGAAGTCGCGCGAGCAGTTCGAGATGCGCACCCACAAGCGCGTCCTCGATATCGTCGATCCGACGCCGCAGACCGTGGACGCGCTGATGAAGCTCGACCTCGCCGCCGGCGTGGACGTGGAGATCAAGCTCTAAGTCCCGCGGGGATTTAGAGCTTACCGTAGAATCGCGCGAGGGAGACACCTATGCGCTCAGGCGTCATTGCACAGAAGGTCGGCATGACCCGCATCTTTACGGATGCTGGCGAACATGTCCCCGTGACAGTGCTTAAAATCGATCAATGTCAGGTGGTAGCCCACCGTACCGTCGAGAAGAATGGCTACGTCGCCCTTCAGGTCGGCGTTGGCAAGGCCAAGGTGAAGAACGTGTCGGCTGCCGAGCGCGGCCGGTTCGCGGTCGCCAAGGTCGAGCCCAAGCAGAAGCTCGCCGAGTTCCGCGTGTCCGAGGACGCGTTGATCCCGGTCGGCGCCGAGATCACCGCCGATCACTTCATCCCCGGCCAGTTCGTCGACGTGACGGGTACGACCACGGGTAAGGGCTTCGCCGGTGGTATGAAGCGCTGGAACTTCGGTGGTCTGCGCGCCACCCACGGCGTGTCCATCTCGCACCGTTCGATCGGTTCGACCGGTGGCCGCCAGGATCCGGGCAAGACCTTCAAGAACAAGAAGATGCCCGGTCACATGGGCGTCGACCGGGTCACGACCCAGAACTTGCGCGTCGTGCGCACGGATCCCGAGCGTGGCCTCATCCTCGTCGAAGGCGCCGTCCCCGGTGTCGCCGGCGGCTGGATCCAGATCCGCGACGCGGTGAAGCGCAAGCTCCCCGCCGACGTGCCTCAGCCCGGCAAGTTCCGTGAGAACGGTTCTTCCGCTGCTCCCGCCACCGAAGCTCCGGCTCCCGAGGCTCCCGCTTCCGAGGAGAACGCGTGATGAAGCTCGATATCACCACTCTCGACGGCGACGGCGCCGGGTCGATCGACCTGGACGAGACCATCTTCGGTCTTGAGCCCCGCGCCGACCTTCTCCAGCGCATGGTGCGCTGGCAGCTCGCCAAGCGTCAGGCCGGCACCCATGCGGTCAAGAACCGCTCGGACGTCAACCGGACGCGCAAGAAGCTGTACAAGCAGAAGGGCACCGGTAACGCTCGTCACGGCGCTGCCTCCGCTCCGCAGTTCCGCGGCGGTGGACGTGCCTTCGGCCCGGTCGTGCGCAGCCATGCCCATGACCTTCCGAAGAAGGTGCGTGCCCTCGCTCTTCGCCATGCCCTCTCGGCGAAGGTGAAGGCCGAGACCCTGATCATCGTGGACGACGTGACGCTCGCCGACGGCAAGACCCGGAACCTGGTCGAGCGCTTCGAGAAGATGGGCCTGTCCAGCGCGCTGATCATCAGCGGTGCTGAGGTCGACGTGAACTTCGGTCGCGCCGCCCGCAACATCCCGCAGATCGACGTCCTGCCGGTCCAGGGCATCAACGTCTACGACATCCTGCGTCGCGACAAGCTCGTGCTGACGCGCGCAGCGATCGATGCGCTGGAGGCGCGATTCAAATGAGTGCCGATCCGCGCCACTACGACATCATCGTCTCCCCGGTCATCACCGAGAAGGCGACGAACCTCACCGAGCAGAACAAGGTCGTCTTCCGGGTCTCCCCGAAGGCTACCAAGCCGCAGATCAAAGAGGCGGTCGAGAAGCTGTTCGACGTCAAGGTCACGGGCGTGAACACGCTCGTCACCAAGGGCAAGAAGAAGATTTTCCGCGGGCTTCGCGGACAGCGTTCGGACGTGAAGAAAGCGATCGTGACCCTCGCCGAGGGTGAGACGATCGACGTCACGACCGGGCTCTGACACGAAAAGCGTTAGGATCAAGCCGATGGCCTTGAAGACATTCAAACCGGTCACGCCGAGCCTTCGCCAGCTCGTGCTCGTCGACCGCCGTGAGCTCTACAAGGGCAAGCCGGTCAAGAAGCTCACCGAGGGCAAGTCGTCCTCGGGCGGCCGCAACAACCTCGGTCGTATCACCGTCCGCTTCCGCGGCGGTGGTCACAAGCGCACCCTGCGCAACGTCGATTTCAAGCGGCGTGAGCAGCTCGGCGTCGCTGCGACGGTGGAGCGGATCGAGTACGATCCCAACCGTACGGCGTTCATCGCGCTCATCACCTATCCGGACGGCGTGCAGAGCTACATCCTGGCTCCCCAGCGTCTGTCGCCGGGCGACACGGTGATCGCGGCCGAACAGGTCGACGTGAAGCCGGGCAATGCCGGTCCGGTTGGCAACATGCCGGTGGGCACCATCGTCCACAATATCGAGCTGAAGATCGGCAAGGGCGGCGCGATTGCCCGTTCCGCCGGCAACTACGCTCAGATCGTCGGGCGCGACCAGGGCTATGTCACGCTGCGCCTGAATTCGGGTGAGCAGCGCCTGGTTCACGGTCAGTGCTTCGCCAGCATCGGTGCGGTGTCGAACCCGGACCATATGAACATCTCGCTCGGCAAAGCCGGTCGCAACCGCTGGCTCGGCAAGCGCCCGCACGTTCGCGGCGTTGCCATGAACCCGGTCGATCACCCGCACGGCGGTGGTGAGGGTCGTACCTCGGGCGGCCGTAATCCGGTCACGCCCTGGGGCGTGCCCACCAAGGGAAAGAAGACCCGCTCCAACAAGCGGACCGATGTCTTCATTCTCGCCAGCCGTCACAACCGCAAGAAGTAACCCTCATGGCACGCTCGCTCTGGAAGGGGCCGTTCATCGACGGCTACCTCCTCAAGAAGGCTGAGACCGCTCGCGGATCCAGCCGCAACGAAGTCATCAAGATCTGGAGCCGTCGCTCCACGATCCTGCCGCAGTTCGTCGGGCTCACCTTCGGTGTGCACAACGGACAGAAGCATATCCCGGTCTATGTGTCCGAGGAGATGGTCGGTCATAAGTTCGGCGAGTTCTCGCCGACCCGTACCTTCCACGGCCACGCAGCCGACAAGAAGGCGAAGAGGCGCTGAGATGGGCAAGCAAGCCACCCCCCGCGCGCTCCCCGAGAACGAAGCGAAGGCCGTCGCGCGCATGTTGCGCGTGAGCCCTCAGAAGCTCAATCTCGTTGCGCAACTCATCCGCGGTAAGAAGGTCGAGTCGGCTTTGGCCGACCTGGAATTCTCCCGCAAGCGGATCGCCCGCGAGGTCAAGAAGTGCCTCGAGAGCGCCATCGCCAATGCCGAGAACAACCATGACCTCGATGTCGACGATCTCGTCGTCTCCGAGGCCTTCGTCGGCAAGGCACTCGTGCTCAAGCGTTTCCATGCTCGTGCACGTGGCCGCGGCGCCCGCATCCTGAAGCCCTTCGCGAACCTCACCATCGTGGTGCGCGAAGTCCCGACCGCCGAAGCGGCGTGAGGAGGACCTGATGGGCCAGAAAGTCAATCCGATCGGTCTGCGGCTCGGTATCAACCGGACCTGGGACTCCCGCTGGTTCGCCCAGAAGGGTGAATACGCGAAGCTCATGCACGAGGACGTCGCCATCCGCGCCGCCCTCATGAAGCAGCTGAAGCAGGCTGCCGTTTCCAAGATCGTCATCGAGCGTCCGCACCGGAAGTGCCGCGTCACCATTCACTCGGGTCGTCCCGGCGTGGTGATCGGCAAGAAGGGCGCGGATATCGAGAAGCTGCGCAAGCTCGTCGGCACCCTGACCAAGGCCGACGTGACGATCAACATCGTCGAGGTGCGCAAGCCCGAGATCGATGCCACCCTGGTGGCCGATTCGATCGCCCAGCAGCTCGAGCGCCGTGTTGCCTTCCGTCGTGCCATGAAGCGCGCCGTGCAGTCGGCCATGCGTCTCGGTGCCGAAGGCATCCGGATCAATTGCTCGGGTCGTCTCGGCGGCGCTGAGATCGCCCGTCAGGAATGGTACCGCGAAGGTCGCGTCCCGCTGCATACCCTGCGCGCGGATGTCGATTACGGCGTGGCGACCGCCTTCACGACCTACGGGACGTGCGGGATCAAGGTGTGGGTGTTCAAGGGCGAAATCCTCGAGCACGACCCGATGGCGCAGGACAAGCGCGCTCAGGAAGAAGGCGGCCGTTCGGGCGGACGTCGCGAGCGCGATGGCGAGGGTGGCCGCGAGCGCGGCCGGCGCGAACACGCTTAAAGCGTGATCGCGTACGCCCGTTAGCCATAGAAGGTGTTGAGAGGCTGCCATGTTGCAACCCAAGAAGACCAGGTTTCGTAAGCAGTTCAAGGGTCGCATCCACGGTGCGGCCAAGGGCGGCTTCGACCTCAATTTCGGGACCTTCGGCCTCAAGGCCGTGGAGCCCGAGCGCGTCACCGCACGTCAGATCGAGGCGGCCCGCCGCGCGATCACCCGTGAGATGAAGCGCCAGGGCCGTGTCTGGATCCGGATCTTCCCGGACGTTCCCGTCACGGCAAAGCCCACCGAAGTCCGCATGGGCTCCGGTAAGGGTGCACCCGAGTTCTGGGCTGCCCGCGTGCATCCCGGACGTATCATGTTCGAAGTCGACGGCGTCGCCGAGGACATCGCCAAAGAGGCTCTCCGCCTCGGTGCGGCGAAGCTCCCGATCCGCACGCGCGTCGTTCAGCGCATCGCTGACTAAGGGGAGGGGATCATGAAGTCGTCACAGAGACAGTCGGATCTGGCCGCCCTGTCGCCCGATCAGCTGAACGATGAGCTGCTGAACCTGAAGAAGGAGCAGTTCAACCTGCGCTTCCAGGGCGCCACCGGCCAGCTCGAGAACGTCGCCCGCGTCCGTGAGGTACGTCGCGATATCGCCCGCGTTCGCACTCTCCAGCGTCAGAAGACGCTGAAGTCCGCGCAGGCCTGAGGAGTACACCATGCCGAAGCGCGTATTGCAGGGCGTCGTCGTCAGCGACAAGGGCGAGAAGACCATCGTCGTGAAGGTGGAGCGTCGCTTCACCCATCCGGTGATGAAGAAGACCGTCCGTCGTTCGAAAAACTACCACGCCCACGACGAGACGAACGTCGCCAAGGTCGGCCAGACAGTGTCGATCGAAGAGTGCCGTCCGTTCTCGAAGACCAAGACCTGGAAGCTCATCGAAGGTGGCGCTGCCACCGTGGAATCACCTTCCGCCGAAGCGTGAGACCGATGCAGTGTTATTAAAGCGGGCGCAGTTTCTGCGCCCGCTTTTTTGCGTCTTATGCCGACCCACGAAGAAAGCGCGATTCATCGAGGCGCATGGGCCTCTGTCGGACGCACCGCACGGCTGATGAAGCGTGCTCGAAACATTCGACTTCGACTGCGAACACCTGTTCAGTTCCGCCGAGCGTTCGGTTCCACCATTCAACGCGTACCACTGACGGCGCCCGTCAGGATGGCTGTCGGCGTCGGAGACGGCCGCTCGGGCACTTTCATGAAGACCCGGCCTGAATTGCTGTCTGCAGCGCAGCTGCGCGTCTTTGCTCTTGCGCAGCGCCTCCCTCTCTAGTATTAGGCCGTCCTTCGCGACATGCAAAAGGGTGTTCGCACCCTGGACCGCGGTGACCGCGCCGGCGTTGAGAAACGCCGAATGCGCGGTCCTTCTATATGAGCCGGGGACATCAGATCCCCATCAGACGTCGTCCGCCGGACAATACCGTCCGTGTGCGGAAACCCGTCTGAAACAAGGAAAGGTCACTCTCGTGATCCAGATGCAGACGAATCTGGACGTCGCCGACAATTCTGGTGCGCGTCGCGTGATGTGCATCAAGGTTCTCGGCGGGTCGAAGCGCAAGTATGCCGGTGTCGGCGATATCATCGTCGTCTCGGTGAAGGAGGCCATTCCCCGCGGCCGCGTGAAGAAGGGCGACGTCATGAAGGCCGTCGTCGTTCGCACCGCCAAGGAAGTGAAGCGCGCCGACGGATCCGTGATCCGGTTCGACAAGAACGCCGCTGTCCTGATCAACAATCAGAAAGAGCCGATCGGCACCCGTATCTTCGGGCCCGTGCCGCGCGAGTTGCGCGCCCGGAACCACATGAAGATCATCTCGCTCGCTCCGGAGGTGCTGTGATGGCTGCCAAGGTCAAGAAGGGCGATAAGGTCGTCATTCTCACCGGTCGCGACAAAGGTCGCTCCGGCGAGGTCATCCAGGTGATGCCGAAGGAAGACCGTGCGCTCGTGCGCGGGGTCAATCTGGTCAAGAAGCACCAGAAGCAGACGCAGAACCAAGAAGGCGGCATCATCTCCAAGGAAGCCGCGATTCATCTGTCCAACATCGCGATCGCCGACCCGAAAGACGGTCAGCCGACGCGCGTTGGTTTCCGCATTCTCGACGACGGCCGCAAGGTCCGGTTCGCCAAGCGCTCGGGGGATCTGATCGATGGCTGAGAAGAACAACGACGCGTACACCCCTCGTCTGCGCAAGCACTACGATGAGGTCGTCCGCCAGAAGCTGATCGAAGAGTTCGGCTACAAGAACCCCATGCAGGTTCCGGTCATCGAGAAGATCGTGATCAACATGGGCGTCGGCGAGTCCACCGCCGATTCCAAGAAGGCCTCCATCGCCGCTGGCGACCTTGCGTTGATCGCCGGCCAGAAGCCGGTCATCACCAAGGCCCGTAAGGCCATCGCGACCTTCAAGGTCCGCGAAGGCATGCCGATCGGCTGCAAGGTCACCCTGCGCAAGCACCGGATGTACGAGTTCATGGATCGCCTGATCACCATCGCGCTTCCGCGCGTTCGTGACTTTCGCGGCCTGAACCCCCGTTCGTTCGACGGCAACGGCAATTACGCGTTGGGCCTCAAGGAGCACCTGGTGTTCCCGGAGATCTCCTACGACAAGGCCGATGCCACCTGGGGCATGGACATCGTGATCCAGACATCGGCCCGTACCGATGCCGAGGCACGTGCGCTCCTCTCGCAATTCCGATTCCCGTTCCGGCAGTAAGTGCTGAAAAGCGCTTAGACGCGGACACTGGAGAGAGACATGGCAAAGAAAAGCTCAGTCGAGAAGAATAATCACCGCAAGGAACTGGTGAAGCGGTTCGCCGCCAAGCGTAAGGCCCTCCTTGCGACCGCCAATAACGAAAGCCTCGAGATGGAGGAGCGCTTCGAAGCTCGCCTCAAGCTCGCGGAACTGCCCCGCAACTCGTCGGCGACCCGTATCCGCAATCGTTGCGGCATGACGGGACGTCCCCGCGCCTTCTACCGCAAGATGGGCATCTCGCGTGTGGCGCTTCGGGAACTTGGCAACCGGGGTCTCATTCCCGGTCTGGTCAAGTCGAGCTGGTAAGGAGCAGGCACCATGGTCAACGATCCCGTGGGTGATATGCTCACCCGCATCCGCAACGGCCAGATGCGCCGCCGCAACGTCGTTCAGACGCCCGGCTCGCGTCTCCGTGCAAGCGTTCTCGACGTCCTCAAGGCTGAGGGCTACATCCGCGATTACGCAACGACCGATTTCGGCAACGGCCGTACCGAGTTCTCGATCGAGCTCAAGTACTATGACGGCCAGCCCGTCATCCGCTCGATCCAGCGCGTTTCGAAGCCCGGCCGCCGCGTCTATTCGGCCGTGAGCGAACTTCCCCGCGTCGCCGACGGCCTCGGCGTCACCATCGTGTCCACCCCGCAGGGCGTCATGGCCGACCACGAGGCGCGTGAGCGCAACGTTGGCGGCGAAGTGCTCTGCAAGGTGTTCTGATCTCGGACTTGGAGGAAAGGCTATGTCTCGCGTAGGCAAGAAGCCCGTTCCCGTCCCGTCCGGTGTGACGGCCACGGTGACCGGTCAAACGGTGAAGATGAAGGGCTCCAAGGGCGAGCTCCAGTATATCGTCCCCAACGTGGTGGACGTGAAGTTCGAGGACGGCGCCGTCTCGGTGCTGCCCAAGAACCAGACCAAGGAGGCCCGCTCGCTGTGGGGCACCTCCCGGGCCCAGGTGGCGAACCTCGTCGAGGGCGTCTCCAAGGGTTTCGAGAAGAAGCTCGAGATCACCGGCGTCGGCTATCGTGCCGCCATGGCCGGCAAGGCCCTCAAGCTCTCCCTCGGCTACAGCCACGACATCGAGTACGAGATCCCCGTCGGGATCACGATCGCGGTGCCCAAGCCCACCGAGATCGTCATCTCCGGCATCGACCGGCAGGTGGTGGGACAGGTGGCAGCCGAGATTCGCGACTATCGTGGTCCCGAGCCCTACAAGGGCAAGGGCGTGCGGTACGCGGGTGAGTTCATCTTCCGCAAGGAAGGCAAGAAGAAGTAAGGGCCGGCCATCATGTCACGCAAAATCGATGCACTCGACCGCCGCAAGGCGCGTGTGCGCCGCGCGCTGCGGGCGGCGGCGAATGGACGGCCCCGGCTTTCGGTGTTCCGTTCCTCCAAGCAGATCTACGTCCAGGTCATCGACGACGCCGAGGGCAAGACCCTCGCCGCCGCCTCGACCCTCGACAAGGATCTCCGCTCGGGCCTGAAGACCGGTGCCGATACGGCAGCGGCCGCGGCCGTCGGCAAGCTCGTCGCCGAGCGCGCCAAGGCTGCCGGAGTCACCAAGGTGATCTTCGACCGTTCGGGTTACATCTATCACGGGCGCGTCAAGGCGCTTGCCGACGCCGCCCGTGAGGGTGGCCTCGAGTTCTAAGACCAGGCGGGGAGGGGCGGCGCAGGCCGTCCCTCGGACAAGCTATCAAGCGAGCGGGCTCCGCCGCCCGCGTCAGTGAGACAGGATTCAAACATGGCACGTGAACGGGAAGGCGGGGGCCGCGGCCGCCGCGATGAGCGCGAGGAGCGCGACAGCGAATTCGTGGACAAGCTCGTCCACATCAACCGCGTCGCCAAGGTGGTGAAGGGTGGTCGTCGCTTCGGCTTCGCTGCTCTCGTCGTCGTCGGCGACCAGAAGGGCCGCGTCGGCTTCGGCCACGGTAAGGCGCGCGAAGTGCCTGAGGCGATCCGCAAGGCAACGGAAGCGGCCAAGCGCGGTCTCGTCCGCGTCGCTCTGCGCGAAGGTCGTACCCTTCACCACGACGTCTACGGACGTCACGGTGCGGGTAAGGTCATTCTCCGCGCTGCGCCGCAGGGTACCGGCATCATCGCCGGCGGTCCGATGCGCGCGGTCTTCGAGACGCTGGGCATGCAGGACGTCGTGGCGAAGTCGCTCGGTTCATCGAACCCCTACAACCTCGTCCGCGCCACCTTCGAGGCGCTGAAGAACGAGGACAGCCCGCGCGCCGTCGCGGCCCGTCGGGGTCTCAAGGTCTCGACGCTTCAGGCTCGCCGTCGCGATGCCGATCCGTCGGACCTGTCCGAAGCCGCAGTCGCTTAAGGGGAGGGTGCAATGGCAACTAAGACTCTCCGCGTCGAGCAGATCGGCTCGCCGATCCGCCGCGAGGGCGACCAGCGTGCGACGCTGATCGGCCTTAAGCTCAACAAGCTGCACCGGGTCGCTACGCTGGAGGATACCCCCTCCGTGCGCGGCATGATCCGCAAGGTGCATCACCTCGTGCGCGTCCTCGACGACGCGGCCTGAGGGAGGGCATCATGAAACTGAACGAAATCCACGATAACGACGGCGCAACCAAGAACCGGATGCGCGTCGGCCGGGGCATCGGCTCCGGCAAGGGCAAGACCGCTGGTCGCGGCGTCAAGGGTCAGAAGGCCCGTACCGGCGTCTCGATCAAGGGCTTCGAGGGCGGTCAGATGCCGCTTCACCGTCGCCTGCCCAAGCGCGGCTTCAACAACCTGTACTCGACGGACCTGAACGAGGTGAACCTCGGACGCGTCCAGCAGGCTGTCGATGCCGGCCGTCTCGATGCTTCCGCCGTGGTCACGGTGGAGACCCTCATCGCCGCCGGCATCATCGCCCGTCCCCGTGACGGCGTGAAGCTGCTCGGTGTCGGCGAACTGACCGCGAAGCTCTCCTTCGAGGTCACCCGCGCTTCGAAGTCGGCCGTCGAGGCTGTCGAGAAGATCGGCGGTTCGGTGAACGTCGCTTACGGTGCCGGCATCTCCACCCGCGGCAAGCCGTCCGCGGAGTAAGTCTTCCGACGCCGCTGTTGCGTAGCGTTGGAGCAGACTTTAAGTCGAAGCTCTGAGCGGCGGCCCGTGCGACCTGCGCGTGGCCGCCGTTTCAGTTTGTTCGGGGGCCTTCAATCCCCCTTCTGGATCGATCTCAGGAACCGGTGCCATGGCCTCAGCCGCCGAGCAGCTTGCCGCGAACCTCAATTTCGGGGCCATCGCCAAGGCCGACGAGCTCAAGAAGCGGATCTGGTTCACGCTGGGTGCGCTCGTCGTGTTCCGGCTCGGCACCTACATCCCGATTCCCGGCATCGACCCCGAGCAATTCGCGCGGAACTTCCAGCAGCAGGCCGGTGGCGTGCTCGGCTTGTTCAACATGTTCTCCGGCGGTGCCGTCGAGCGCATGGCGATCTTCGCGCTGAACATCATGCCGTACATCTCGGCCTCCATCATCATTCAGCTTCTTACCTCGGTGATCCCGAGCCTCGAATCGCTGAAGAAAGAGGGTGAGTCCGGCCGGAAGGTCATCAACCAATATACCCGCTACCTCACGGTCGTGCTGGCACTGGTTCAGAGCTGGGGCATCGCCTTCGGCTTGCAGAGTTCGAGCGCCGCGATCGATCCGGGACCGTTCTTCATCCTGTCCACGGTGATCACGCTCACGGGCGGAACGCTGTTCCTGATGTGGATCGGCGAGCAGATCACATCACGCGGCATCGGTAACGGGTCGTCGCTCATCATCTTCGCCGGCATCGTCGCGCATCTGCCCACCGCCATCGTGGGAGCCCTCGAGCTGAGCCGGACCGGTGCGCTGTCCGCGGCCGTCATCCTCGGCGTCGGCTTTGCCGCCATCGCCCTCGTCTACTTCATCGTGTTCATGGAGCGGGCTCAGCGCCGGCTCCTGATCAACTACCCCAAGCGCCAGGTTGGTAACCGCATGTACGAGGGTCAGACCTCGTTCCTCCCGCTGAAGCTGAACACGGCCGGCGTGATCCCGCCCATCTTTGCCTCGTCGCTGCTGCTGCTTCCCGCCACCGTGGCGAGCTTCTCGGCCAATAACGGCGGCACCGGCGTGCTGGCGACGATCACTACTTATCTCGGCCATGGCCGGCCGCTCTACATGGTTCTCTACGCGGCGCTGATCATCTTCTTCGCGTTCTTCTACACGGCAGTGGTCTTCAACCCGCAGGAGACGGCGGACAACCTGAAGAAGCAGGGCGGCTTCATTCCCGGCATTCGTCCGGGCGAGCGCACCGCCGCCTTCATCGACAAGGTTCTGACGCGCATCACGTTGATCGGCGCTCTGTATTTGACCTTTGTCTGCCTTGTGCCGGAGATCCTGGCCTCCTACGCATCGGCGAGCCTCGGGTTCGGCGGTACCTCGCTCCTCATCGTCGTCTCCGTGACGATGGATACGGTGGCGCAGGTCCACGGCCATCTGATGGCCCACCAGTATGAGGGCCTCGTGAAGAAGGCAAAGCTGCGCGGCGCCACGCGCCGTCGCTGAAGCCGGCTCGACGAGCTCGATCGATCGGGGCGATGCCGGTCCAGGCATCGCCTCTCTACGCCCATGATGCCCGAACCATAACGCCCGATGCGGCCACCGGACGAGGACAACGACGCTATGCGGATCATTCTGCTCGGACCACCTGGAGCCGGTAAGGGAACCCAGTCGGCCCGAATCGTCGAGCGTTTCGGCATTCCGCAGCTTTCCACGGGCGACATGCTGCGCGCGGCGGTAGCTGCCGGCACTCCTGTCGGTCTCGAAGCGAAGTCGATCATGGAGAGCGGTGGCCTGGTCCCGGATTCCGTGGTGGTGGGGATCGTCGCCGACCGGATCGAAGAGGCCGATGCGCGTCCGGGCTTCATTCTCGACGGTTTCCCCCGCACTGTTGAGCAGGCAGCTGCCCTCGACAGGATGCTGGCCGACAAGAACCTGTCCCTCGATGCCGTGATCGAATTCGCGGTGAACGAGGAAATCCTCGTGGGCCGCATTGCCAAGCGGGCCGCCGAGACCGCTGCTCGTGGAGAGCCGGTGCGGAAGGACGACACCCCTGACGTGTTCAAGACGCGCCTCGCCGCCTTCCGGGCACAGACCGCGCCGCTCTCGGCTTATTATTCGAGCCTCGGCATGCTCCGGACCATCGACGGGATGAATCCGGTCGATGAGGTCACGAGCGAAGTGATGGCCGTGCTCGAACCGTTGGCCAGCGCGACCGCCTCCTGAATTTACCGTCCGGTGGACGTTGACAAGATCGGCGGCCCGCGCTAGCAGGCCGTTATTCGTCCATACGCAATGGGTCTGGAGTGTCTCGGTTCAAGAGACGCTGCGGGCCGATTTGTCGTTATGGGCGGCGCGCAGGGGCCGGCCTCCACCGGACGCGCGTGACACAGCAGGGCCGGACCGCAGCGTCCGAGCGCCCGATGGAGTAGACCTTGGCCCGTATCGCAGGCGTCAACATCCCGACCAACAAGCGCGTCGTCATCGCGCTCCAGTATATTCACGGCATCGGCGCGAAGAAGGCCGAAGAGATCACCGGCAAGGTCGGCATTCCCGCCGAGCGCCGCGTGAACCAGCTGACCGACGCCGAAGTGCTGTCGATCCGCGAGACGATCGACCGCGATTACATCGTCGAGGGCGATCTGCGCCGCGAAGTGTCGATGAACATCAAGCGCCTGATGGATCTCGGCTGCTACCGCGGCCTCCGTCACCGCCGCAATCTGCCCGTCCGCGGTCAGCGTACGCATACCAATGCGCGCACCCGCAAGGGCAAGTCGAAGCCGATCGCCGGCAAGAAGAAGTAATTTTTCGAGATTGGGAGGCAGCGCTTCGCTCTGCCTCCCTTCTATCGCGTCGGGTGGCCCGCTATGGGCAGCCCGTAGGGCGGCACGGTCATCCAGAGCCGCGCTGCCAGCACCGCAAAAATCCCGAGCGCCTGGAATGACGGGCGCGCCTGAAGGACGAGACGAGAGACAATGGCTAAGGAAGCAACCCGCATTCGCCGCCGCGAACGCAAGAACATCGTGTCGGGCGTGGCCCATGTGAACGCCTCGTTCAACAACACGATGATCACCATCACCGACGCGCAGGGCAACACCATCTCCTGGTCGTCCGCTGGCGCCATGGGCTTCAAGGGTTCGCGTAAGTCGACCCCTTACGCCGCCCAGGTCGCCGCCGAAGACGCCGCCCGCAAGGCTTCCGAGCACGGCATGCGTACGCTCGAGGTCGAGGTGTCCGGTCCCGGTTCGGGCCGTGAATCCGCTCTTCGCGCGCTGCAGGCCGCCGGCTTCACCGTCACCTCGATCCGCGACGTGACGTCGATCCCGCATAACGGCTGCCGTCCGCGCAAGCGTCGTCGCGTCTAAGACGACTCGTCGATCTGCCCTTGGGTTTGAAAGCGGAGAAGCGTGTGTCCGATGCCGTGAAGGCGCTCCCCGGCGTGTTGCGCTGGAGCCTTGGCGATCTGACCGTCACCGTTCTGAATGACGGTTACCTTCAAGGCTCCCTCGATCTCGTCACCGGGATCGGGGCGGACGAGGCCGGCTCGCTTCAGGCGGCCGGCTTTCGCGCGCAAGCCCCTCGGATCACGCTGAACGCCTATCTGATCGAAGCGCCCGGTCGGAAGCCGATCCTCATCGATTCGGGGATGGGCCATTTCGGTGGCGATACGCTCGGTCGGGTCCCCGCGGCGCTTGCCGCAACGGGTGTCCGCCCGGACGATATCGAGACGGTGCTGCTCACGCATCTTCACCCCGACCATGCCGG
The DNA here is from genome assembly GCF_017355285.1 of Methylobacterium sp. SD274. Taxonomy (NCBI): domain Bacteria; kingdom Pseudomonadati; phylum Pseudomonadota; class Alphaproteobacteria; order Hyphomicrobiales; family Methylobacteriaceae; genus Methylobacterium; species Methylobacterium sp. SD274. The sequence continues at coordinate 38,481 of NZ_JADIJP010000012.1, read as the reverse complement.
TGGCTTGATCCATGAGGATGGGTCGGCCGCCTATGCCAATGCGGAACTCGTCCTTCATCAGGCCGAAGCCGCTCATTGGCTGGCGGACGATGCGATCTCGCGGGCTCCCGAGGGGGCCCGCCCGTATTTCGAGAACGCCCAGAAGGCGGTGGCGCCGTATTCCGGTCGCGTGCGGACGATGACCGGCGGTGAGGTCCTTCCGGGCATCACGGCGGTCGCGCTGCCGGGGCATACGCCTGGCCATACGGGTTTTCGTATCGTGTCGGGCTCGGCATCGCTTCTGATGTGGGCCGACATCATCCATCTGCCGGCGATCCAGTTCAAACGTCCAGAGGCCACGATGGTCTTCGACGTCGATCCGGACGAGGCGAGGACGGTGCGCGAGCGGATGCTGGACGAAGTCTCGAGCGAGAGAACCTTCGTCACCGGCGGACATCTGGAGTTTCCGGCGCTGGGCTACGTGGCGCGGGATGGAGGGGCTTACAGCTTCGTCCCGGAACTTTGGGTCGCGGCCCACTAACCGCCCGCCGCTTCGCGGGCACATGTTTTTCGAGACCGAGCCGTGCAAGGCGATGCGCGGGAAGGGCTCAGGGACCGACCACGTCAGTGGCTCGTGTCGGAATTGCGAGAGGTAGGACCGTGGTCATACAGAAGAACTGGCAAGAGCTCATCAAGCCGAACAAGCTCCAGGTTTCGACCGGGCACGACCCCAAGCGGGTCGCCACCGTCGTCGCCGAGCCCCTCGAGCGCGGCTTCGGCACCACCCTCGGCAACTCCCTTCGCCGGGTCCTGCTGTCGTCGCTCCAGGGCGCGGCCGTGACCTCGGTCCAGATCGACGGCGTTCTCCACGAATTCTCGTCGATCCCCGGCGTGCGTGAGGACGTGACCGACATCGTCCTCAACATCAAGACCATCGCGATCCGGTCTCAGACGGAAGCCCCCAAGCGCCTGACGCTGCGCAAGACCGGCCCCGGCACCGTGACCGCCGGCGATATCGCCGCCGTTGGCGACATCCAGATCCTCAATCCCGACCTCGTCATCTGCACCCTCGATGACGGCGCCGAGATCCGGATGGAATTCACCGTCGCCACCGGCAAGGGCTACGTCCCGGCCGAGCGCAACCGTCCGGAGGATGCCCCCATCGGCCTCATCCCGGTCGATGCGCTGTTCTCTCCCGTCACCAAGGTGTCCTACCGCATCGAGACCACCCGCGAGGGCCAGGATCTCGACAAGGACAAGCTGACGATGACGATCGAGACCAACGGCGCCGTGTCGCCGGAAGATGCGCTGGCTTATGCCGCTCGCATCATCCAGGACCAGCTCCAGGTGTTCGTGAACTTCGAGGAGCCCCGCAAGGAAGAGGCGCAGCCGCTCGCGCCGCAGCTCCCCTTCAACCCGGCCCTGCTCAAGAAGGTCGACGAGCTCGAACTGTCGGTGCGTTCGGCGAACTGCCTGAAGAACGACAACATCGTCTATATCGGCGACCTCATCCAGAAGTCGGAGGGCGAGATGCTGCGCACCCCGAATTTCGGCCGCAAGTCGCTGAACGAGATCAAGGAAGTGCTGGCCGCGATGGGTCTCCATCTCGGCATGGACATCCCCGGCTGGCCGCCGGAGAACATCGAAGACCTCGCCAAGCGCTTCGAAGAGCACTACTAGCCGACATACGACGTCATTCCGGGGCTGCGCAGCAGAGCCCGGAATGACGCGGCGAATGAGGCGGGCCGGGTTCGGCAAGCTTCCCAGCAAACAGAATCCCGCCGCGGGGTCATGCGGAATGAACAGCCCCGATCATGGGGCGCTCGGCCGTACCGTGGCACGGCGGCCAGTCAAACAAGGAACAGCCAAATGCGTCATGGATTTCGCGGTCGTCGCTTCAACCGCACCACCGAACACCGCAAGGCGATGTTCGCCAACATGTCCGCCGCGCTGATCAAGCACGAGCAGATCATCACCACGCTTCCGAAGGCCAAGGATCTTCGTCCGGTCATCGAAAAGCTGATCACGCTGGGCAAGATCGACAGCCTGCATACGCGCCGCCTCGCCATGTCGCAGATCCGCGACGAGGCCATGGTCCGCAAGCTCTTCGCCGTCCTCGGCCCGCGCTACAATGCCCGTCCGGGCGGCTACTGCCGCATCATGAAGGCCGGCTTCCGTTACGGCGACAACGCTCCGCTCGCCGTGATCGAGTTCGTGGATCGCGATGTCGATGCCCGTGGCCTGGATTCGGGTCCGTCGCAGGTCTCCGACGCGGCGTAAGCCTCAGCTTCACCCATCAGACGACGAAAAGGCGGCCGAAAGGCCGCCTTTTTTCATGATCTCTACGGGATGGGAATGTCGGTGCCTGGCCCCCGATGCCCCATGGCGGGTCTCGGGGGAGGGGACGTGTTGATCTTACGCGTCTGCGACGAGCATCCCGGAGACCAGTGCCGCCAAGTCGGCCGAATCGAAGGGCTTACGCAGAACAGGCAGATCGTCGGGGATCGGGATCGCCTCCGCATGTCCGGTGACAATGAGGATGGGAACGTCGGACCAGCGCCGCCTTACGATTTCCGCGAGTTCGACACCCGTCATCCCCGGCATGGCGAGATCCGCCACGATGAGATCGAACGAGGCGCGCTCCAGCAGGGCGACCGCCGCCGCCCCGTCGGCCGCCTCGGTCTCGGTGTAACCGAACGTGCTGAGGAAGGACGCGGTGACGTGGCGGACCTCGGCATCGTCATCCACCACGAGAATGCGCGCCGGGCTCGCGGCCCCCATGGCCGTCACGGCGGCGCGCTGGGTCTTTTCCTCGGCCGCCTCCGCACGGGGGAGGAACAGATCGACCCGCGTGCCCTTGCCCACGTCGCTCGTGATCCGAAGCTTGCCCTGCGACTGCTGGGTCAGCCCGAACACCATCGCGAGGCCGAGCCCGGTGCCCTGTCCGATCGACTTAGTGGTGAAGAACGGTTCGCAGACCCGCGCCAGGATCTCGGGTGGGATACCCATCCCCGTATCGCTGATCGCCACGGTCACGTAGTCGCCCGCCGCCAAATCGGGGTCGTCGGTCACCCGTGCCGCGCCCGTGGCGATGGAGATCGTTCCACCCTCCGGCATGGCGTCACGCGCGTTGATGCAGAGGTTGAGAATGGCGAGTTCCAGCTGATCGGGATCGACGATGGCCGCCGGATGCACGGCGTCGAGATCGGTCGTCACCGTGACGAGACCGCCTAGGCTGCCCTTGAGCAATACGTCCATTCCGGCGACGAGGGCATTCACGTCGACCGAGCGAGGGCGCAGGTCGCGCGCGCGGCTGAAGCTGAGAAGCCGCTTCGTCAGGGACGCGCCGCGTTGCGCAGCCTGTGCCGCGTTGGTGACGAGGCGCTGGACCCTTGGCTGGTCGACGATCTTGGGGCCCACGAGTTCGAGGCTGCCGAGGATCGCCGTGAGGAGATTGTTGAAGTCATGCGCGATCCCGCCGGCGAGGGTGCCGAGCGCCTGCATCTTGTCCGACTGGCGCAGCCGTGCCTCGAGATTCTTCTGTTCGGTGACGTCCCGTTCGATCGTCGCCAGATGGGTGATGGCGCCGGCGGCACCGCGAATCGGCACGCGGGTGACATGGCTCCACCGCTCCGCCCCGACCGGGCCTTCGGCGGACACCGTCTCTGATATGCTCCCACTCGCGATGGCGGCGCGGTCGGCGTCACGCGTGGCGCTTTCGCCGTTGGGCGTGCCTTCGATCTCGTCCCTGGTGCGTCCGAGGCATTCGGCGACGGTGTGGCCGAGACGACTGGCCTTCCGCGCGTTGAGACGAATGAACCGTCCCTCCACGTCCTTGAAGGCGATGGCGTCTTCCGCGTTGTCGAGGAGCCCGAGCAGGAGGGCGCGCTCGGTGGCGAGGTCGCGGGCGAGGCTGTGCCGTTCGAAGGCCTGGCGGACGGTGGAGCGCAGCAGGACGGGGTCCCACGGCTTCGTGACGTAGCCGGTGATGCCTCCCCGGTTGAGCGCGGCGATGACGGCGCTCATATCGGCATAGCCGGTGAGGAGGATCGCCTGTGCGTCGTGGAAGCCCCGTGCCTCGGCCAGCATGGCATCGCCGGTAATGCCCGGCATCCGCTGGTCGGACAGGATCACGGCGATGTCCGGGTTCGCCCGGAGAATGTCGAGCGCTTCCGACGGCTTCGTCGTGGTGATGACGGTGTAGTCGTCCTCGAACAGGTCTTCGAGGGCAATCAGGATGTCCGGCTCGTCATCGACGGCGAGAATCGTGCCTTTGGCCATGTCTACGCTGCCTGCCGCGGAATGCCGATCACGAAACAGGCTCCCCCCCCTTCGGCCGTCTCCACGCTAAGCGAGCCGCTATGCGCTTGAACCACGCTATACGCAATCGCAAGACCTAGCCCCGTGCCCGAACCGACGGGTTTCGTCGTGAAGAAGGGCTCGAATATCTTTTCCCGCAGGGTTTCGGGAATACCGGGCCCGGTATCGCTGATGCGGATCACGTCCGTCTCGGGCAATTCCTGGGTGACGATGGAGATGGTGCCGGATTCCGGCATGGCATCGGCGGCATTGCCGAGGATGTTCATGACGACCTGATTGAGGAGGGCGGGGGTGCAATGGATCTCGGGCCGGCCCGAGAAGTCGCGTTCGACGGTAATCCGTGTCCCGAGCTTGTGCTGGATCAGTGCCAGCACCGTCTCGATCGATTCGGGTACGTTGACGAGGGTGCGCTCACCTTCGTCGAGCCGCGAGAACTTGCGCAGGTTCAGGACGAGATCCTGGATGCGCGTGAGGCCCAGGCGCATGGAGCCGACACGGTCTCGGCACTTGGCGAGCGACCGGTGCGACGCGAGTTCCGCCTCGGAATCCGCGATCTCGCCGAGCAGGCGCTCGACCGTGCCCTGATGCGCGAGGATGAAGGCGAGGGGATTGTTGATCTCATGGGCGATGCCAGCCACGAGCTCGCCGAGGGACGCCATCTTGGCGGCCTGGACCAGCTTGGCCTGGGCATCCGTGAGCTTGCGGTTGGCAGTGGCGAGATCCTGGTTGGCCTGTTCGAGGGCACCCGCCAGGGCGGCACGCGCCTCGGCCGCTTCGGCCTCGGCACGCGCGCGTTCGAGGGCGCGCTCGCGAGCGCCGAACTCGCCGGCGATGCGACGGTCGTCTTCCTCCAGAAGCTTGCGCCGGACCAGGCCCCTGACGCGGATGACGAGGACTTCGCCATCGGCCTTCGAGACCACGTCGTCGGCCCCCGCAGCGTAGGCTTCCACCAGGAAATCCTTGGCCGGCGCGCTGCCGGCGATGCCGACGAGGTGGAACGTCGGCGCTCCCGCCTCCCGCGCCTCGATCCCGGCCGCCCGGCGGCGGTCGATGGCCCTGCACAGGGCGAGGCCGTCATAGGCGGGACCGAGGAGGTCGATGGTCACGCAATCGAAGGCGGCGTCGGCCTCGTCGAGGGCGGCGAGGGCAGCGTCGTGGGTGGCGGCGGTACGGACCTCGTGGCCCTCATGCGCCAGGAGGCCGGCGAGGAAGGTGCGATAGGTCGCACTGCCATCGACCACCAGAACGCGTCCGCGCCGGAACGCCGACACGCCCGGCCCGTCGCCGGGGGCGCTACCGCCATGACGCTCGCGCAGGAGGGCACGGATGCGCAGGATCAGGATGTCCCGGTCGGCGGATTTCGCCACATAGGCGTCGGCACCACTCTCCAGCCCCTGGCGTTCGCCATCGCGGGCGCCCGTGAGCATCAGCAGGGGGAGAGCGCGGGTACGGAGCGACAGGCGCAGCTGACGGGTGAACTCGTCGCCGTTCATTCCCGGCAGGTGGTGGTCGGCCACGACGAGGTCGGGCAGGCGGGTGTTGAGATGGTCGAGGGCCATTTCGGCCGTGGGACAGCGCTCCACCGAAAAGCCGTGGCTCTCCAGGAGCAGCCGCAGTTCCAGCGCCTGCGTCTCGGAATCCTCCACCAGCAGGATGCGAGGCCGGGGTGCAGTCTCGTCGGGTATGCCGGTCCCGATCATGCGAAGGGGTCCGCCGCGGCGAGGCCCGGGAGAGCGAGCCGGACGAGATGAGGCGCGACCCGATCGAGCGGGAGGATCGCGGAGGCTCCCGAAAGGCGGATCGCCGCCGCCGGCATGCCGAACACCACGGCGGTGCTCTCGTGTTCGGCAACGGTCTGGGCGCCGGCCTGGCGCATGGCCAGAAGGCCCGTGGCGCCATCCTCGCCCATGCCGGTGAGGAGCACGCCGATGCCGCGCGCGCCGGCATGGCGGGCCACCGAAGCGAACATGACGGTGGCGGCCGGGCGTTGACCGCCGACGGGCGCGGCATCCAGGAGACGGAGGTTTCCACCGGGCGCCCATTCGAGGTGCCTGTCGCCCGGTGCCACGTAGACATGGCCCGGCTCGGCCCGCTCGCCATCGGCGGCGAGCCTCACCGGCAGGGAGACGACGCCGTTCAGCCAGGAAGCGAAGCCTTCCATGAAGGCCGCCCCCATATGCTGGACCACGAGGATCGGGAGCGGAAACCCATCAGGCAACCCGCCGATGACGCGGGCGAGGGCAGGCGGGCCGCCGGTGGAGGCGGCGATGGCCAGAACGCTGGCGGCGTCCGAGGCGGCCGGGGGCGCAGCGAAGTCCGACGGCGACAGGGCGGCCGCCCGGCGTCCGGCCCATTCCGAGCCGATCGGCCGGCGACGGATCACCGGCACCTCGGCCATGATGCGCAGCTGCGTGCAGATCTCGGTGGAAACGGCGTCGTAGCCGGCATTCGTCGTCGCCACCGGCTTTTCCACCACGGAGAGCGCACCGGCGCGCAGCGCGTTCATGGAGATGCGCAGGGAGGAATCCTCCACCGAATCGGCGATGACCACGATCGGCGTCGGCCGCTCGGCCATGATCCGGCGCGTGGTCTCCAGCCCGTCGATGCCGGGGAGGCGGATATCCATCGAGATGACGTCGGGGCGGGCAGTGGAGAGTGCCGCGAGCGCTTCTTCGCCGGAGGCGACGGCCGCCACCACTTCCAGGCGCGGATCGCGGCCGACGATGTGACGCAACAGCTCCCGCACCACGAGGGAATCCTCCACCAGCATCACGCGCAGGCGGGCGCCCTGTCTCGTGATCTGAGACGCCTCGACGGATCTCTGTTCGGTGTCACTCACAACAATTGCCCGATCGTATCGAGAAGCTGGCGCTGGTCGAACGTCTGTTTCGTCAGATAAGCATCCGCGCCGAGACCGAGCCCCCGTGCGACATCGTCGGCATCCCCCCGCGAGGTCATCAGGATGAGGGGAAGGCGGGCGAAAGACTCGTCCGCCCGCAGGGCTTTCAGCAGGCCGAACCCGTCGAGGCGCGGCATCTCCACATCGGCCACGACGAGATCCACATGCTCGATCCCGGCGCGGAGGCGGTCGAGCGCATCCTGCCCGTCGACGCAGACGACGACGCGGTAGCCCGCCGATTCCAGAATGCCCTTCTCCAAGGTTCGCGTGGTGATGGAATCGTCAACGACCAGGATCGTCGAACGTCGCGGGAGCGCGGCTGTTCCGGTGCGGTCTTCAACAGGCTCTGGCGCAGCGTGATTCGTCTCGGTCGCACGCGCCGCGAGGCCGTCGGGATCGAGGACGAGAACCGGCGTATCGCCGCCCAGGACGACCGTGCCCGAGATCAGGCGCGGATCCGCGCCGATCGGCGGCGCCGGCAGAACGAGGAGGTTTCGGACGTCCCGCAAGGCATCGATCCGCAGCACCCACGACCGGCCGCCCGAGCGCATCAGCACCGCCGTCACCGTATGTCCCTCGCCCGGGCGGCTCTCCTCGCTCGTCACCCCGACGAGGCTCGCCAGATCCACGAGGGGAAGGGACAGATCCTCGCCGCGCTCCCTCGGCAGCCGCACCATGATCCGGCCCATGGCGGTGTAGAGGCTCGACCGGTCGAGGCGCAGGAGACGTTCCACGCTGGCGCTCGGCAGGGCGAAGATCGAGGCACCGACATCGACCAGCAGCAAGGTCCGCCGCGCCGCCGAAAGCGGCAGATGCATGATCAGCGACGTCCCGGCCGGAACACGCGGCTCGAGCCGGACGCTGCCCCCGAGACGTCGAACCGCGTCGGCGACGACGGAGAGGCCGATGCCCCGGCCGGACAGGGTATCGACGGCGGAGGCGGTGGAGAAGCCGGGCTCGAACACCAGCGCCAGAAGGGTATCGGGGTCGCCGTCACCGGCCCCGATCAGGCCCCGCGCGCGCGCCGTCGCCTCGATGGCGCGCAGGTCCGGCCCGCGCCCGTCGTCATGGATGCCGAGGACGAGCCGGCCGCCGCGCACGGCGATGTCGAGGGTGATCGAAAGTGCGGGCGGCTTGCCCTGGCGTTCACGCTGCTCGGGCGTCTCCGCGCCGTGGCTCAGGGCGTTGCGCAGGGCGTGGAGGACCGGGTCCTTCAGCGATTGCAGCATGGCGCGGTCGACGGGCAGATCGAGACCGCGCGCGACGACGTCGATCTCACGACCGGATTCTCGCGCCATGTCGCGGAGCGCACGCGGAAACGCACCGAAGACAGTCTCGGCCGGCACGAGGGTCAGGCGCTCGGCCTCCCGCCCGATCCGGGTGGAGGCCGCTTCCGCCGAGGCGATGATTCCGGTGCGGATCTGGGCGAGCTGCGCCGCATCGCGGGCGAGCGCGAGGAGCGCCGTCTCGAAGCCGCGCAGCTCCGCCCTCATGGCGTCGAGGGCGGATTCCGCCGTCTCGGCATCGGAGGGGCGAGGCCGGGTCGTACCGGATTGCGCCTTGCTCCCGCGAAGGCTCTCGGCCCGGCGCCCGAGGGCGGCGGCATCCCGCTGGAGCCGAGCCAGACCTTCGCCCACCGCGGATTCCGCCCCGAGGGCGCTGGCGAGCTCGTGTGAGGCCCGCGTGAGCGCCTCCACCGCATCCGCCGGCACGCGCAGGAGCACTCCCGGATCGCTGCCGGGCTCGGTGGGAGTCGATGCAGGTTTCTGCAGTCCCGCTTGCGCCGGAACGCTCTCCGCCGGTGGATCGGGATGCCGAGGGGGGAGCTCGACGGGGGCGGCCGGAGAGCCGGGCTGGGCCGGGGAGGGCCCGGCGAGGCAGCGGTCGAGGGACGCGAGCGCATCCGCCGGCATGGCCGGGTCCGCTTCGCCCTTGAGCGCGGCGACATAGGCTTCGATCCGATCCAGGGCGAGATGGACGGCGCCCGTCGCCTCCCGGTCGAGGGTGCCGTCACCGGCGACGATCCGCTCGAACAGGGTCTCGAGCCGATGCGCCACGGCTTCGACCTTCGGCAGGTCCACGGCCCGCGAGGCGCCCTTCAGGCTGTGCGCCCGGCGGAACACGTCGTTCCAGTCGGGAGGCACGTCCCCGGCCGCACCGGCCAGGGCGGCGCGGATCGCGTCGATATGTTCGCGATGCTCGACCTCGAAGGCCGCGAGGAGCTGCTGGCGGATATCCATGGGTGGCGGTCGCCCGGCCTCTCCCCTCAGTGCCGGTATCGGTCGGCGAGCGTCAGGAGCGCCTGGGCGAGTTCGGTGAGATTGGCGGAGGCCGCTTCCACCTCACGGGTCCCGGCGGCGGTCTGCTGGCTCGCCTGCCGGATGTTCTGGAGGGCCCCCATCACCTGCTCGATTCCGAGTTGCTGCTGGTTGGTTGAGGCGACGATCTGCTGGAAGGTCTGGACGCTCTCCTCGACCTTGGCGGTGATCTCCTCGATGGTCCGCTGGGTCGTGTCCGAGCGGGCCTTGCCCGTGCTCGTGCGCTTGACCGCCTCTTCGGTGAGCATGACCGAGGTGTTGATGCCCCTCTGGATCTCCGACAGGATGGTGCGCACCTGCGCGGTCGCCGCCTTGGCCTGATCGGCCAAAAGCTTCATCTCCGAGGCGACCACGGCGAAGCTCCGGCCGCTCTCGCCCGCCGCCGCCGCTTCGATCGCCGCGTTGAGCGCCAGCAGATGGGTGCGCTCCGAGATGTCGTTGACGGTTGTGATGATCTCGCCGATCGCCTGGGTCTTCTCGCTGAGCGAGACGATATTGCCGGCAACGGCCTCCGCCTGCTCGCGGATGGCATCCATGGCCTTGGCCGTATCGGCGACAGCCCTGAGGCCTGCCCGCGAGATCTGCGCGGTGGATTGGGCCGTAGCGATCACCTCGCTCGCGCGCTTGCCGATCTGGGCTCCGGAATGGGTGATCTCGTCGACCGTGGCGGCTGTCTCCTGCACCGCCGCGAACTGCTCCTCGACGCTGGCCGCCTGTTCCTGGGCGGAAGCGCGGATCTCGGCGGCAGCGGCATTGAGGTCGGACGTGGCCGCCCGATTGGTCCGGGCGAGGTCGGCAAGACCCGAGACCATTCTGTTCAAGGTCGATGCGAGACGGCCGATCTCGTCGCCCCCCGTACGGTCGAGGGTGCGGGTCAGGTCTCCCGATCCGACCTGCTCGGCGAAGGCCATGACCTCTTCGAGGGGCTTCACCACGCCCCGGCGGATGAGGCCGGTGACCACGATGCTCAGGAGAACGCACAAGGCGAGGATGAGCACGATGGAGACGAGGCTGCGCTCGTAGATGTCGGTGGCCCGGCGCTGGCCGGCATCGATCCCCTGATCGAGCAGGTCGCGGGTGCGGTCGAGATCGCGCAGGAACTCGTCCTGCAGACGGTTCAGATCGGAGTTGCGGGCCTCCACCCCATCGACATCCTTGGCCGCGATAGCGGAAAGCTGAACTTCGCTGGCGGTCCGCAGCTTCCGGAAATCCGTGGCGGCAATAGTCGCGGATTCGCCGAGCCTCTTCCAGATCGCGGCACGCTCCGGCGACGGCGCCGTTGCGGAATAGCCGTCGGCGGTGCGGACGGTGTCGACGAGGATAGCCTCGGATTCGGAGGCGACGCGGCGCCAGGTGTCGATGATCGCGGCGATCTCGGTATCGGGCCGGTTGCGCATCAGCGCGGCGATCACGCCGTTGCGCCGAAGGTTGCCGAGGTCACGAGACTTGTTGCCGAGATCGTCGAGCTTGCGCGCGATGGTGAGGTCCCGCGAGACGATCGTCGTCGTGTTGTCGCGGACGGCCCCGATCTGGCTCAGCGCATAGGCGCCCAGTCCGACCATCACCAGGGTGACGACGACGAAGCCGAAGAGGATCCGTTTTCCAATCGAGATCGACACGCTTGGCGATGCTCCGAAACCGCTCGACGGGGAAAGGCCAGATGAGCCTTGCCGTCAGCTTTGAGGCAGGTATCGCCGCAGGAGGCGCGGCAGATCGATGACGACGAAGCCGGCCTCGCCGCCATGGCGGGCGGCGTCCTGGCCGGGTGCCGGTGCATAGCCCGAAACCGCGTCTGCACCCAAGCCGCCGAGATGAAGCGGGGCACTCGCGAAGGCGCCGTCCACATCGCTGATCGCGAGAACCCGGTCGACGGCGAGGGCGAGCGGCATGATCCCTCCGCGAAGCACGAGGATATGTCCGGCCGAGGCCGGCATGTCGCCAGGCCTGGCCGAGACCGGTCGCCGCAGCGCACCGGACAGGCTGAGGACGCTGACGACGCGACCGGACAGGGCGATGAGACCCAGCAGCTCCGCCGGCGCCCCCGGCACCGGCGTATAGGAACGGGCCGGCACCACCTGCGCCACCGCCTCCAGGGGCAGGCCGTAGCGATCGTCGCCCGACTGGCAGACGAGGAAGGGCGTCATCGCGACCCGAGCCGTGCTCTCCCGTCCACGGCGGGCCAGGGCAACGGTGCGCTCGGCGAGGAGGGCGGCCACGTAGGGATCGACTTCGGCAGTCCCGGCGGGCGGTTCGATCACGATACGGGTTTCCTCATGCGCATGCGGGCGGCATCGGCATTGGCGACCAGTTGCCCGGCGGTCAGGCCGTCTCCTTCCGCCACGGAGGCGTCGGACGGCTGGGCCCGGCCGAAGCGGATGGCGTTGTCGAAAGCCCGATCCGCCTCCGCGTGCCGGCCGATGGCGGCGAGCAGAAGGCCGAGTTGGTAATGCGCCATCGCGAAGCTCCGGTCGAGATAGAGTGCCCCGCGCAATGCCCGCTCGGCCTCGGCCTCGCGCCCGAGCCCATAGGCGAGAAGCCCGTCATAATAGTGGAGTCGCGCGTCCGTGGGCGTGGCGAGGAGGGCATCGCGGACCATGCGCCAGCCCTCGGCGATCCGACCGGAATCCCCCAAAGCCCGGATCGCATCGAGGACCGTGTCCGGATCTTCGGCTTCGACGGGCTCCGCGAGCGGCGGGATGGTCTCGACGACGGGGGGTGGAAGCGGGACGAATCGCGGCAGTTCGACGACGGGGGGAAACGGCTCCGCGACCGTCACCGGAGGCAGGACGATGGGCGGCGCGGGAGGCGTGACGGCGACGGCATCGCCGCCGAGCGGTCGGTAGGCCACCGTACCGGGCAGGTTCATCGGCTGCAGCGTGCCGGCGAAGGCCGGGTTCGGCTCGGCATGGCCGATGAGCAACCAGCCATCCGGCACAAGCCGGCGTCCCAGGGCGCGCACGATTCCGAGAACAGCATCGGCCTGAAAGTAGATCAGCACGTTGCGGCAGAGGATGAGGTCGAAATCGGCGAAATGCGACGGCGCCGTACCGTCGAGCAGACTCATCAGGTTGTGGTGCTCGAAGCGCACCATCCTTCGAAACTCGGGCCGCAGGGTGAAGCTGCCCTCGCGCGCGATACCCGGCACCGAAGGACCGCAGACGAAATAGCGGGCATGCTCTTCCGGCGGCAATGTCCGCAGGGCCCAGCGCCCGAACAGCGCCGCCCGCGCCGTCGCCAGCGCTTCGGTGCTGATATCCGTGCCGGTGATGTCGATCCGCCACTCGTGCAGCGCATCGCCGAGGAGTTCGTGGATCAGGATCGCGATGGAATAGGGCTCCGCCCCGGTGGAACAGCCGGCGCTCCAGATCCGCAGGGACTTCGCCTCCGCCCGCGCGGCGATCAGGCCGGGCAGGATGGTCCCGCGCAACGCCGCGAACTGCTCGGCGTAGCGGAAGAAGAAGGTCTCGCCGATGGTGATCTCGGCCTCCAGGGCGGCCCATTCCGCCGGTCCGGTGGCCTCGCCGTCGAGATGTGCGAGATAGGCCTGGGAATCGGCAAGGCGGCAGGCCTTGAAGCGCTTGCGCAACCGGTCGAAGAGCAGATCGTCCTTGTCGGCGTAGTAGTGATGCCCCGTCCGGGCGATCACCTTGTCCTTGAGGGCGGGAAAACCCGGATCGATCTCCGCGACGGCACGCACCGGGCGCTTCATGCGGCGGACTTCCCAGACAGAACCACTGTCGGGCCTACCTCGTTCGGACGCGGCATGCGGTTCACGCGTCTTCGAGACGGGAGAGATCGGACAGGCGCGCGGCGGCGGCCTCCGTCAGCGCCTGCACGCGGCGGCGCTCCTCGGCGTCGAGGAGCCGGTCCATGCCGAGGATCTGGGTGAGTTGCTCGCCCTGTACGATCTCGCCGACGACGCAGCCGTTGAGGCTGGTCTCCGGCGCCCGCGCACGGACGGCGTCCGGGGCGACGAGAACCAGATCGCGGGCGCGGTCCACCAGGATCGCCGTGCCGCGATCGGCCGACAGCAGCAGGTGGCGGTAGGGATCGGCCTCCCGTCCGGGCATGGGCGGCAGCATCAGGAGCCGTCCGAGATCGATCACCGGCACCGTCGTCCCGCCGAGATCGAGGAACCCGGCGAGCCATGTGCCCGTCAGGGTGGGCGGATGGAGGCGGGGGAGGGGCAGAACCTCGCTCACGGACGAGCGTCGCATCGCGAAGCCGGTGCCGGCCACGTCGAGGATGAGATAGGCCGTCATCTCGGACTGAGGCATCGTCCCGGCGGGGTCTGAGGAAGTACGACTTCGGATCCCCGCCAGATAGGACGACAGGGCGCTCCGGCGCAAACGGGTTCGTCATCCCGATGTCGCCGGATGCAAGGCCATCGAAGGTTGCCGCGCGCAGCCAAGAGAGCGGCCGGGGTGCAACCTTCCGGGCCGAACGGAGCGGTCTCGCCGTACCGTCGAAAAGCCGCTTGACCTGGAGCGCACTCCAGCTCGTAGACAGCCTTTACCGAAGGGGTTTCGCGATGAGAATCAGTGCCTTCGCAGCGAGGAGCGGGCTCAGCGTCGACACGCTTCGATACTATGAGCGGATCGGATTGCTCCCTCGCAGCGGGCGCGATTCCGGCGGTCGGCGGGATTACGGAAGCGACGACCTCGTCTGGGCGACCTTCCTGCGCAAGCTCCAGGCGATGGATATGCCCATGCGCGAGCGGTTCGAATACAGCCGCCTGCGCGCGGAGGGCGATGCGACCCTCGAAGCCCGTCGCCGTCTCCTCGAGGCGCATCGCATCGCGCTGATCGCGCGCAGGTCGGAACTGTCGGACCTCATCGCGGGACTGGATGACAAGATCACCCACTACCGGGCCCTGGAAGCAACGCGCGAGAGCAAGGACAATGACGATGACCCGACGTACCGTGCTGACCTCAGCAACGGCCCTCCCGCTGGCGGCCCAACATGCCGAGGCGCAGGAAGCACCGATTGAAACCCGCTATCAGCGCGGACTGGCTCAACTGGAGGCCATCAGCGGCCCGCACGGCGCGGCGGTCGTCAGAAGTCTCGACGACATCGCGCCCGATCTCGGCCGATACATCGTCGAGTTCGCTTACGGCGACGTATTTTCCCGCGACGGGCTCGATGTGAAGACGAGGGAGATCGCCACAGTCGCCGCCCTCACGGCGATGGGAACGGCCGCGCCCCAACTCAAGGTCCACATGCAGGCCGCCCTCCGCGTCGGCGTGACGCCGGCGGCCTTGATCGAGACGATCATGCAGATGATTCCCTATGCGGGGTTCCCTGCGGCGCTCAACGCCGTGGCGATCGCACGCGACGTTTTCACCACCGACCATCGGTGAGCCGGCCTCTGATTGGCCGTTGACCGCGATGGATTGCTTCTGTATTCAGACCCCTCGAAATGTCGATTCGCCCTTCGGCGGGTCACAGAGCAAAGTTTTCAAGTCGATGCGTGTCATCCTTATCGTAACGAAAGCGCCACCGACGGGGCGGTCCTGACAGGAGGATCGCGATCCGGATGGTGGCGCATGCAGGGTCCTTCGGGGCCCTTTTTTGTTGCCTGAGCCAAGACGTGACACGGAACGAGCAACCGGGTTTCAGGGAGTTGAGACGATGAGCGGCGAGGTCATGACCGGGGCCGAAATGGTCATCCGGGCGTTCCGGGATCAGGGTGTCGATACGCTGTTCGGGTATCCGGGCGGTGCGGTGCTGCCGATCTACGATGCCCTCTTCCACCAGGAAGAACTGAAGCACGTCCTCGTGCGGCACGAGCAGGGCGCGGTCCATGCGGCCGAGGGCTATGCCCGCTCCTCGGGCAAGGTCGGCTGCGTCCTCGTCACCTCCGGCCCCGGCGCCACCAACATCGTCACCGGGCTCACCGACGCGATGCTGGATTCGATCCCCCTCGTCTGCATCACCGGCCAGGTCCCGACGCACCTGATCGGCACCGATGCGTTCCAGGAATGCGACACGGTCGGCATCACCCGCCACTGCACGAAGCACAATTACCTGGTCAAATCGATCGACGACCTGCCGCGCATCCTGCACGAGGCCTTCTTCGTCGCCTCGAACGGCCGGCCGGGCCCCGTCGTGGTCGATCTGCCGAAAGACATCCAATTCGCCAGCGGGATCTACGAGCGTCCGAGCCATAACGGCCACAAGACCTACCGTCCGGCGTTCAAGGGCGACGCGCAGGCGATCCAGTCTGCCGTCGAGCTGATGGCGAATGCCCGCCGTCCGGTTCTCTATACCGGCGGCGGCGTCATCAATTCCGGCCCGCACGCCTCGGCGCTCCTGCGCCAGCTGGCCGAGGTCACCGGCTTTCCCGTCACCTCGACCCTGATGGGTCTGGGCGCCTTCCCGGCTTCGAACGAGCAGTTCCTGGGCATGCTGGGCATGCACGGGACCTACGAGGCCAACCTCGCCATGCACGAATGCGACGTGATGGTCTGTATCGGCGCCCGGTTCGACGACCGCATCACCGGCCGTCTCGACGCGTTCTCGCCCTTCTCCAAGAAGATCCACATCGACGTCGACGCCTCCTCGATCAACAAGGTGGTCAAGGTCGATGTCGGCATCGTCGGCGATTGCGGCTCGGTGCTCGAAGACATGCTGGCGGCCTGGAAGGCCCTGCCCAAGCGTCCCGACCAGGGCCGCTTCGACGAGTGGATGGCCAAGATCCGCACCTGGAAGGCGCGGGACTGCCTCGCCTATTGGCCGTCGGGCACGATCATCAAGCCGCAATACGCCGTGCAGCGCCTCTATGAGGCCTGCAAGGACCGGAAGACCTTCATCACCACGGAGGTCGGCCAGCACCAGATGTGGGCGGCGCAGTACTTCAAGTTCGACGAGCCGAACCGTTGGATGACCTCCGGCGGCCTCGGCACCATGGGCTACGGCCTGCCCGCGGCCATCGGCACCCAGCTCGCCAATCCGGACGGTCTCGTCATCGACATCGCCGGCGAAGCCTCGATCCTGATGAACATCCAGGAGATGTCGACCGCCGTGCAGTATCGCCTGCCGGTCAAGATCTTCATCCTGAACAACGAGTATATGGGCATGGTGCGCCAGTGGCAGGAGTTGCTGCACGGATCGCGCTATTCCCAGAGCTATTCGGAAAGCCTGCCGGACTTCGTCAAGCTGGCGGAGGCCTATGGCGCCAAGGGCATGCGCTGCGACAAGCCGGGCGAGCTCGACGGGGCGATCGCCGAGATGCTGGCCCATGACGGCCCGGTCATCTTCGATTGCATCGTCGACAAGAAAGAGAACTGCTTCCCGATGATCCCGTCGGGCAAGGCGCATAACGAGATGCTGCTCTCCGACTACCTCGGCGAGACCGGTATGGACCTCGGCGACGTGATCTCCGAGGAAGGCAAGATGCTGGTCTGACCGGCGGCGCGGAGGAGAGACGTCATGAACGCCATGAACACACACTACCCCGATGCCGGTCGGGTCGAGCCGATCAACCGGCACACCCTCGCCGTCATCGTGGACAACGAGCCGGGCGTTCTCGCGCGGATCGCGGGGATGTTCTCGGGACGCGGCTACAACATCGAGAGCCTGACGGTGTCGGAGACCGAGGTGGCGCGCCACATCTCGCGCATCACCATCGTCACCGCCGGCACCGATGCGGTGATCCAGCAGATCAAGGCCCAGCTCGACCGCCTCGTGCCCGTGCACCGGGTCGTCGACCTCACGCTCCAGGGCAAGGCCCTCGAGCGTGAGCTCTGCCTCGTCAAGGTGGCGGGTACCGGTGAGCACCGCACCGAATCGCTGACCCTCGCCGCCGCCTTCGGCGCCAAGACCCTGGACGCGACCCTGAACTCCTTCGTTTTCGAGGTCACCGGCACCACCGAGGAGATCGACCGCTTCATCGGCCTGATGACGGTGATCGGCCTCGTGGAGATCTCCCGCACGGGCATCGCGGCCATGGGGCGTGGCTCCGAGGCGATGTAGGTACGACGCCGCGAGCGGTGATAAGGTCCTGCCTGCAACTCGGAGGGTGAGGCGATGGAAGCCAAAATCATTCGCTGGGGTGATGATCTCGTCGTGAGATTGTCGCCGCAAGCCGTAACGCAGCTCGGCGTCAACGAGGGTGAGACGGTGGAAGTGCTGTCGAAGCGGCAAATTCCGGCGTCGGGAGCACGACGCACCGTGAACGGCGTCGCGGTCCCGACGCTCGCTGAAATGATCGCCGAGATGGACCGATTGGGTCCGTCTCATCGCCCCGCCCCCCTCGATTGGGGACCGGACGTGGGTGCGGAGATCATTCGTGACGATTACGACCGCTGACCACCCGGTCCCAGAGGCTGGGGATGTCGTCTGGGTCGATCTGAGACCGACACTCGGTCGAGAACAGAGTGGCATCCGTCCGGCTGTCGTCTTGTCCGATGCGACCTTCCACCTGCGAAACGCGACAGCGATCATCTGTCCGATCACGAGCAACGTCACGCCCTGGCCGACGAAAATTCTCCTTCCGGATGGTCTGGTTGTCTCCGGCGCCGTTCTCCTCGACCATATCCGCTGCGTGGATCGCGCGTCCCGCGGATTCCGACGCGTCGGCGCACTACCGCCGGATATTCTCTTGAGGATTCGCCTGGGCATCGCAGAACTGATCGGCTTGCCCGCAGCGGTTGCCAACACATGAGTTCCCCATGACCACCCTCTACTACGCCCCCGGCGCCTGCTCGCTCGCCTCCCACATCGCCCTCGAGGAAACGGGAGCGCCCTACGAGACCGTGCGGCTCGACCTCGCCAAGGGCGACCAGCGGGCGGCCGAATACCTCGCTATCAACGAGCGCGGCCGCGTACCGGCACTGGTCGATGAGGATTGGGTGCTCACCGAGAACACCGCCATCCTGCGCCACATCGCGCGCAGTCATCCGCAGGCCGGCCTGTGGCCGCAATCGCCCCGCGATCAGGCGCGGGTCGACGAATGGCTGGGCTGGCTCTCCACCGGCCATCACATCGCCTACGCGCATATCCGCCGGGCCGAGCGCTACACGAGCGATGAGACGGCCTTCCCGGGCATCCAGGCCAAGGGAGTCGAGACCTGCGGCGACCTCTTCACCATGACCGAGGTCAAGCTCTCCAACGGCGGCTGGGCCGTCGGCGAAGCCTACAGCGTCGCCGACCCCTACCTGTTGCTGTTCTGGACCTGGGGCCGGGGAGCCGCGCTCGGTTTCGACATGGCAGAGCGCTTTCCCCATTGGACCGCACATGCCCGCGCCATGACGGCGCGGCCCGCCGTGCAGGCCGTGTTCGCCCGCGAAGGCCTCAAACTGCCTGAATAAGGTTCGACCGGGGGTACACCGCCTCTTGTCCGGGAAACCGAATCGGCCTATGCCGCCGCGTACCGTACGGTACGGTACTGGTTTTCTGGAAGCATGAGCGCGACGGTCGCACGCGACGAGACGGTGCAAGAAGCGCCCTCGGCCCGCCAACAGGCGGTGCTCGATGCCGTGCTCGCTCTCCTCGTCGAAGAGGGCGACCAGCTCACCATGGATGCGGTCGCGCGCCGGGCGAGTTGCTCGAAGGAAACCCTGTACAAGTGGTTCGGGGACCGGGACGGCCTCCTCACCGCCACGGTGCGCTGGCAGGCTTCGCGGGTCCATGCGGGGCGCGACGCGGTGGGCGCGCTCGATGCGGCGACCCTGCGGGAGCGCCTGCTCGATTTCGCCGTGACCTGGCTCGATGTGATCGCGGGCCGCACCTCGGTGGTGTTGAACCGCATCGCCATCGCGCATGCCGGCTCGCGCAAGGGCAACCTCGGCGCCATCGTGCTGGCGAACGGGCGGCTGGCCATCGGCGGGCGGGTCAAGCCCGTGCTCGAAGCGGGCCGTGCGGCCGGGCTCCTCGCCTTCGAGGACAGCGAGACCGCCTTCCGGACCTTCTTCGGTCTGGTCGGGCGCGACGTCCAGATCCGACTTCTCCTCGGCGACGCGCTCGACCTCGACGCCGCCGAGATCCGACGCGACGCGGCCCGCGCCGTCGACCAGTTCCTGGCCCTCTACGGCCAGGCCCGACCCTGACACCCCACGCGAAAAGGACATTCCATCATGCGGGTCTATTACGATCGTGACGCCGACCTCAACCTGATCAAGGGCAAGAAGGTCGTCATCGTCGGCTACGGCAGCCAGGGCCATGCCCACGCCCTCAACCTGCGTGATTCCGGCGTGAAGGGCATCGTCATCGCCCTCCGCGAGGGCTCGGCCACCGCCAAGAAGGCGGAGCACGAGGGCTTCACGGTGATGAACGTCGCCGACGCCGCCAAGCAGGCCGACGTCGTCATGATGCTCACCCCAGACGAGCTCCAGGGCGACATCTACAAGGAGTCGCTCGAGCCGAACATGAAGCAGGGCGCCGCCCTCCTGTTCGCCCACGGCCTCAACGTCCACTTCAACCTCATCGAGCCCCGCAAGGACCTCGACGTGCTCATGGTCGCCCCGAAGGGCCCCGGCCACACCGTGCGCGGCGAGTACCTCAAGGGCGGCGGCGTGCCGACCCTGATCGCCATTGCGCAGGACGCCTCCGGCAACGCGCACGATCTCGGCCTGTCCTACGCTTCGGCGAACGGCGGCGGCCGCGCCGGCATCATCGAGACCACCTTCAAGGAAGAGTGCGAGACCGACCTGTTCGGCGAGCAGGCCGTGCTGTGCGGCGGCCTCGTCGAGCTCATCAAGGCCGGTTTCGAGACCCTGGTCGAGGGCGGCTACGCTCCCGAGATGGCCTATTTCGAGTGCCTCCACGAGGTGAAGCTCATCGTCGACCTCATCTACGAGGGCGGCATCGCCAACATGAACTACTCGATCTCCAACACCGCCGAGTACGGTGAATACGTCACCGGCCCGCGCATCGTCACCGCCGAGACGAAGGCCGAGATGAAGCGCGTGCTGGACGATATCCAGTCGGGCAAGTTCACCCGCGACTGGATGCTGGAGAACAAGGTCGGCCAGACCTCGTTCAAGGCCACCCGCGCCAAGCTCGCCCGTCACCCGATCGAGGAAGTCGGCTCGAAGCTCCGTGGCATGATGCCATGGATCTCCGAGAAGGCTCTGGTCGACAAGTCCAAGAACTGATTTTTTGTGATGGGCGGCCGGGCTTCGTTCGGCTGCCCCCTCGCGGAGAAAGCCGGCCTCGTGCGAGCGGGGCCGGCTTTTTCGTGCGCGACCGGGCAAGGAAGTTTATCTCGGGAGATGACGCTCCCATTGCCCGCCCCTCGATCTTGCGAAGGCCGCCGTCTCCCGAACCAGTGCGGAAGAGCGGCGATCTCTCTGCCGTCATGGCACCTGACCGAGCGTCTCCTCGACGAGGCGAGGGTTCTTGTCGAGGAGAGCCAGGAGTACGCGCGCCGGCCCCTGAGGCTGGCGACGTTGATGCTCCCATTGCCTGAGAGTTGCGACGGGCACGCCTATGCTCGCGGCGAAGGCTGGCTGTGCCTTGCTGGTCCGCCTGCGGATCCCGGCGACATCGACGGTCTCGGGGACATGGACGACGAGACCGGCCGGCATCCCTCCCTGCGCGTGTTCCTCGGCTTCCCGCAGAGCGGAAAGGGTTCGTTCGAAAATATCCCTGCCCATGGTCGACCTTGCTCCTGTGAGAGGGCGATGCCCTGGTTGCCGTATGGATGCGCGTCACCTTCCACGCTTCTGCCAATGCGCCTTGATGGACAGCGTCAGCCGAGCCAGTTGCTGGACTTCCGCCGGCGAGAAGTTCTCCCGGTCCGCCTTGCTCAGAACCGCCAGGAGGTAGACCGGTGCATCGGGCCCGACATAACAGCGAGAACGCGATAGCCGCCGCTCTTGCCCTTGCCCCGCCCGGCGACGCGCACCTTACGGATACCACCCGAGCCGACGATGAGATCACCCGCCTCCTGGTTCGCGGCGAGCATGTCCTTGAGGGCCGTCCGAGTTGCGGCCGGCATGCGCTCGGCATCCGCATCCCTGACGAACTCGGAGGTTTCCGCGACCGTATGCAGGGGCGAGGGCATTCCGATCGTCTAAGCCAACACCGTCCATACGTCAACGACGTACGCCACCGACCTCCATGAGCGATCCGGCCCGGCAGTCGGCGGCTCTGAAGCGAAGGGGGGAGAGACGGACGCCCCCCGTTGTACTCTTAAGCAAATCCGGCGATCATGCTCCGTAACGGCTGCCCATCTGAGAGCGGCCGAAGGTTGGAGGACACCCATGGCTTCGCTCTATTACGACGAGCATCGCGCGCTTCAGGAAGAGTACAACACCGTCAAGCTCGCCGAGCGTCTCGACACCGGCTGGGTGCATGACGAGATCGGCCCCGACGAGGCCGCCTTCATCGGCAGCCGCGACATGTTCTTCCTGTCCACGGTCGATCCCGACGGCATGCCCACCGTCTCCTACAAGGGCGGCAGCACCGGCTTCGTGAAGGTGCTCGACGCCAACACGCTGGTCTTCCCCGGCCTCGACGGGAACGGCATGTGGTACTCGATGGGCAACATCGAGGGTCAGTCCAAGGTCGGGCTGCTGTTCATCGATTTCGAGACCCCGCACCGTGTCCGCGTCCAGGGACACGCCCGGATGCTGCGCGACGATCCGCTGATGGCCGAATACACCGAGGCCAAGTACCTCGTGAAGATCGAGGTGACGAAGGCCTGGGTCAATTGCCCGCGCTACATCCACAAGTACCAGAAGGTCTCGCAGAACAAATACGTGCCGCGCCCCGACAAGGAGACGCCGCTCGCCCTGTGGAAGCGCCTCGACATGGTCGGTGACGTGATCTCGGACGAGGACAAGGCGCGGGTCGAGAAGGAAGGCCAGCTCGCCCTGCCGGAATACGAGGCACGCGTGGCGCGCGGCGAGAGCTGAAACCCGGCCGCGCACCGTCCCGGCCATCGCATCCGGGTCGGTGCGCTCAGCAGGTTCGCGTCGGTGAGCCAACGCATCACCTCGCTTAGGCCCTTGAAGTATCGCAGGTTCTGGGACGCAAAACCGGCGAGCACTTTTGCGAGCCTGCTTAGTCCGCCCGGCGGGCGACGATGAAGACCCGCGGGAACGCGAGCAGGCGTCCCCCGTTGCTGCGCGGCGGATAAGCCGCATCGATCGCCGTCGCGTAGGCGGCGAGGAACCCGGCCGTATCCTCGGGGTCCAGCGGGTCGAGGAAGGGCCGGAGCCCGGTCGCCCTGACCCATTCGACGATGGCGGCGGCATCCGTCATCGGGTGATGATAGGCGGTGCGCCAGACATCGACCTCGGCCGCGAGGGGCGCCAGGAGGTCGTAATAGCCGGCCGGCTCCAGCATCCGCCCGAGCCGCCCGGCCACGGCCGGATCGCCGATGGCCCCGGCCCAGGGACCGGCACCCGCCACCTCGCGCATCAACCGGTGCGAGGGCTCGGCGAGATTGTCGGGCATCTGCAGGGCGAGCACGCCGCCGGGTGCCAGGAGGCCGAGGAGCCGGGGCAGGAGCACCGGGTGGTCGGGCAGCCATTGCAGCACGGCGTTGGCATAGATCAGGTCCGGCGCCTGCTCGGGGATCCAGGTCGCCGCATCGGCCCTCGCGAAGGCGAGGCCGGGCAGGCGGCTCCTCGCACGCTCCAGCATCGCCGGCGAGGTGTCGAGGCCGATCACCTCCGCCTCGGGAAAGCGTGCAGTGATGAGCGCGGTGGAATTGCCGGGGCCGCATCCGAGATCGTAGACGAGGCGCGGGGCTTCGAGAGGCACACGGGCCAGGAGCTCGGCCGCCGGACGGGTACGCTCGTCCTCGAAGCGGGTATAGAGGGCTGGGTTCCAATCGGCCATCGTGCTCACCCTTCCGCTCCGTCGTCGTCAGCAGCCGAGCTGGTCGGCCAGATCCGTGAGGTCACGGGCTGCATAAGTGACCGGAACATTGGGCGCCGTTTCGCCACCGCCCGGCCCGTGCTCGCGCGGGCGGGCGATATGGGCGGTGGACAGGCCGTGGCTCGCCGCTGCCGCGAGGTCGCCCGAATGGGCGGCGACCATCAAGGTCTCCGCCGGAGCGAAGCCGAAGGCCGCCACCGCATCGTGATAGAGGGCCGGTTTCGGCTTGTAATCGCGGGAATGGCCGGCACCCAGGATCGCGTCGAAGATCAGCCCATTGCTGCGGGCGAGGTCGGCCATCAGCCGGATATGACCGTTCGAGTTTGGCGCCAGGAGGTGGCGCGTCCGAAGGCGCCGCAGAGCGTGCGGTACGTCGGGCCAGGCGTCGAGCCGGTGCCAGGCCTGGACGAGTTCCCGCCGTGTGGCATCCGACACGCCGACGATGCCGAACTCCGCCAGAACGAGGGGCAGGGACTCCGCATGGAGGGTATCGAGGTCCACGAAGGGCCGGGCCCCCGAACGCACGGTCTCCATCGAAGGCCCGTAGTGCCGGCGCCACGCATCCGCGAAAGCGTCGGCATCGAGGGTGGGCGCCTCCGCGCCGAGGAGGCGTGCGGCCTCGCGGGCCACTCCCAAGCGCCAGTCGACGAGCGTCCCGAAGACGTCGAAGACGAGCGCCCGGATCATTACCGGACGGTCCGCAACCGCGGCCCACGCCGGACGAAACCGACGATGTCCTTCACCGCATCCAGCGTCGGGGCCGCGATGGCCTCGGCGCGCTCGGAGCCATCGGCGAGGACGGAGTCGATATAGTCGGTATCGGCCACGAGACGCTTCATCTCGGAGGCGATCGGCGCGAGGGTCTCCACCGCGAGCTCCACCAGCGCCCCCTTGAAGGCGGAGAACTGGGCACCGCCGTAATCGGCCAGCACCTCGTCGCGGGTGACGCCCTTCAGCGCCGCGAAGATGCCCACGAGGTTGTCGGCTTCGGGCCGTGCGGCCAGACCGGCCGTCTCGGAGGGGAGGGGCTCAGGATCGGTCTTGGCCTTGCGCACCTTGTTGGCGATGGTATCCGCCTCGTCGGTGAGGTTGATGCGCGAATTGTCGGAGGGGTCCGATTTCGACATCTTCTTGGTGCCGTCCCGCAGGGACATGACGCGGGCGGCCGGGCCGCCGATCAGCGGCTCGGTGATCGGGAAGAAGCCCGCGCCCGCATCGTGCCCATGGGCGGAGATCGACTCCGAAAAATCGTTATTGAACTTCTGGGCGATATCGCGGGTCAGTTCGAGATGCTGCTTCTGGTCCTCGCCCACCGGCACGTGGGTGGCGCGGTAGGCCAAAATATCGGCCGCCATCAGCACCGGATAGGCGTAGAGCCCGATCGAGGCGTTCTCCCGATCCTTGCCGGCCTTGTCCTTGAACTGGGTCATGCGGTTCAGCCAGCCGAGGCGGGCGACGCAGTTGAAGATCCAGGCGAGCTCGGCATGGGCCGGCACCTGGCTCTGGTTGAAGACGATGCTGCGCTTCGGGTCGATGCCGGCGGCAAGGAAGGCGGCCGTGACTTCGCGGATCTGGCCCTTCAGGGCGGCCGGGTCCTGCCACAGGGTGATCGCGTGCATGTCGACGACGCAGTAGAGGCACTGCGCGTCGCGCTCCTGCATCTCCACGAAGCGCTTGATGGCGCCGAGGTAATTGCCGAGATGCAGGTTGCCCGTGGGCTGAACGCCCGAGAACACGAGCTCTGTGAACGCGGTCATCGCGCGTGGTTCCTATGGCGTGATGGCGAGGGAGAAGCCGACGCTCGGGTCAGGGCACCGACGTTTGCGTTCTGAACGGCTCACCATGGGTGGTCAAGGTGCACAGCTTGACGGCATACGCCGCATCGAACCCGAAAAAGATCGAATTTTCGTACGCAATTTGGTACCGAGACGAGATCGCCTCTGCCGTTCCAGGGAGGCGGCAGGCGGTGGAGTCGCGAATGGAAGCTCAGCTGCAGAGTGTCATGGCCGATGTGGCGGTGAGTGTGTCGGAGCTGAAGAAGAGTCCGACATCGGTGATGAACCGCGCCGATGGAGCACCGGTGGCGATCCTGAACCACAACCGCGTCATGGGCTACATGGTCCCGCCGGAGACGTTCGAGGCCATGATCGACGCCATCGACGACGACGTGCTGGCGTCGATCGTGAAAGCCCGCTCCGGGGAAGTGCCCGTGCGGGTCACCCTGGATGCCCTTTGAACTCCAGTTTCTGCCTTCCGCGCTCAAGGAGTGGCACAAGCTCGGTGAGACGCTCCGGGGGCAGTTCAAGAAGAAGCTGGCGGAGCGTCTGCTGAACCCGAGGGTCGAAGCGGACAAGCTTCGCGATGCCGACCTGAAGGATTGCTACAAGATCAAGCTGAGGTCCGCAGGCTATCGTCTGGTCTACCGTGTCGATGACACGACGGTCACCGTGACGGTGGTGGCGGTCGGCAAGCGGGAGCGAAGTGCCGTATACGGAGCCGCCAAGCGGTAGCGCCTCTGCTTCCGCCTAGCCCCGCTCCCGCGCCTGCCCGGTCGGGCACAGATCGAGCAACACGCACCTCCCGCAAGCCGGATTGCGGTGATGGCACACGGCCTGGCCGTGGAGCATCAGGATCTCGTGGTTGTCATAGAGATCCTGCGCGCTCCATTCCGCCGGAAGCTGCGCCCGCAGGATCGGATGCGAGGGGCCGACATCGACCTTCGCGCCGATGAGGCCGGTGCGTTGCGCCACCCGGTGGTGGTGGCTGTCCACCGGCAGGGCCGGCATCCGCAGCAAGCTGAACGACAGCACCGCCGCGCTGGTCTTCGGGCCGACGCCCGGAATCGCCTCGAGCCACGAGCGCGCCGCATCGACCTCCATCTCCTTCAGGAAATCGAGCGAGAGGGAGCCGTGACGCTCGGCCACCGCCGCCAGGATGGCACGGATGCGGGGAGCCTTCAGTTCCGGCCATGTCACGCCGGAGATGGTGGCCTCGATCTCCTCCACGGGCGCGTCCACGAGGTCGGACCAATCCGGGTAGCGTGCCCGCAACGCTTTGAAGGCACGACCGGAATCGGCATTCCGGGTGCGGTGCGACAGGAGCGAGGAGACGAGTTCGCTCAAGGGATCGAGGCTGTGGAAATACGGAATCGGGCAGCTGTAGACGGGGCAGAGCCGGCGATGGATCTCGAGCGCCTTGTCCGTCAGGCTCGCGTCGGCGAGGTCAGCGGAGCGTCTGGTCTGCCGGGGGCGGGGGCCGGCGAGGTCGTGCCCGGATGCGATGGCCATGACAACGGAATCCGCGCCGAGTCCCGCCGGTTCCGATCCGGCGCGAGAGGAAGTGCCGCAGGGCAGCAGTATCGTGCAATAGACTGACAGTTGCGCCAAGGTGAAAGCCCGAACCTTGCGCCCCGGCGAAGGTCATGCGAGGCTCTGTCCGTCAGTGAATGACGAAGCGGGAGAGCCCAGGCCGGTACCAACCGGTCATGGCGCCGACGGAGCAACCACCCCCGGAAACTCTCAGGCACAATCACCGCTTCGTTTTGACAATCTGGAGAGAGGCGCCTTCGCGGGCGTCCACCGAAGGAGAAATCCCACCCTTACCGGGGCGGGAGAAGCTCTCAGGTAACCGTGACAGATGGGGGTAGCCGGATCGCTCGATCGAGCATCCGGAGCCGTTCTGTCATGGGGTGACCAGATGCCGCTCGACGCTTCCAGCACACCGCTTCACGCGCTCCATCTGCGCCACGGCGCCCGCATGGTGCCCTTCGCGGGTTATGCGCTGCCGCTCCATTATCCGGCCGGCCTGATCGCCGAACACCTGCACACCCGCAAGGCGGCCGGTTTGTTCGACGTGTCGCATATGGGCCAGATCCGGCTGAAGCCGGGTCCGGGCGGCATGGCGGACCTCGCCTGCGCCCTCGAAACCCTCCTGCCCATCGACGTGCTGGGGCTGGCGCCCGGCCGGCAGCGCTACGGTTTCCTCACCGGTGAGACCGGCGGCATCCTCGACGACCTCATGGTCGCGCGCCTCGACGACAGCCTGATCCTGGTGGTCAACGCAGCCAACAAGGTGGCGGACGTGGCCCATCTTCGCGCTCATCTGGCCGGCCTGTGCGAGATCACCGTGCTGCCCCGGGCGCTCCTCGCCCTCCAGGGGCCGCTGGCCGAGAGCGCCCTGGCGCGGCTCGCCCCGGAGACCGCCGCCATGCGCTTCCTCGATGTGAAGTGGGTGGAGCTCCTCGGCGCGTCCGCCCTCGTCAGCCGCTCCGGCTATACCGGGGAGGACGGGTTCGAGATCTCCCTTCCGGAGGATGCCGCGGATGCCGTCGCCGAGGCGTTGCTGCAGGACAGCGACGTGGAGCCCGTCGGCCTCGGCGCACGCGATTCCCTGCGGCTGGAGGCGGGCCTGTGCCTGCACGGAGCCGATATCGATGCCGGCACGAGCCCAGTCGAGGCCGGTCTGACCTGGGCGATCCAGCCGGTCCGCCGCGAGGGCGGCGCGCGCGCGGGTGGCTTTCCGGGCGCTGAGCGCATCCTCCGTGAGATCGGTGACGGTCCCGCGTCGCGGCGCGTCGGCCTGCTGCCGGAGGGCCCGACCCCGGTGCGGGGAGGGGCCGCGCTCGTCGCAGAGGAAGCCGGCGAGGCCATCGGCCGGGTCACCTCCGGCGGGTTCAGCCCCAGCCTCAAGGCGCCCATCGCCATGGGCTACGTCCCCGCCGCCCTGTCGACGCCCGGCACCCGTCTCTTCGCGGAAGTGCGCGGCCGGCGACTGCCGGTCTCGGTCGTGGCGCTTCCCTTCGTGCCGGCGCGCTTCAAGCGCAGCTGAATCCCGGCCCCCGGCCGACTTCCCCCCAATCCCCGTTTCACGGAGCGCATCATGCTGAAATTCACGGACGAGCACGAGTGGCTGGCCATCGAGGGCGATGTCGCCACCATCGGCATCACCACCCATGCGGCTGAGCAACTCGGAGACCTCGTCTTCGTCGAACTCCCCAAGGTTGGCGCCAAGCTCGTCAAGGGCGAGGCCGCGGCGGTGGTGGAATCGGTGAAGGCCGCCTCCGACGTGTTCGCCCCGGTCTCGGGCGAGGTGACCGAAATCAACGAGGCCGCCGTGTCGGACCCGGCCAGCATCGGCACCGACCCGCAGGGCGCGGGCTGGCTCTATCGCCTCCGCCTCGACGACGTCGCCTCCCTCGACGGATTGATGGACGAGGCCGCCTACGCCGAGTTCGCGAAATAGCGCTGACTTACCCTCCCCCCGCAGACCTCGGGCCTGCCCGAGATCTGTTCCTGAGTGCCCAAATGGGGCCAAGCCCAATTTGGGTGGGGGAGGGTGCCTGCGGAGCAGGCGGGAGAGGGGGCGACCTCTCCGGACAACGCGCTCCCCTCTCCCGACCCGCATTCGCGGGCCACCCTCTCCCGCAGAGGGGAGAGGGACGCGCACAGCCGTCAATTGCACCTCCGAGGCCCATCATGCCAAACGATCGCTACGATCCCTACGATTTCGCCAATCGCCGCCATATCGGTCCGACCACCGCCGAAATCGCGGCGATGCTGGCCGTGATCGGCTCCGAGAGCCTGCACGGCCTCGTGGACGAGACCTTGCCGGCCGACATCCGCCAGGAAGAGCGCATCGATTTCGGCACGTCGCTCACCGAGCGCAGGGTGCTCGAACATATGCGCGGCATCGCCGACAAGAACCGGCTTCTCGTCTCGCTCATCGGCCAGGGCTACCACGGCACCACGATGCCACCGGTGATCCAGCGCAACATCTTCGAGAACCCGGCCTGGTACACCGCCTATTCACCCTACCAGCCCGAGATCAGCCAGGGCCGGCTCGAGGCGCTGCTGAACTTCCAGACCCTGGTCTGCGACCTCACCGGCCTCGACATCGCCAATGCCTCGCTCCTCGACGAGGCCACGGCGGCGGCGGAGGCCATGGGCATGGCCTCGCGCATCGCCCGCAACGGCAAGACCGCCTTCTTCGTCGACGGCGAATGCCTGCCCCAGACCATCGCCGTCCTGAAGACCCGTGCCGCGCCGCTGGGCTGGACCGTCGTCGTCGGCGACCCGTCGACCGATCTCGACCCGGCGGAGGTCTTCGGCGCGGTCTTCCAATATCCCGGCGTCTGCGGCGCCATCCACGATTTTTCGGAGGTCATCACCCGCCTGCACGAGGCCGGCGCGGTCGCGGTGATGGCCGCGGATCCCCTGGCCCTCACCCTGCTGAAGCCGCCCGGCGAAATGGGCGCCGACATCGCCATCGGCTCGATGCAGCGCTACGGCGTGCCCATGGGCTATGGCGGCCCGCACGCCGCCTATCTCTCCACCCGCGAGGCACACAAGCGCACCCTGCCGGGCCGGCTCGTGGGCGTCTCCGTCGATGCGCGGGGAAACCGGGCCTACCGCCTCGCCCTGCAGACCCGCGAGCAGCATATCCGCCGTGAGAAGGCGACGTCGAACATCTGCACCGCGCAGGTGCTGCTGGCGGTCATCGCCGGCATGTACGCGGTGTTCCACGGGCCGCGCGGATTGAAGGCCATCGCCGCCCGGGTCCACCGCGACGCGGTGCGCCTCGCCGAAGGGCTGGAGAGTCTCGGCTTCACCGTGGAGCCGAAGGGCTTCTTCGACACGATCACCGTCGAGGTCGGCGCCTTCCAGGGGTTGATCCTGCAGAACGCGGTGAAGAACGGCATCAACCTGCGTAAAGTGGGCTCGGACCGTATCGGCATCACCGTCGACGAGCGTACCCGGCCCGATATCGTCCAGGCGGTGTGGCGCGCCTTCGGCGGCGAAGGCTTGACCTATGACGAGGCCTGGCCGGCGCAGCGTCTCCCCGAGGCGAATCTCCGAACCTCCGCCTATCTGACCCATCCGATCTTCCACATGAACCGGGCCGAGAGCGAGATGACGCGCTACATGCGTCGCCTCGCCGACCGTGACCTGGCGCTGGACCGCGCGATGATCCCGCTCGGCTCGTGCACGATGAAGCTCAACGCCACCGCCGAGATGCTGCCGATCTCCTGGCCGGAATTCTCGGAGATCCACCCCTTCGTGCCGGCGGATCAGGCGGAGGGCTACCAGGAACTCCTGCGCGACTTCTCCGACAAGCTCTGCGCGATCACCGGCTACGACGCGATCTCGATGCAGCCGAATTCCGGCGCGCAGGGGGAATATGCCGGCTTGCTCGCCATCCGGGCCTACCACCTCTCGCGCGGGGAGGGGCACCGCAAGGTCTGCCTCATCCCGTCCTCGGCGCATGGCACCAACCCGGCCTCCGCGCAGATGTGCGGCATGAGCGTGGTCGTGGTCGGCGCCGACCAGCACGGCAACATCGACGTGGAGGACTTTTCGCGGAAGGCCGAGTTGCACGGCGAAAACCTCGCGGCCTGCATGATCACCTATCCGTCGACGCATGGGGTGTTCGAGGTGCGGGTCCGCGAGATCTGCGACATCGTCCATGCCCATGGCGGCCAGGTCTATCTCGACGGGGCCAACCTCAACGCCATGGTGGGCCTCGCGCGCCCCGGAGATATCGGCGCCGATGTCAGCCACCTCAACCTGCACAAGACCTTCTGCATCCCCCATGGCGGCGGCGGCCCCGGCATGGGTCCCATCGGCGTCAAGGCGCATCTCATCCCGTTCCTGCCCTCCGACCCGCGCAGCGGTGAGGAAGGGGCCGTCTCGGCGGCGCCCTACGGCTCGGCCTCGATCCTGCCGATCTCGTGGAGCTACTGCCTGCTCATGGGCGGGCGCGGCCTCACCCAGGCCACCCGCGTGGCGATCCTCAACGCCAATTACATCGCGAGCCGCCTGAAGGGCGCCTATCCGGTGCTCTATGCCGGGGCACAGGGCAGGGTGGCGCATGAATGCATCATAGACGTGCGGCCGTTCCAGAAATCGGCCGGGATCGGCGTCGAGGACATCGCCAAGCGGCTGATCGATTGCGGCTTCCACCCGCCGACCATGAGCTGGCCGGTGGCCGGCACCCTGATGATCGAACCCACGGAATCCGAGACCAAGGGCGAGATCGACCGATTCTGCGATGCGATGCTGGCGATCCGCGAGGAGATCCGCGCCATCGAGGACGGCCGGATGGACAAGGTCGACAATCCGCTGAAACACGCGCCGCACACGGTGGCGGACCTGATCGGCCCGTGGGAGCGGCCCTATTCCCGCGAGGCGGCGTGTTTCCCCTCGGGAAGTCTCGGCATGGACAAGTACTGGCCGCCGATCAACCGCGTCGACAACGCCTACGGCGACCGCAACCTCGTCTGCTCCTGCCCGCCGGTGGACGCCTATAGCGAGGCGGCCGAATAGGGTACCACGCCGGCCGCTCTCCTCTCGCTCGGGACGGGAGCGGCCGGTGGGGTGGATGTGGCCAAGCGCCTGATCGCACTGTGAAGGCTCGGCTTGCAAACCGCGGGGGGGGATCCTCGCCCGCCCCTTCGGAAACACAATCCGAGAGCAAGCTTGGCCATGGCTTCCCCTTGGGCAGGATTGGTCTCCTTGAAACACACCGACGCGGCTGCTGATGTTTCGCCGACACGCCGTAAGTTGATCATTGGCGCAGCAATCGGTGTGGTCGGTGGCATAGGTGCTTCACATTCCGCCGACAGCGCCCCCTTCGCCGCCCTCGAAAGTCGATACGGTGGGCGCCTGGGGCTACTCGCGCTCGACACCGGCTCCGGTCGAACCCTCGAGCACCGGGCCGACGAACGTTTCCTGATGTGCAGCACCTTCAAGGGTTTGCTGGCCGCGCACGTCTTGGCCCGCGTCGATGCGGGAGCGGAAAGTTTTGGGCGTGAAGTCGCTTTTTCGCGCGTTGATCTTGTGTCACCCTCACCTGTGACAGAATTGCACGTCTCGCGCGGCGCGCTGCCGGTCGAGACGCTCTGCCAAGCGATGGTTGAAACGAGCGATAATACCGCCGCGAATCTGCTGATGAAGTCCAGCGGGGGGCCTGACGGCCTCACCCGCTTTCTTCGCAGCATCGGCGATGAGGTCACACGCGTCGATCGCTTCGAGCTTGCTGCGAATACCCCCAAGGGAAATCTGGACACAACGACGCCCCGGGCCATCGTTGCTTCAGCCCGCTCGATCCTTCTCGGCGACGTGCTGATAGCCGGGAGCCGAGAAAAGCTCGAAAGCTGGATGGTCAACTGCAAGCCGGGCTCGCAACGCTTGCGTGCGGCCTTGCCGGCCCGATGGCGAGTAGGAAACAGGCCAGGCACCAGCGTCGACCGACACACCAACGACTACGCTATCGTCCGCCCCCCGGGGCGTCCCGCACTCATGATTGCAGCTTATTACGATGCGCCGGGACTTGCGATGGACGTGCGCGAGGCAGTGCTGCGCGAAGCTGGTTCCGCTGTGGTGACCTGGGCGACCTCATGAATTGGCGGCGGGAGGCGTGTCGCGATGTGATGCTCCGCAGACCACCGATCCGGTCTTCGAGGTCGACACCAACCCTCATGTTTCAACGAACGAACGTGCTATGCCGCAAACCAGCTACACGGTCCTGCCCAGCCCGATCGGTCCGCTTGTTCTGGCCGGTACGGACGAGCGCCTGCATTGCATCGGTTTCCCAACCGGCAAGGGCGCCGTTGCCCCGAAACCGGACTGGCTCCGGGACGACGCGGCCTTCGCCGAAGCCCGGCGGCAATTGAGCGCCTATTTCGAAGGCCGGCTGACCCGGTTCGACCTCGAACTCGACCCGCGCGGCACGCCGTTCCAGAGGCAGGTCTGGACCGCGCTCATGGACATCCCGCTGGGCGAAACGATCAGCTACGGCGAGTTGGCCAGGCGAATCGGCCGTCCGAGCGCCAGCCGGGCCGTGGGTGCCGCCAATGGCGCCAACCCGCTCCCCATCGTGGTTCCGTGCCACCGCGTCATCGGCACGGGAGGCAGCCTCACGGGGTTCGCCGGCGGCCTCGATACGAAACGATGGCTGCTCGCGCTGGAGCGCGGGGCGACCTCTCGTGTCTCGGCGCAGCTCAGCCTGCTCTGAGCGCCTGTTCGGGGTGTCTGTCCAAGGCTTGACCTCATCCTGAGGTGCCGCGAAGCGGCCTCGAAGGAGGCCTCCAGAACCCAACGAGGCAACTGGAGGGCTCGCTCAAAGCCTCCGCTACGCTCCGGCACCTCAGGATGAGGTGATCTGATGGGATGATCGACTCTGCGCCCGGCGCGACGCGGCGCTATGATCATTCTCCACATCCCCACCGCGACGACAAGCAGGCCCGTCCGCAGACACGCCCTGCGTGTTTCGAATTTTGGCGCATCCCGTTCCTGACGTATCCGCCTCTCCAGCGGCCCAACGACGGGGCCGAGCCGGAGGGATGAATGGCGGGACCGGACAATCGTCTGAGCGGGCTCGGCAAGGACGCGATGCGCCTGCTGCGTCCGATCTGGCCGCTCGTGGCCGTGTCCTCGGCGATCGGGGCGCTGAGCGGCCTCGCCACGGCGACGGTTCTGGCCAAGGTCAACACGGCCATCCATGCGGAGGGCGGTCTTTCCGAGAATTTCATTCCCGTCTTCCTCGGCCTCGTCCTTCTCGGCGTGGGCGGGTCCCTTCTCTCCGGGCTCGGCAGCGCCCTGGCGAGCGGACGCATCAGCGCCGGCCTCAGCCGCGATCTCGCCGACATGATCCTCACGGCGCCCATCGACCGCATCGAGCAGATCGGCCGCCACAAGGTCCTCGCTTCGCTCAACACGGATGCCGGCACGCTGTCGACGACGGTGGCGATGCTGTCGGGGCTCATCATCCAGAGTGGCGTCACCGCCGGATGCCTCGTCTACATGCTCACCTTGTCAGCCCCGCTCCTCGCCATCACCCTGCTGGTCTTCGGCCTCGGCAGCTATGTCGAGAACATCCTGCGCCGCCGCGCCATGGTCGGCTACCGCACGCGCCGCTCCCTCGCCGACACGATGCAGAAGCATTTCCAGAGCCTGACCGAAGGCAGCCGGGAATTGCGGCTCAACCGGCAGCGCCGGATGCGGTTGAGGGACGGGGCCCTGACCTCGTCCATCGAAGAACTCCGCCGCAACGAATTCAGGACCCATACGCTCCTCGAATTCTCCTACCTGACGAAGAAGCTGGCCCTGTTCGCCACGATCGCGGCCATCGTGACCTACAAGGCGACTCTGGGGATCGACAACGCCGTCCTCTCCGGCTTCGTCCTCGTGCTGCTCTATATCGAGCTGCCGGTCACCTACATCCTCGCCATCCTGCCCGAGATCGGCCGGGCGCGGATCGCCTACCAGCGCATCGCCGAATTCTCGGCCGGACGCACCGTGTCGGAGCCGAACCTGCTCGCGCCGGAGGACACGCGGACGCCCCGGACCATTGAGGAAATCGAGCTTCGCGGCGTCAGCCACGCTTTCCCGGCCGTCGAGGGCAAGCCGGGCTTCACCCTCGGCCCCATCGACCTCACCGTGCGGCGAGGGGAGATCCTGTTCATCGTCGGCGAGAACGGCTCGGGCAAGACCACCCTGATCAAGCTGATCCTCGGCCTGTATCCGCCACAGACCGGCACCCTGTTCCTCGACGGGGCGCCGGTGACGGACGAGACGCGGGACGCCTACCGCCAGCATTTCTCGGCGGTGTTCTTCGATTACTACCTGTTCGACGATCTCGTCCTGCCCGACGGGGCGGATCCTGCGGCGGCGGATGCCTATCTCGAGACCCTGGACCTCGCCCACAAGGTGACGATCCGGGACGGGGCCTTCTCCACCGTCGATCTCTCGGCCGGGCAGCGCAAGCGCCTGGCCCTGGTTCAGGCCTATCTCGAAGGGCGGCCGGTCCTCGTCCTCGACGAGTGGGCGGCGGAGCAGGACCCCACCTTCCGCCGTCTGTTCTACACGCGGCTCCTGCCGGACCTGAAGCGTGAGGGCCGGACCCTGATCGTCATCAGCCATGACGACCGCTACTTCGATGCGGCCGACCGGGTGATCCACCTGAACAACGGCGCGATCCTGGAAGCTCCCCGAACGGAAGCGACCGCGTGAGCGAGACGCCGCCTATTTCGGCAGGGCGTAGATGTTCACGTCGAGTTTCTCGTCCGACTTGTCGTTCAGGTCGGTGACGTATTCCTCGATGAAGCGGTCCTGGACCACCACGTCCTTGGCGTCGAGATAGGCGGTGAGGGTCTCGTAGGTGCCGTCGATCTCGTCGTAGGAGCCCTTGTGCGGGAAGCGCAGGGCCTTGCCGCTGGGGGTCGTGCCGAAGCGCAGGCCGCCGGTCTCGGCGGGCTTCGGGTCCGGCATGGAGGCGATCGGGATCATCGCCTCGAACTGGAATCCGTCATCGTCGGTCTTGGCGAAGACCGCGATCGGCCGCCCGGTGGGGGTGATCCCGTCCTTGGCGAGCGCCTCCTCGATCTTCACGAAGGCGGCTTTCAGGGCCGGAACCGCCTCCTCCCAGCTCGCCCGCCCCGCCAGGATCGCGGCGGGTTTGGGCGGCAGCGAGACCTCGTCGACGTCGTTGGCGTCGCCGGGGGTCTCCACCAGGGTCTGGCGTGCCGGGCCGGCCGGGAGCGCCGGCGCGGCGGGAAGCGCCTGGGTCGGCACCGGACGGGCCGGCGCGTCGGGATTGACCGGATCGGGCGCCGTCGTGGTCGGCAGGGGAGAGGAGGTCGCGGGCGAGGACGGCTGCTGCGCGAGCGCTGAGGAGACGGCCAAAGCGGCGGCGAGGCTGACGAGCGGCAATAGACGATGACGGGTCAAGGCAACGCTCCGGAGATCGCACGCCGCGACGAATCGTACGGCTGAATCGCGAAGCCTTAAAATAGGGAGGAAGCCGCCCGCCTGCGAGACGCCAACCCGCCCCGAACGCAGGAACGTGACGGGCGCGTCCCTTGTGCAACGCTCCCCCGAGCGGACCCCGCGTGCGCGGCCCGGCGCTTTGTCCTATATGCGGGGGCCTCGCACGCGGGATGCCCCGTTCAGACAACGAAACCGAAGACGATCATGACGAGGCTCGAGAACCGTCGGTTCCTGAAGATGCACGGGGCGGGCAACGCCATCGTGGTGCTGGACCTGCGCTGCACGGAGCTGGTCGTGCGTGCCGAGGAGGCCCGCGCCATCGCCGGCCACCCGCGCTCGGGCTTCGACCAGCTCATGGTCATCCACGATCCGCGCAGCCCCGGCACGGACGGCTTCATGCGGATCTACAATACCGACGGGTCGGAATCCGGCGCATGCGGCAACGGCACCCGCTGCGTCGCCTACGCCATGCTGGACGACCCGGCCATGGCGCGCCCGGCTGAGAACGGCCGCCTCACCCTGGAGACCAAGGCGGGGCTCGTCGAGGTGAAGCGCGTGGCGCACACCTCCTTCACCGTCGATATGGGCCGCCCCCGCCTCAAGTGGGACGAGATTCCGCTGGCCGAGCCGTTCCCCGACACGCGGCGGATCGAGCTCCAGATCGGCCCGATCGACGCGCCCGTGCTGCATTCGCCGGGCGTGGTGAACATGGGCAACCCCCACGCGGTGTTCTTCGTCGAGCGCGATCCCGACGGCTACGACCTCGGCCGCATCGGCCCGATGCTCGAGAACCACCCGATCTTTCCCGAGCGCGCCAACATCTCCGTGGCGCAGGTGACGGGGCCCGACACGATCAAGCTCCGGGTCTGGGAGCGCGGCGCCGGGTTGACGCTCGCCTGCGGCACCGCCGCCTGCGCCACCCTGGTGGCGGCCTCGCGCCTGCGCATGCTCGGGCGCCACGCCACGGTGAGCCTGCCCGGCGGCGACCTCGTCATCGAGTGGCGCGCCGACGACCACGTGCTGATGACCGGCCCGGTGGCCCTCGAATGGGAGGGTTTCCTGTCCCCCGAACTCTTCGCGCGGGTGGACTGAGTGGCGGTGGAGACCCTGACCTTCGGCTGCCGCCTCAACACGGTGGAATCCGAGGTGATGCGCCGCCATGCCGAGGCGGCCGGGACGGGCGCGGACCTCGTCCTCGTCAATACCTGTGCCGTTACCACTGAGGCCGGACGCCAAGCCCGCAAGGCGATCCGGAAGCTCGCCCGCGAGCGGCCGGGGGCCGAGATCGTCGTCACCGGCTGCGGCGCGCAGGTGGAGACGGATGCCTATTCGGCGATGCCGGAAGTGGCGCGCATCGTCGGCAACGACGCCAAGACCAGGGCCGAGACCTGGCTGCCCGCCACGCATGTCAGACCGCGTCTCGAGATCGACGACATCATGGCCGCGCGGGAAGCCGCACCGACGCGGATCGCCTCGGTCGCCGGCCATACCCGCGCCTTCGTGCCGGTGCAGAACGGCTGCGACCATCGCTGCACCTTCTGCATCATCCCCTTTGGCCGGGGGAATTCCCGCTCCGTCACGCTAGACGACGCGGTCGATCAGGTCCGTCGCATCGTCGACCATGGCGGGCGCGAAGTCGTGCTCACCGGGGTCGACCTCACCGCCTACGGCCGGGATTTGTCGCCGTCATCCAGCCTGGGACGGCTGGTCCAGGCGATCCTCCGCCACGTGCCGGATCTCGCACGCCTGCGCCTGTCCTCCATCGATTCCATCGAGGCCGACGCGGCTCTCTGGGAGGCGATTGCCAGCGAGAACCGGCTGATGCCGCATTTCCACCTCTCGCTACAGGCTGGTGACGACCTGATCCTCAAGCGCATGAAGCGCCGGCACGGCCGCGACGATGCGATCCGGTTCTGCGAATCCGTGC
Organism: Methylobacterium sp. SD274; assembly: GCF_017355285.1. Taxonomy (NCBI): domain Bacteria; kingdom Pseudomonadati; phylum Pseudomonadota; class Alphaproteobacteria; order Hyphomicrobiales; family Methylobacteriaceae; genus Methylobacterium; species Methylobacterium sp. SD274. The sequence continues at coordinate 444 of NZ_JADIJP010000012.1, read as the reverse complement.
GGCGTCTTCGCCCGGATGCCGTCTTCGGGGCCGACCTCATCGCCGGCTTTCCCACCGAGACGGAAGAGCAGTTCACCCGCTCCCTCGATCTCGTTGCCGAATGCGGCCTGACGCATCTCCACGTCTTCCCCTATTCGCCTCGCCCCGGCACGCCGGCCGCGCGCATGCCCCCCGTCGCCGGAGACGTGATCCGCGAGCGCGCCGCCCGTCTCCGTGACGCGGGAGCCGCGGCACTGACGGCACATCTCGCGGGAGAGGTCGGCCGGACCCATCGCGTGCTCACCGAGCGCGGGGGAATGGCACGCACGGAAGGATTCACCCCGGTCCGGCTGGCGGCCGACACGCCTCCAGGCGAGCTTCGCGACGTGACGATCGCCGGACATGACGGCCGGGTGCTGATCGGGGCGGAGTAATCCGGCGCGACGGCGACCGCCTCTCCCCGCA
>NZ_JADIJP010000011.1:0-145262 GCF_017355285.1 Methylobacterium sp. SD274 | reverse complement strand
CTCTCGGGAAGCGCGCGAAGAGCAGACGTCTCGTCAAGCCCGTCGAGGATCGAGGTTTCTATCCGTGACACCGAAGCAACCTCACGCCCGGAGGGAAGACATGCGCGCAAACTCTTGCGGCAGATGAATATTTTCGAAACAGCCACAGATCATCACGATCTCCAGGGCTCAGCCGACATCGAGGGGAGCGACCCCCGCCGCGCGCCCATCGGGCCCCAGCGTGATCGTCTGGATCCGCGCCTCGGCCTTCCGCAGCAGGCCTTCGCAATGCTGCTTCAGGGCCTCGCCGCGCTCGTAGATCGTAACCGACTCGTCCAGGGGCACATCGCCCTTCTCGAGCCGACGTACGATCTCCTCGAGCTGTTCGAGCGCCTTCTCGAACGGCAGATCGAGCCCCTCACCGGACACATTCGAATCGGTTGTCGCCGCCACGGCGGATCGCGCTGCGGTCATCCCAAGCTACCCCTCATTGTGCCGGTCTAAGCCTGCGCCCGCCCGCCGGACAAGCCCAAGGGGGCGTCAGCTGCTCTATCGGCGTGCAGTTCGTCAAGGGTGGCGTCGTTTCGGCCACACTCGATTCGGCACAATTCTAAGCTGGGCCGAGGCCTGTTCTTCACCCCAACGTGAGAACGAACGGGGTTCCCTCGAACGCATCCGCGCCCCGCCCGATCCCGGCGATGGCGGCCGACATCCGTCCCTCGCGCGCCAGTAGCCGGTCGGCGATGTCCACGAACAGGGCGTTGGGCGTCGCCGAAGGCGATGCGGCGCGCAGAGCAAGGGCGATCTCGGCCTCGTCCCGCTCCGGGGACAGAGCGCAAGCGGCGATATAGGCCGCTGCCGTGGAGCGGCTGATCCCGGCATAGCAATGAATCAGCAGCGGACGCTCCCGATCCCATGAAGCGGCGAAATCGAGGATTCGACGCACATGAACCTCGCCCGGAAGGACATGCCCGTCGAGGGGAGCGACGATGTCACTGACTTCGACCACGCAGTGGCGCCCGTCGGCAATACTGTCGGGCCGGTCGATCGCGGTGCCGACCTTCATCAGAGTCATCAGATGGTTCGCCCCGATGCGCTCGAGGGTCTGGGGCAGTTGCGACAGAGGGCAGACGTGAATGTCCGACATCAGAAACCGTGGCTAAGAGACTGAAAACGAGCGAGGAACTGGGATTGCGCCTCGGCGATGGGCCACGGCTCGATCAAGGCCAGCGCCTCCGGCCCCGTCTCGTCGGGGTGGCCGAAGATGGTACCGGCTTCCTCCTCGGAAAAGCCGGCAAGGCGTGTGGCCTCGAGATAGGCCGCGACCGCATCGGCACGCTTGACGAGGCGACCCTCTTCCTCCGTGGGCTCCGCCAAGCCGAAGCGCCGGCGGATCGCCGCCATCAGGCGCAACTCCACGCTCTTGTAGGACGGGCCGATCGCCGCCTTGAACGGCGAGATGATGTCACCGATCACGTATTCCGGGGCGTCGTGCAGCAGGAATTCGAGACGCTGCATCCGGCTCCGGCCGGGCGCCAGATCCGCCCCGAGAGCCTCGACCAGCAAGGCGTGCTGGGCCACGGAAAACGCGTGCGGTCCGGCGGTCTGGCCGTTCCAGCGGGCGACGCGGGCGAGACCGTGGGCGATGTCGGCGATCTCGATATCCTGCGGCGAGGGGTCGAGGAGATCGAGGCGCCGGCCCGACAACATCCGCTGCCAGGCGCGGGGGGCGGTGCTCACCGATCCACCCCCATGGCGGCGCATGGAGCCTGTCGATGGCAGCCCATCAGATGGTCGTTCACCATGCCCACCGCCTGCATGAAGGCATGCACGATGGTGGGGCCGCAGAAGCTGAACCCTTCCGTCTTGAGGGCGCGGGAGATGGTACGCGAGACCTCTGTCTCGGTGGCGATGCCGGCCCGGTCCGTCGCCTGGCCCTGGATCGGCCTGCCCTCGACGAAGTCCCACAGGAAGCGCGAGAAGCCGGGGCCGCGCTCCTCGATGGCGAGAAAGGCGCGGGCGCCCGCGATGGTGCCGACGATCTTGGCGCGGTTCCGGATGATCCCGGTATCCTGCATCAGCCGCTCGATATCGGCTTGTGTGAACCGTGCGATAGCCTCCGGCTCGAACCCGGCGAAGGCCCGGCGGAACCCCTCGCGCCGTCGCAGGATGGTGATCCAGGACAGGCCGGCCTGGAACCCGTCGAGGATCAGTTTTTCGTACAGCGCCCGGCCGTCACGCTCGGGCACGCCCCATTCGGTGTCGTGATAAGCGACGTAGACCGGGTCGAGCCCGGCCCACCAGCAGCGCGGGCAGCCGTCGGAATGATGGATCAGGCCTGTAGAATCGTCGGACATGGGACCGAGAATAACCGGAACGGATCAAGAACGCCAAGAGGCCGACTCGTCGTCAGGAGCGATCAGGGGCACATCTTGACTGCCAACCCGACAAATACCTATTAAACAGAGCCTTATAATATCTCGAAATTTCTATGCGAATAATATTCGGACTTTGAATGCCCTGAAAACTCATGGTCAAACAACTTTCAGCTTGTGATGCTTGAATATGCGAAGATTTTGAGCAACGATCTCGGCCTGCAACGCATCCGACATCAGGATCCTTGGCGAACTCAGCTTGTCCTCACGCCAAAGATGCGCACCGGCGACAACATCCTGAGTAACAGCCAAATCTGCGTACACAACTTTCGTATCCCGGTCGGCGAAAGCGAACTGCGAGCTCGAGGGAGTAAACCGGAAGCCTTTGCTCTGCTCTGGCAAGAAACTATCGAGGAAGCGCCTGATGATCAGGCCGTGATAGGCACCCGGGTATTCCTTGCCCTTGGGTGTGACGATCCGGATCGGCCAGAACTGGTGGACGCCCGGCTCCAACGCTTCGATGATGTCTTTCAGCGCCGTGTCAACCGCGAGGAGCCGGCTCGTCATTTTGATGAGCGAGCCGAGCGCCTTGGGCGGTTCCACCACTCTAAATTCGGTCGGGCGCTCATGCGGCTCAAGTGGGCCAAAATCTTCTGTGAACTTGCGGGCCACGTCGCCGCGGTAGCTGCCATGCCAATTATCGTGGGCCGCCCGCCGGTCTGCGGACATCTCCTCATTGAAGTACCGCTCGATCGCTTCTTTCCAGCCGACATAGTCGCCGCTTGGGAAGAACTCGCCTATGCTCGAAGGATTGACCAGTCCCCAAACCATTCCCGCTACCCTTCAGACGCGCATCGCTTTAGTGCCGACGCCTGCGTCGGTGTCCAAATCTCACCTGTGTCCGACCGCGTGCAGCGACGCATCCTCCCCGCTCGACTCGGTCGTGTCAGCAGTCCGCACCTTCATCCTCTCCAGCACCGCCGGATCGACGAGTTGCCCGACGATCGGGTGGATGCGGATCGGCTTGTCCTTCACAAACTCCTTGAAGTTCGCGAGCACCGCGGTGCCGACCTTCTGCGAAGAAGCGATCACATCGAGCAACCAGTGAGTGTCGCCGCTCGCCCAGTCCTCGGCCTTGAGGCGGGTCGGGAAGGCGCGGGCCTTGACCTGCTCGCGGATCTTGGCGTCAACCTCGTCCGAGACGCTGACCCAGATCGCGGTGCCGGCCGTCTCCTTGATCTTGCCCTCGCCGACGGTGCGCGCGATGGCGATGCAGTCGCAGATCAGCCGCTCGACAACAAGGTGCAGGACATCGGCGAGCGACTGGTTCCGGTAGCGCGGCAGGTTCAGCATCGCCAGCACCACTTCGCCGATGCTGGCGTATAGCCGCGTCTTGAACGCGGCGATCTGGGCGATCACCGAGTGTCATTGTCGCCCCCGATCACCCGGCCGGCGTCACCTCCGGGAAGGCGAAGGTGGCGAATGAGGGTTTCTCGACGCCGAGGATCGCCGCACCGGCGCGCACCGGCTCGCCTGCGGCGACCGCATCGGCGAGGCGGTCGAGGCGGAGCATGGCGAGGCCGCGCGCGCCCGACACGCTGCCGATCGTGCCGAGCCCGCGCGGTCCGGCGGTCACGTCCGCGCCGGAGGTCACGGCCTCCCCGTCGCGGGAGATCACCGGAACGATGCGGGTGCGGGCCGTGCAGCGATGCTGCATGCGTGACACGACTTCCTGGCCGACATAGCAACCCTTCTTGAAATCGACACCGCCGAGTTGGTCCATCAGCGCCTCGTGCGGGAAGGCATCGCCATAGGTGAAGTCGCGTCCGCCCTCGGGAATGCCGAGGGCGATGCGGTGGGCGTGGTAATCCGCCTCCGTGGCATCGGCCGAGAACGCCCCCTCGGCAAAAACCAGGCGCTCGCCCAACGCAGGGAGGCGCCCGTCGCGGAGGCGCTCGGTCTCGGAGGTTGCCTCCGCCCCGTCCCAGGCGGCGGCAAGCCCCAGGGTCGGGTCGACGGCGATCGTCACCTTGGCGCGCAGGCGGTAGAGCGTGAGGCGCTTGGCCAGGGCCGGGGCCTGCTCGGCCGGGCAATCCAGGCGGAAGCCGTCGCCGGAGCGCCAGATCAGGAAATCGAACAGGATCTTGCCCTGCGGGGTCAGCAGCCCGCCGAGCCGCGCCTCACCCGGTTCGAGGGTCTCGATATTGCAGGTCACCACGCCCTGGAGGAAGCTCATAGCATCCTCGCCCGCGATGGCGATGACGGCGCGGTCCGGCAGCAGGGCGATCGGCATGGCAACTCCTCGAAGGTCATCCTGCAAAGGCCCCTCCGGCGCGCATCGTGGCGATGCGCCGGCGGGCCTGTCGGCAGGGCACGGCGTTGCACGCCGCGCGAGGCTGACATAAGCCGCCGCCACCCGTGTCTCAACGCCGTTCAGGAGCGACCCCGATGGACCAGCCCTTCGATCTCCTCCTCACAGGCGGCACGATCGTCAATCACGACGGCGAGCACGCTGCCGATCTCGGCATCAGGAACGGGCGCGTTGCCGCCATCGGCGACCTGTCCCGGGCCGAGGGTGAGCGCCAGGATTGCACCGGCCTGCACCTGCTGCCGGGTGTCATCGACACCCAGGTCCATTTCCGCGAACCCGGCCTCGACCACAAGGAAGATCTCGAATCGGGCTCCCGCGCGTCGGTGATGGGCGGCGTGACCGCCGTGTTCGAGATGCCCAACACCAACCCGCTGACGACCAGCGCCGAGACCCTCGCCGACAAGGTGGCGCGCGGGCACCACCGCATGCATTGCGACTTCGCCTTCTGGGTCGGCGGGACCCACGAGAACGCCCATGAGGTCGCCACCCTCGAGCGCCTGCCGGGCGCGGCGGGGATCAAGGTCTTCGTCGGCTCCTCCACGGGAGCGCTCCTGGTCGAGGACGATGCCGGCGTCACGGAGATCCTGAAGCGCACCCGGCGCCGGGCCGCGTTCCATGCCGAGGACGAACCCATGCTGCGCGAGCGCAAGGGCCTGCGGGTGCCGGGGGATCCGTCCTCCCACCCGGTCTGGCGCTCGCCCGAGGCCGCGCTGAAGGCGACGCAGCGTCTGGTGCGGATCGCGCGGGAGACGGGTGCCCGCATCCACATCCTGCACATCTCCACGGCGGAGGAGATGGTGTTTCTCGCCGACCATAAGGACGTGGCCAGCGTCGAGGTGACGCCGCACCACCTCACCCTCGACGGGACCGAGGCCTATGCCCGCCTCGGCACCCTGGTGCAGATGAACCCGCCCGTGCGGGACGCGGCGCATCGCGACGGGATCTGGCGCGGGCTGGCGCAGGGCGTCGCCGACATCCTCGGCTCGGACCACGCGCCGCACCTGCTGGAGGAGAAGGCCAAGCCCTATCCGGATTCTCCTTCCGGCATGACCGGCGTCCAGACGCTGGTCCCGATCATGCTCGACCATGTCGCCAACGGACGGCTGTCCCTCGCCCGCTTCGTCGACATGACCAGCGCCGGTCCGAAGCGCCTGTTCGGCATCAGCCGCAAGGGCCGGCTCTCGGCGGGCTACGATGCCGACGTGACGGTGGTGGACCTCAAGCGCCGCGAGACCATCCGCAACCCATGGATCGCGTCCAAATGTGGCTGGACCCCTTATGACGGCGTCACCGTCACCGGCTGGCCGGTGGGCACGATCGTGCGGGGAAAGCGGGTGATGTGGCAGGGCGAGCTCGTTGGGCCTTCGAGCGGCGAAGCAGTGGTGTTCGACGAGGCCCTGCCGACGAAGTGAGGCCCACTCTTCGAGGCCGATCCGGCCCATAAACGCATCGAGCCGCCCGGACATGCCCGAGCGGCTCGTTTTTCCATCATAGGCTCGTCGTCAATGGGCCGGGTGCGGCCCGGTAGCGTGTCTCAATGCTGCGGGGCGGTGGTGAAGGCGCCGCCGCGGATGCGCTCGGGAAAGCCCTCGGCATAGCGCGCCGTGGCATCCTCGCCATAGGTCATCACCAGTTCCTGGAACGCGGCGAACAGGGCCGCCTGCGCCATGCAATCACCGTCGAGACCGTCGAGACAGCCTTCCGCGAACGCTTCCGAGACATAGCCGAGGGCTACGCGCTTGTCGTCGAGATCGGCCTCGAAGGGCGCGGGTGCGGTGTCGATCTGCATGGCGATAACATCGGTTGCGCCGAAGAATGGCTCGGCGGATGACCGAAACATAGGCTGAGCTTCGCGCGTCGGGAAGCCAAGAATTGCGAAGCGGTTAACGCCGGCGCTCGAATACGACGAATTTCCTTCAGCCTTGCGCCCTGTATCCCAAGCGCAACATCTCCGCGTCATCCCCCGAAACGGCTGGCCAGGGCGTGCGAAAGCCGTTCCCCTTCAGCGACATAGCGGGACGCAGCCTCGGTCGCTGAGGGCGTGCAGGCCCGGTAGGTGAGGGAATAACCGCGATACCCTCGGTTATACGCCCCGGCGAGACGGTCCCGCCGGCCGGGCGTCACTCCCTCGGCCTCCATTAACGCCTTCATCCGTGTCGGCCATTCGGCGGCGTCCGGTGCCGCGCACAGGCTGCGCAGGAAGGAGAGGGAGCCGATGATCTCGGAGAGCCGCATCAGGTCCCGGTCGTAGGGAGCGGGCGGCGGCTCGGCGGGGGCAGCGGGCTCCTTATCTTTCTCCGGAGCCTTCTGCTGTGGTCGTGCGGGGTTGCTGCGCTGCTGGGCCGGGGCGATGGCCGGCGCGCCCACGACGAGGGCCGCGAACAGCAGCACCATAGGCGACCGGCGGCGCCTCTCCCCCGACACAGCCACGCCCCGTCCTCCGTCGCCCCGAACCTCGTCCGTCAGGCTTACACCGTTTCCCGGCCAAGACGAGGGGCGCGTCGGCCTCATCGTGATTCCGCTTGGCCACCGAAGCCTGCGACCTGCGCGAAGGCCTCGTCCACCGTGTCCCGCAATCCCGGCGTGGTGGCGAGATCCGCGAGCTCCTCGGGAAGAGCCCAGCGCACGCCGAGAGCTTCGGGACCGGGAGCCGGCTCGCCGCTTGCCCAGAGGGCGGCATGGGGATGGACGACGTAATGATGGCGCACGCGTCCGTCCTCGCCCTTCAGGATGATTTCCGTGGGGGTCAGGGAGCGAACGACCACGGCCGAGACGCCGACCTCTTCGCTCAATTCGCGCAGGGCGGCCTGCGCCAGGGTCTCACCGGGCTCCACCAGCCCGCCGGGAAGCGTCCAGACTCCGCGAAGGGGCTCGTTGGCCCTGGCGGCCAGCAAGACCCGTCCGTCGCGGATGACGGCGATGGACGCGCCGACAAAGGGACGTGTCGGGAAAAGTCGCCCCTCTGAGCCGTCCTCGCTCGCTGTATCGCTCATGAGGCTCGCCGATTCACGGTTGCGGAGAGATGAGCGCGACCCGGCCGTCGGCAAGGCCGACGAGCAGGCGCGTGCGGGTGCCTTGGCCGATGGCGGCAACGCCAAAGGCGGCAAGGCCGGGCAGGGGAACGCGCTTGACCTCGCGGATGCCGTCCTTCAACGACAGGATCGCCAGGGCGCTCCGATCCGCCACCGGCACAGCGAGTTCCGGGACGCCATCCCCATCGGCATCGACAAGGGCCGACAGATCGGCCCCGCCCTCGCCTGGGGACAGGGTGGTGTAGCCTGGTGCCTCTCCGATCAGGCGAAGGGCTCCACCCTCATAGGCCCAAAGCTGGAGGATACCGGCCCCGTCCGGAGCCGCCACGGCGACGATACGGGGCTGTCCGGCTTTCGAGACGTCACCGATCGCCGCGAGGGTCAGCGCCTGCCCGCCCGCTCCTGCCTCCTGGACGGGACTTCGGGCAAGGACGGTCCAGGCCTTGTCGGCTTCCGCCGGGGGCTTGTTCGCGTCGGTTGTCGTCTTGCCCACGACGGCCAAAGCCGATCCGCCGCTTTGCGCCGTCACCGCGACGACGACCGGCCGACCATCGACGAGGGCGGCAATCGGTCGGCGCAGGGCGAAGGCCGCCCCGGCCCCGGCGGCGACGGCGGTGGTCACGATGGGCACGGGCTTCGGGTCGGCGCTCATTCCCACCGGCTGGCGCTCGCGGATGGTGAGCGTGGCCGCGCGTTCGGGCTCGCTGGCATTGGGACGGACGGAATCGGACAGGTAGGCACTGACCGCACCGAGGGTCGCGCGCCGGGTGCCGGGAATGGCGCCGCGCGGCGTCTCGGAAGCGATGAGGCCGTCGATGGCCTCGACACCGAGCAGGGTTGTGGCGATCTTGCCGTCGGCGAGGGTCAGCGCCGCACCGCCCTCGTCGCCCCACAGGACGGCCAGCGGCACATCCTCCACCACCTCGCCCTTCAATCCCTTGGGACGGGCGAGCGGAAGGAGGCCGGAGGTCGCCACCGCAAGGGACACCTCGCTGCCGGGGCCGCGCATGGCACGCGCCCTGAACGGCAGGTCGAGGATCGTCACCACCGGGTCGGCTCGGACCGGCTGCGGGCTCAGGGACGAAGCGACGAGAAGGGAAACCGCGAGGAGCGCCGAGCGCGCACCTCGTTCAGACATGCTGGCCGCCGTTGATGTGCAACTCGGCGCCGTTCACGTAGGACGAGGCCTCCGTGCAAAGGAAGTAGATCGCCTTGGCCACCTCGTCGGGCGTGCCGAGGCGCCGCTGTGGGATGCCGGCCACGATCTTGTCGGTGCCGGGCGACAGGATCGCCGTGTCGATCTCGCCGGGCGAGATCGCGTTCACCCGCACGCCGAGGGGCCCGAAATCGCTGGCCATCTCACGGGTCAGGCCGGCGAGCGCCGCCTTCGACGTGCCGTAGGCCGCACCGGCGAACGGATGGACGCGCGAGCCCGCGATCGAGGTGACGTTGACGATGGAACCCTTGGCGCGGGTGAGTTCCTGGCAGAGGCCGCGCGCCAGAAGCAGAGGGGCGAAGACGTTGACTTGGAAGACCTTGCGCCAGTCGCCGAATTCCGTGGCGATGGCGCCGAGGCGCTCGCCATTGGCGCCCTTGGGCGAGATGCCGGCATTGTTGACCAGCGCATGAAGCAGGCCGCCCTCATCCGCCAAGCGTCCGGCCACTTCGGCGACGCCGCGCATCGTATCTTCCGGGTCGGAGAGATCGACCTGGAGGTGATCCTCCGGCCCCATCTCCCACGGACAATTCTCCGGGAAGGCGTGACGCGAACAGGTGATCACCCGCCATCCGGCCGCGGAAAAGCGCTTGACCGTGGCGTGGCCGATTCCGCGGCTTGCGCCCGTCAGCAGCATGACGCGGCGGCGTTCATTGCTCGATATGGCCAAGGCCGTTCCTCAGGATTCGGAGGCGGTGGACAGCCGAGATCATCCCGCCGTGCCATGCCAAGGTCTAAGCCGCGGCGGCCGGGAAATCCAGGGTCGATCCCGCGTCGCAGCAAGACTGGAATCGCTCCAGGAAACTCTTGCCGCGACGGAGCCTGTCTGGCGGCGGAACTCCAGCCCTCAGGGATAGAGCCTCGCCCCATTCCAGCCGCTGCCGTCCCTGGTGAAGCGGACGCGGTCATGGAGGCGGTAAGGGCCGTCCTGCCAGAACTCGATCGAGACCGGGGCGATGCGGAACCCGGTCCAGTTCTCCGGGCGCGGCACCGGCTGATCCTCGTAGCGGGCCGACAGGGCGGCAACCTCCGCTTCCAGAGTAGCACGGTCCGTGAGGGGGCGTGACTGGCGGCTGGCATGGGCGCCAAGTCGGCTCTCGCGGCGGCGGCTCGCGAAATAGGCATCCGCCTCTTCGAGCGACACATGGCTCACCGGGCCCCGCGCGCGCACTTGGCGGCGCAGACTCTTCCAATGCAGGACCAGGGCGGCCTGCGGGTTCTGCGCCAGCTCCTCGCCCTTGGCCGAGTCGACATTGGTATAGAAGACGAAGCCGCGCTCATCGACGCCCTTCAGCAGCACCATCCGCACGTCCGGCAGGCCGTCGGAGCCGGCCGTGGCGAGGGCCATGGCGTTGGGATCCTCGGGCTCCGCGCGTTCGGCCTCGCCCATCCAAGTGGCGAACAATGCCCAGGGGTCTGTGGACAGTGTGAAGTCTCCAGCGGCCCCGAGGGGGGACGAGGGGGGTGAGACAATGCCGGACGGGGCCGGCTCATCGATCCTTAACCGATCCAAGGCGTAATCCTGTGAGTGAGATCCGGGTCGGGGGCACCGACGTGGGACACGATTTGTCGTCGTTCAAGTCACGTCGTGAGAACAGGTGTAATGCGTCGGAGCGAGAGTAAAGCCCTACCCGCCGTCACCCGTGACGGCGCCGCACCCTGCTTCGCCCGCGTCCGATGCACCGCCATGCTGATGTCGGGGAGCGTGGCGGTGGCCTTGTCGCTCGCCGGCTGCGGCATTCCGATCCTCACTTTCCAAAGTGAGAGCAAGGCGGAACCGGAAGTGACCGTCCCGGAGCCCTTGGTCACGGGAAGCATCGACAAGCGCCCGAAGAGCTTCGGCAACGAGATGAGCGACGAGGATTGGCGCCGGGCCCATGCGGCTCTGGCGGTGGCCCTCGATCCACAGGGCAACGGCCGTCCGGTGAAATGGGACAACCCGGATTCGTCCCTGCGTGGATCGATCAGCCCGACGGGACTTCCCTATGTGGCCAACGAGCTGATCTGCCGCGACTTCCTCGCCTCGGTCATCGCCCCTGTCCGCAGCCGCTTCGTTCGCGGCACCGGGTGCAAGCCTTCGGGGGGAGAGTGGGAATTGACCCGCGTCCGCATGGCGAAAGCGAAAGGGTAGGGGCGAGATCGTCCGCCGCCAGGGATCGTCCGGCGGACCCATGGGTTGACGCCTGGATCGAACCGTCGAATCCTGTCGAACGACCGTTGCAAAGAAGCAACAGCCATTCCACATAGCGGAAGATTTCGACAGGGAGCGGGCATGAGCCCGGCCCCGTGCGGCACCGAGACCGATAACAGACGATGCGCAATCCCTACGACGTGCTGGGTGTGGCCAAGGGCGCCAGCGAGGCCGACATCAAGAAGGCCTATCGCAAGCTCGCCAAGGCCTACCACCCCGACACCAACAAGAACGATGCCAAGGCCAAGGACCGTTTCTCGGAGGCAAATAGCGCCTACGAGATCCTCGGCGACGCGACCAAGCGCGCCCAGTTCGATCGTGGCGAGATCGACTCCGACGGCAGGCCTCGTGCGCCATCCGGCTTCGATGGGTTCGGCGGCTTCGGTGGCGGCCCGGGCGGCGCCCGCTCCGCGGGCTTCGACTTCGAGAGCGCCGCGCGCAGCCGGGCCGGTGGCGGCGGGATCGGCGAGGATATCTTCTCGCACCTGTTCGGCGACACGTTCCGGGGCGGTGCCGGTGGCGGTCCGGGCGCGAGGGGACCGATGAAGGGCGAAGATCTCGCCGCCGAACTCTCCGTGACCCTCGAACAGGTGGCGAGCGAGGAGAAGCTGCGGATCTCGCTGGGCTCACGCGACGTGGACGTGGTGATCCCCAAGGGAGTCGTGGACGGGCAGACCATCCGCCTGCGCGGGCTCGGCAACCCGGGCGGCCCACGCTCCTCGCCGGGCGACGCCCTCCTGACCATCCGCATCCTGCCGCATCCGCGCTTCACCGTGGAGGGGGCGGATCTGCGCACCTCCGTCGACCTCGCCCTCGAGGATGCGATCCTCGGCGGCCCGATCCGCGTGCCCACCCTCACCGGCGCGGTCGAGATGCGTGTTCCGGCCATGACGAGTTCGGGCCGGACCTTCCGCCTGAAGGGCAAGGGCCTGCCGAAGAAGGATGGCACCCGCGGCGATCTGTTCGCCACCACGGCGATCTCGCTGCCCGCGAGCGAGGACGAGAACCTCATCGCCTATGCCAATGCGCGTCGAGCGGCCCGCACCGGCACTGGACAGGCGTAGGCCCGGACTTCCGTCACCGGCGCACCTCCGCTAAGGATGCCTCGGCGCGAGCGCTTCCCCCCAGGTCCGGACGGGTCCGCTCCGGCGCGCGACGGCCTCTCGCTCAGGTGACCCATGGCGGATACGAACCCGGTACACGATCACGTCGGCGGCCTGCTCGCCGGGAAATGCGGTCTGGTGCTCGGTGTCGCCAACAACCGGTCCATCGCCTGGGGCATCGCCAAGAGCGCCCATGCGCATGGCGCCAAGCTCGCCTTCAGCTACCAGGGTGATGCGCTGAAGAAGCGGGTCGAGCCGCTGGCGCGCGAGCTCGATGCCCATGTGGTGGGGCATTGCGACGTCACCGACGGCGCCTCCATCGATGCCGTCTTCGCGGAAGCCGGCCGTGTCTTCCCGCAGGGGATCGACTTCGTCGTCCATTGCATCGCCTTCTCCGACAAGGACGAGCTGACCGGCCGCTATGTCGAGACCTCGGAGGCGAACTTCACCAAGTCGCTGATGATCTCCTGCTACTCGTTCACCGCGGTGGCCCAGCGGGCCGAGAAGCTGATGCCCAATGGTGGCTCGCTCCTGACCCTGACCTATTACGGCGCCGAGAAGTGGATGCCGCATTACAACGTCATGGGCGTCGCCAAGGCGGCGCTGGAAGCCTCCGTGCGCTATCTCGCGGCCGATCTCGGCCCCTCGAAGATCCGCGTCAACGCTATTTCGGCGGGGCCGATCAAGACGCTCGCCGCCTCCGGCATCGGCGACTTCCGCTACATCCTCAAGTGGAACGAGTACAATGCGCCCCTGCGGCGCACGGTGACGATCGAGGAGGTCGGCGAGACCGCGTCCTATCTCATCTCCGACATGTCGCGCGGCATGACGGGCGAGATCCTCCATGTGGATGCCGGCTACCACGTGGTCGGCATGAAGAACCCGGACGCCCCGGATCTGAGGCTCGACAGCAAGGAGTGAGGCGGACCGCGAGCGCTTCGCGCCGTCCGCCCCGGGCGAGTAGGGCGGAACACCGACCCGGTCCGGGGCCGCTTTCCGCCGAGGCCCCGTCATCGTGAAGACTCGCCCTGACTTCGATGACGCGGCCTCCGCCGGGATCATCACCTCCGACCAGGCACGCGCCCTCGCCGCCTTCTACGCCGCGCAGCCGGGCCGCGGCGCGGCCTTCGATCTCACCCATGTGCTCTGGTATGCCGGCGCCCTGGTGGTCATCGGGGCGATGGGCCTGTTCTCGACCCTCGCCTTCGGGCTGATGGGCGGACCGGCCCTCACCGCCACCGCCCTGATCTACGCCGCCGCCTTCGTCGCCGCCGGGCGGCACCTTCGCATCGCGCACGACCTGCCAGTCCCCGGCGGTCTTCTCATCGCCTGCGCCGTCGCCATGACGCCGCTCGCCGTCTACGGCCTGCAGGAGAGCTGGGGCTGGGGCGAGCAGGGCCGGCCGGGCGCCTATCGCGACGTCTTCGCCTGGATCAAGGGCGGCTGGGTGCCCATGGAAGCGGCGACGCTCCTGAGCTCGGCCATCGCCCTGCGCGCCACGCGCTTCGGTTTCATCACGGTGATCGCGGCGGTGGCCCTATGGTTCCTGTCCATGGATATCGGCCTCTGGGCCACGGGGCCGGATCTCGACTGGGAAACCCGCCGGACGATCTCGCTCTGGTTCGGACTCGGCCTCATCGCCTTCGCCTGGGCGGTGGACCTGTGCCAGAAGCGAACGGATTACGCGTTCTGGCTCCATCTTTCCGGCATCCTCACCTTTTGGGGCGCGGTGACGTGGCAATTCTCCGACAGCGAGGTTGCGAAGGCACTCTACGCCCTGATGAACGTCGCACTCATCGGCCTCGCCATTTTCCTCTCGCGGCGGATCTACGCGGTGTTCGGCGCCATCGGCGTGGCGCTCTATCTCGGCGATCTGGCGAGCCGGGTGTTCAAGGACTCGCTGCTCTTCCCCTTCGCGTTGTCGCTCATCGGTCTAGGCCTGATCGGCCTCGGTATCCTCTACCAGCGCCATGCCGACAGGATCGGCAGGGCGATGATACGGACGCTGCCGGGATCTCTCCGGCGCTGGCGGCCCGACCACGGCGATAGGGCATGACCAGCTGCGCTTGAGAGCCCCCGTCACGCGTCGTCGGCTTCCGCGAACTCTCCCGACAGCTTGAGCCCTTCGATCCAGGTCGCCCCCTCCCGCTTGACCACCCGGCGGGGCGACACGCCGCCCTGCTCCTCGATAGCGTCGGCCAGCCGCTCCGAATGGGTCACCAGCCAGACCTGTGTACGACGCGACGCGGTCACGATCATCCGTGCCAGGGGATCGAGCAGGTCCGGGTGGAGGCTCGTCTCCGGCTCGTTGAGGGCGATGAAGGGCGGGAGCCGGTAGGCGAGGAGGGCTCCGGCGAGGGCGAGGTAGCGAAGCGTCCCGTCCGACAGTTCGGCGGCCTCGAACACGCGCTTGGGGTAGTCGGGAAAGACCATCCCGAAGCTCGCCTCGCGGCCGGGCGACGGGATGACGAGGCGCGCGCCGGGGAAGGCATCGGCCACCGCCCCGTCGAGATCGACGGTGTCCTCGCGGATGTGCCGGAGGGTGGCGAAGACGGCGGCGAGGTCGGATCCGTCCGACGACAGGGTCGGCGTGGTGACGGCGAGGCAGGGCCGGCGCAGGGCCGAGGCCGCGTCGGTGCGGAAATCGTGGTGGAAGCGCCAATCCAGCAGCGCATGCCGGACGAGATGCAGTTCGGGAAACGCGACTGCGTCCTGAAGTGCCGCGAGCGCGGTTTCGGTGGCGAGGAGACTCGAGCCGAGCGAGCGCTTGCGGCCGTCATCGCCGCGCACGAAGCCGGAAGGCCCGTCACGCTCGAGCATGACCGCCGGCCGCCGGCCCGACAGGACGGTGAGCCGCTCCCGCTTGATCTGCGGTTCGAGCCGGAAGGCCGCTCCCCTGGGGCCGTCCTCCGACTGGGGCACCAGACCGACCTCGATCTCGTATCCGTAGGCGACGGAAGCCGCCTCGTCGCCGAGCTCGACGGACCATCCCACCCGCACCGGCCCCTTGCCGCTGCGTGGTCCGGCCCAGACGACCGAGTCCATCCCGCCTTCCGCCGCGAGATCACGCACCAGCGTGCCGGCGGCGGCGGCCTGCAGGCGTTCGAGCGCCCGGTAGAGGTTGGTCTTGCCGACACCGTTGCCACCGATGAACACGGAGAGAGCTTCCACCGGGAAGCCGATACGCCTGAGGGACCGATACCCGGTGGAGGAGATGTTACGGACGGTGAGCATGGGGCCGCCTTCGCCGAAGATGCGGGGCCAGTCGAAGCGCATGCGGCCATCGCGAGCAAGCGCTCGGGAGGGTCAGGCGGTGCTTGCATCTCCCTGCAGCCGGGGTTTCCAATCTTCCACCTGCCCCTTGTCGAGGCGTCGTGCGGCAAGGGTTCGCCAGGACGTCGACAGGGACGGCAGGGCGGCGATCTCAGCCAGCGCCGCCCGATCGAGCCGGTCGACATAGAAGACCCGGAGCAGCCGCGACAGCGGCCAGTCCGGGTGCGCCCGTTCCACCAGTGCGAGATCGTCTCCCGCCCCGACCGTGCCAGTCTCGATGATGCGGTAATACCAGCCGGTCCGCCCGGTCTTCTGCACGCGCACGGCCATGTCGGTCACGCCAAACCGGGCGTTCAGCTTCCAGCACGGCTGACGGGCTTGGCTCACCTGGAGCAGGGCGGTACCGGCGCGCCAGAGGTCACCGACGCAGATGTCGGCCTCGGTGAGTCCGTGGGTCGAGAGATTCTCGCCGAATGCACCCGGCCGCTCGACCAGGGCTGGCGCTCCGGGAAGGTCGGCTCGCCAGGCCGGAGCGTGATCGAGCGGATAGTGATGGACGGCCTTCTCCGGCCCGCCATGGTTACGACGATCCGCCTGCTCATCGCCGTCCAGCCCCTCGAACCCCATCCGTACAGGGCCGGCAGAGGCCGACTTATCGATGCCACTGGGCTTCCCGGTCGAAGCCAGAGGCGCGACCCGCCCCACCAGCACGGCATCGATCGTCACACGCATGGTCGGCCCCTACCGAAGTCACCTACGACAAACCATGAGACAACTTGTTGTCTCATGAGGCCCTCGTTGTCCCGCGGTCTTCGATTTGTCAACGGCGCATCGCGTTGCCGCCCCGGTGAAAGCCGGTCATGTGGGGGCATGTCCGTCGCACAACGCATCCGGGCGCTTCGACGCCGCAGCCATCTCACCCTCGATGCCCTCGCCGCCCGCGTCGGGGTCCACAAGGGCCACCTGTCGCGCATCGAGCGCGGTCAGAAGGCTCCATCCCTGGCCACGTTGGAGGCCATCGCGATGGGGCTCGGGGCGAGCATGTCCGAACTGTTCGGGGAGAAGGCCGCCGCAGACGACGTGATCGTCGCGCGCGCCGGGGCCAGGATCACGACCCGTGACGCCGGTTATGCGGTTCACGCTCTGCTGCCGGCCGAAGTGGGACGGGCCGCCGCCCTGTACATGGTCGAACCGGGCGAGACGTTCCTCACCGAGGATCGTCCTACCCATGGCGGCCAGGAGATCGCTTATGTCCTGGCAGGGGAGGTCGAACTTGTCGTGGCGGACCGCAGCGTCATCCTCGGTATCGGCGACTGCGCCACCTACGATGGCGGCCTGCCGCACCGCCTCCGCCGCCTCGGCAGCGCACCGGCATCGGTGCTGGTGATCATCACCGGATGAGGCCATGCAGCGGCATCGTCCCCCTCAATCCGGCACCGTCAGCTCGGCGATGCCCGGCTGAGCGTCCGGATAGCGCGGGTCCATCGCCTCCAGGGTGTTGGCGATGGTGCGGGCGACGAGGAGGTTGCGGTACCATTTGCGGTTGGCCGGCACCACGCGCCAGGGCGCGTGCGGGGTGGAGCAACGGCTCAGGGCATCCGTGAAGGCGCTCTGATAGGCGTCCCAGGATTGGCGCTCGACGAGGTCGGCCGCATCGAATTTCCAATGCTTCTCGGGGTCGGCGATCCGTGCCTCCAGGCGCTCCTTCTGCTCGTCCTTCGAAATATGCAGGAAGAACTTCAGCACGGTGACGCCCGACAGGGTCAGCATCCGCTCGAAATCGTTGATGAGGTCGTAGCGCGGCCGCCATACGTCCTCCGGCTCCAGGGATTTCACCCGCACCACGAGCACGTCTTCGTAATGGCTACGGTTGAATACGCCGATCATCCCGCGCCCCGGCACCTTGGCGTGGTAGCGCCAGAGGAAGTCGTGATCGCGCTCCTCTGCGCTCGGAACCTTGAACGACCACACCCGGCACCCTTGCGGGTTCACCCCCTCGAAGACCGAGCGGATGGTGCCGTCCTTGCCGCCGGTATCGATAGCCTGAAGCACCACGAGGAGGCTGCGCCGATGTTCGGCATAGAGCCGCTCCTGCAGTGCCTGGATGCGGCCATGCTCGACGAGGAGCGCCTGTTTGGAAGCCTCCTTGTCGAGCCCGCCATCGGCATCGGCGTCGATCGCGGCCAGATCCAATGCTTCGCCCGGCTGAACCGTGACGATGCCCGCCGCGGCGCAGGAGGCGATGGAGGCCGTGTCGATCGGGCTCGCGCGGTCGGGATACCGCATCGCCGAACGAGCCCAGGCCGCGGAGGAGGGCGGCTTGTCCGATTCGGGCCGGCGGGCCGGCGGCTTGGGTTTATGTCGACCCATGTCGTCCGATTGGCCCGAATGCCGCTTGCCGCGCTTCTTCGACATGATCACAACTCACCTTATACGATATTCAATCGATGCAGCGGGCACCGCATGGGCGAGCCGCCTCTCCGGGAAGGCGACCCGCCGATGCCCGTAACGCGTGGAGCAACCTTGAGCGCGACAACGATCCGCGGCCTTGGCCGTTCCGGGGCAGCGCGGCACGCCGCCATGGCCGGCCGGCGCGCATGACGGTGTATTTCATCCGGCACGGCCAGACCGACTGGAACGCGGCCGGCCGACTCCAGGGCCAGCGCGACGTGCCCCTGAATGCCACGGGCCTGGGCCAGGCGGAAAGCGTGGCCGAGCGGCTGAAAGCCGTAGCGGGCGACAGCCTCAGCGAGGCCCGGTTCGTCGCGAGCCCGCTCCAGCGCACACGGCAGACGATGGAAGTCCTCCGGGCCCGCCTCGACCTCGCACCGCAGGACTACGCCGTCGATGCTCGGCTGAAGGAAATCAACTTCGGCACCTGGGAAGGCTCGACCTGGGCCGAGATCCGTCGGCGTGACAGCGGCAGCGCCCTGGCGCGGGACCGCGACCGTTGGGGCTACCGCCCGCCCGGCGAGCATGGCGAAAGCTATGCCATGCTGGTGGAACGGGTGAGACCGGCGATCGCCGAGTTGCAGCGGCCGGCGGTCATCGTCGCTCATGGCGGCGTCGCCCGCGCGATTCTGGTGATCCTGGGCTATGCCAGCATCCGCGAAGCACCCCGGATGGCGATCCGCCAGGGCAGCGTCCTCGTCCTGGACCGGGCCCGCTGGCACTGGGCCTGACGTGCTTTCTCCGTGAAGACCAGTTCTAGGCGGCTCGGCAAACGTGCTAGAGGGCGCGACCACATCGGGGCGCCGCGTTTTCGGCACGATCCGGGCGCCTAACCCGGTCAAAAGGACGGCCTCGCAGCGGCGGGGCCGGCAGCGGAGCATCGGATGAGCAGTCTCGCCGAGACGACCCGGCCTCGGGCGGAGTCGTTTGTGGACAAGGCCGAATGGGGCGAGACCGGGTCGCATAGCGGCGGCGGAGCGCCGGAGCGGAAGGCCGTACTACGCGGGGAGAGCCGCCCGGACCTCATCCGGGACGAGGTTCTGGGAGAAGTCTTTTCCGACAGCGCCCGCCTGCGCCCGGACCATCCCGCCATCATCGACGGCGCGAGCCGGGACGCGGCCGGCCGTCATCCCGCCTTCTCCTATGCCGAGGTCGAGACTCGCGCCATCGCCATCGCCCGCGGCCTCGCGCATCGCGGAATCGGCCCCGGCGACGTCGTCGGACTCTGGATGGCGCGGGGACCCGACCTGCTGATCAGCCAGATCGGGATCACGATGTCGGGAGCGGCCTGGCTGCCCTTCGACGCCGAGGCACCGGCCGACCGCGTCGCCGTCTGCCTCGACGATGCGGAGGCGAAGCTGCTCCTGGTCTCGCCCGCCCTCGCGCCCCAGGCGCCGGCGGCCAAGCCGGCCCTGACCCCGGAGGCACTTCTCGCCGAAGTGCCGGCGGATGCGCCCCGTCCCGACCCGCGCGGCGCCGGCCTGACCCCCGCGCATCCCGCCTACCTGATCTACACGTCCGGCTCGACCGGGGTGCCGAAAGGCATCGTCATCAGCCACGCCAACATCTGCCACTTCCTGCGCTCGGGGAACGCGCTCTACGGGATGCGGCCCGACGATGTGGTGTTCCAGGGCGCCTCGGTGGCGTTCGATCTCTCCATGGAGGAGATCTGGGTTCCCTATCTGGTCGGCGCGACGCTGTTCGTCGCCAGCCCGGCCATGATGGGCGATGTCGAGGCGCTGCCCGACATCCTGACGCAGAACCGCGTCACCGTGCTCGACACGGTGCCGACGCTGCTCGCCATGCTGTCACAGACGCTGCCGAGCGTCCGCCTCGTGCTGCTGGGCGGCGAGGCCCTGCCGGAGCCCCTGGTCGCCCGCTGGGCCACGGGATCGCGGAAGCTGTTCAACACCTATGGGCCGACCGAAGCCACGGTGGTGGCCACCGCCGCCGAGATGCGGCCGGGCGAGCCCGTCACGATCGGCGGCCCGATCCCGAACTATTCCGTCTACGTCGCAAGCGAGAGCCTGGACCTGCTCGGCCCCGGCCAGCAGGGAGAACTCCTCATCGGCGGCCCGGGCGTGGCGGCGGGCTATCTCCAGCGGCCCGAGCTGACGGCGGAGAAATTCGTCGCGAACCCGTTCCCCTCCGACGGGACCGACCCGGTACTCTACCGGTCGGGCGATGCGGTCTCCCTCGATGCGCAGGGGCGGATCGTCTTCCACGGTCGCATCGACGACCAGGTCAAGATCCGCGGATTCCGGGTGGAGCTCGGCGAGATCGAATCCCGCATCCAGGCGCAGGCCGGCATCAACCAGGCGGCGGTGGTCCTGCGCCAGGACGATGGCGTCGACCGCCTCGTCGCCTTCCTGATCCCCGAGCGGGGAACGGAATTCGACAAGGCCGCCCTGCGCCACACCCTCGCCGAACAGATGCCGCCCTACATGGTGCCGGGGCATTTCGAGGTGGTGGAGGTGCTGCCGCGCCTGACCTCGGGCAAGGTCGATCGCAAGGCTTTGCGCATCGCGACCCTCACCGTCGCCGACCTGTCGGGCGAGCAGGAGCTGCCCGACAACGAGACCGAAGCGGCGATGCTGGCCGCCGCCAAACAGGTTTTCGGCAACCAGCCGATTCCGTTCGAGGCCGATTTCTTCACCGATCTCGGCGGCCACTCGCTACTCGCGGCCCGGTTCGTCGGCGCCGTGCGCGAGGCGCCCGCCCTCGCGGCCATCACCCTGCAGGACGTCTATACCCGGCGCACCCTCCGGGCCATGTCGGAGGCGCTGATCGAGCGCACCGGCGGCGTCGGCACCCAGATGGCCGTACGCGACCTCGGATTCGTGGCGCCGCCGCTCCTGCGCCGCATCCTCTGCGGGACCGCGCAGGCCATCGCCCTGCCATTCGTCATCGCGCTCGCCACGTCGCAATGGCTCGGAATCTTTGTCACCTACCTGCTGCTCACAGGCGGCTCGCTCGGCTTCTTCGGCGAGATCGCTGTGCTGCTGCTGGTTTATATCGGCATCAACGCCGTCACCGCCTGCATCGCGATCAGCGCCAAATGGCTGATCCTCGGGCGGACCAAGCCCGGCCGCTACCCGCTCTGGGGCGTCTATTATTACCGCTGGTGGCTGACGCAGCGGCTGACCCCGCTCGTCCACGTGAAATGGCTCCAGGGTTCGCCCGCCATCGCCATCTACCTGCGCCTCCTCGGGGCGAAGATCGGTGCCGATGCCCTCATCTCCGATATCGAGGTCGGCGCACCCGACCTGCTCAGCGTCGGGGAAGGGGCCTCCCTCGGTGGCCGCCTCGTCATCGCCAATGCCGAAGTGGTGGGCGACGAACTCATCATCGGCACCGTCAGCATCGGCGCCGATGTGGCCATCGGCACGTCCTGCGTCATCGGCCCGGACACGACGATCGGCGATTTTGCCGAGATCGCCGATCTCACCACGATCCCCACCGGCACGGTGGTGGAACGCGCCGAGCAATGGGACGGCTCACCCGGCCGCAAGGTCGGCATGGCCGACCCTTCCGCGCTGCCCGAGGCCGCCCGGGCCTCACCCCGCCGGCGCGCCGGCTTCCTCGCCGTCTACGCCTTCCTGCTCGCCGCCATCCCGGCCGTCGGGCTGCTGCCGATCTTCCCGGCCTTCTACATCTTCGACCAGCTCAGCGATTCACTCAGCGACATCACCGATATCGACTACCACTGGTATCTGCCGCTGCTGACCTGGCCCACCGCCATGCTGATGACGGCGGGCACGGTGCTGCTCATCGCCGGCATCCGCTGGCTGGTGCTGCCGCGGGTCTCGTCCGGCACCTACTCGGTGCATAGTGGATTCTACCTGCGCAAATGGGCCGTGGCGCTCGCCGCCGAGGTGACGCTGGAGACACTCTCCTCACTCTTCGCCACCGTCTACATGCGGGCCTGGTACCGGCTGATGGGCGCGCGGATGGGGCAGGGGGCGGAGATCTCCACCAACCTCGCCGGACGCTACGATCTGGCGGATGTCGGCGCGCGCAACTTCATCGCCGACGAGGTCGTGTTCGGTGAGGAGGAAATCCGCCGGGGCTGGATGCACATGCATCCCGTGAGCACCGGGGCCCGCGTCTTCGTCGGCAACGACGCGGTGGTGCCACCGGGCGCCGTGATCCCCGACGACATGCTGGTGGGCATCAAGTCGAAGCCGCCCGCCAACGACCTGATGGCGCCGGGGGATACCTGGTTCGGCTCGCCGCCCATCAAACTCCCCTCGCGCCAGAAGGTCGATCTCGGCTCCAACGCGCAGACCTACGAGCCCGGCATCGGGCCGAAGCTCCGGCGCGGCATCTTCGAGGCCTTCTCCACCTCGTTCTCGCCGATGCTGTTCATCACCCTCGCGATCTCGGCCATCGACTTCTACTTCTACCCCGCCATCCTGGCCCAGGACTGGACCGGTCTCGCCGTCAGCTTCGTCGCCGTCAGCGTCGCCATCGCCTTCATCCAGTCCTTCACGGTGATCGGGGTGAAATGGCTGCTCATGGGGGCCTACCAGCCCGGCATGCAGCCGATGTGGTCATGGTGGGCCATGCGCACCGAGGCGGTGGCCGTGCTGTACTGGGGCTTGGCCGGCAAGGTTCTGCTGGAGCACCTGGTCGGCACGCCGTTCCTGCCCTGGATGCTGCGCCTGTTCGGCGCGAAGATCGGCCGTGGCGTCTGCATGCTCACCACCGACATCACCGAGTTCGACTGCGTCACCATCGGCGACTATTCGGTGATCAACCGGACCTCGGCCCTGCAGACGCATCTCTACGAGGACCGGATCATGAAGGTCGGCCGCGTGGTGGTGGGCAAGGGCGTTTCGGTAGGGGCCTTCTCGACGGTCCTCTACGACACCAAGGTCGGCGATTACGCCCGCCTGCGCCCGCTCACCATCGTGATGAAGGGCGAATCGATCCCGGGCCATTCGGAATGGGAAGGCGCGCCGGCAGTGCCGGTGATTCACGCAAAGACGTGAAAGCCGGCGGCTGACGTACAAACGGCGACGCTCCCGTCAGGAGCGTCGCCGTTTGTTGACCTAGCCGATGGCCGGTTCCGCTGCGTTAGGGCCATTTCTTCCCAAGGCACTGCGCGACCTTTGCGGTTCCATTTCCGACCCGGCTGACACAATCACGTAGTTGAGCTTCCGTGACGCCAAACCGCTTCGTCCAGTAGCGGACTTCCCAAGCCTCGGTCAGACTGATCTTGCTCGGATCCTCGGGTCCACGGCGTTCAAGGTCATCGTTCATGGTGCTTCCTCAGGTTGTACACTGAGGAGGTATTCAAATTTTATCCAACTTCAAGTGGCAATTCGATCAGCCTACCTGCTCTTTCGGGCCGAGCCTCTTGTCGAGATAGGTGTCGACCGTCTGGGTCAGCTCGTCGACCTTGCCGTCGAAGAAGTGGTTGGCGCCCTCGACCACCTGATGCTCGATGATGACGCCCTTCTGCACCTTCACCTTCTCGATGACCGGCATCACCTCGCGGGCCGGAGCCACGCGGTCCTCGGAGCCGTGCACGAACAGTCCGGAAGACGGGCAGGGGGCCAGGAAGGTGAAGTCGTAGCGGTTCGCCATGGCCGCGATCGAGATGAAGCCCTCGATTTCGGGGCGGCGCATGAGAAGCTGCATGCCGATCCACGAGCCGAACGAGACGCCGGCGATCCAGCAGGCCCGCGCCTCGGGATTGACCGACTGCACCCAGTCGAGCGCCGAGGCCGCATCGGACAATTCACCCGTGCCATGGTCGAAGTTGCCCTGGCTGCGGCCGACGCCGCGGAAATTGAAGCGGAGCGCCGCGAAGCCGCGATTGGCGAAGGTATAGAAAAGATTGTACACGATCTGATTGTTCATCGTCCCCCCAAACTGGGGATGCGGATGCAGCACGATCGCGATCGGCGCGCCCTTCTTCTTGGGTGCCTGGTAGCGCCCCTCGAGACGGCCGGCGGGTCCGGTGAAGATGACTTCGGGCATGGTCTTTCCAAAACTCCTGGCGCCGCTCGCTGAAAGCAACCCATCCTGTCGGCCAACGCGCCTTGACTCGGAGCGCCGCACTCTTAAAAACGCTCTTAGAATAATTCTAGGTGATTAGAATAATTCTAAACTGACTCGTTTCCAGAGACTTGGGATCGGTCGCCCCTCGAGGCTCGGCGCTTGGCGAAGACGTGTGGTGCCGGGGCCTTAGCATGATGACGGGGGGCAAAAGCAAGGAAATGTGGGTTCGGGCCTTGACCAACGCATGACTATTTCGCGCGCCTATCTCGATCACAACGCGACATCTCCGGTTCGTCCGGAGGTGGCGGTAGCGGTCGCGCGCGCGCTGGAACTGCCCGGCAACCCCTCGTCGATCCATCACGAGGGCCGTGCCGCCAAGGCTGCGTTGGAGGCCGCGCGCGACCAGGTCGCCGCCCTGATCGGCGCTGGCCAGGGCCGCGTCATCTTCACCAGCGGCGGCACCGAGGCGGCGAATGCAGTCCTGTCGGGCGCTCTGATCGGGACCGGAGCCGCAGCGCCGACACGACTCCTGATGAGCGCCATCGAGCATGCCTGCGTCGGGGCGGGCCACCGCTTCGCGCCTGGATCGGTGGAGATCGTACCGGTTCACCCCTCCGGCCTGATCGACCTGGCCGCACTGAAGCAGGCCCTGGAGCGAGCACGCGACGAATCGGTGCTGGTCTCCGTCCATGCGGCCAACAACGAGACCGGCGTGGTCCAGCCCCTCGCCGAGATCGTCGCCCTGGCCAAAGCGCATGGCCGTGCCCTCGTCCATAGCGACGCAGTGCAGGCGGTGGGGAAGATCCCTCTCGATTTTGCGGGGCTCGGCCTCGATGCCCTCACCCTGTCCGGGCACAAATTCGCCGCGCCGAAGGGCACCGGCGCGATCGTGCTCGCCGAAGGCGTCGCGCTGGATCGGGCTTTCATCCGGGGCGGCGGCCAGGAATCGCGCCAGCGCTGCGGAACCGAGAACCTGCCGGGTCTCGTCGGCCTCGGCGAAGCGGCGCGGATCGCTCGGGTGCGTCTGGCCGGCATCGATGCCGACCTCCGGGACGGGACGGAAGCCGCCCTTCGTCGCATCGCCCCGGATGCCGTCGTCTTCGGGAGCGGCGCGCCAAGGCTCTCCAATACCCTGTGCTTCGCCGTGCCGGGACTCGATGCGGCAACGGCGCTGATGGCGCTGGATCTCGCCGGAATCGCCCTCTCGTCCGGATCGGCTTGCTCATCGGGCAAGGTCGGCCGCTCGACCGTTCTGGCCGCCATGGGCGTGAGCCCCGCGTTGGCTGCGGGGGCGCTCCGCGTCAGTTTCGGCTGGAACAGCGCGGAAAGCGACCGCTCACGCTTCCTCACGGCCTTCGAACGGCTGGTGGGGACCCTATATCAACGGCGAGGGCAGGCGGCCTGAAGCGCCGCCCATCCCAAGCCATCCTCTCGCGAAAACCCCCGGCCCTTGACGCCGGTGTAGGTCAGGAGACGTGCAATGCCTGCAGTGCAGGAAACCATCGACCGGGTCCGCTCGATCGACCTCGACCAGTACAAGTACGGGTTCGAGACCACGATCGAGATGGAGAAGTCCGCCAAGGGCATCTCCGAGGACGTGATCCGCTTCATCTCGGCCAAGAAGGACGAGC
Source organism: Methylobacterium sp. SD274 (assembly GCF_017355285.1). Lineage (NCBI taxonomy): Bacteria > Pseudomonadati > Pseudomonadota > Alphaproteobacteria > Hyphomicrobiales > Methylobacteriaceae > Methylobacterium > Methylobacterium sp. SD274. Next base: position 119,631 of record NZ_JADIJP010000011.1, on the reverse strand, counting down.
CCGAATGGATGCTGGCCTGGCGCCTCGACGCCTACAAGCGCTGGCAGACCATGCAGGAGCCCGACTGGGCGCGAGTCTCCTATGACAAGGTCGATTACAAGGACATCTACTACTACGCGGCGCCCAAGCGCCCGGCGGCGATGTCTCTCGACGAGATCGACCCCGAAATCCTGAAGACCTACGAGAAGCTCGGCATTCCCCTGCGCGAGGTCGAGGTGCTGGAGGGCATCGCCCCCGAGCGCCGGGTCGCCGTCGACGCGGTGTTCGACTCGGTCTCGGTGGCCACCACCTTCAAGGCCGAATTGTCGAAGGCCGGCGTGATCTTCATGCCGATCTCGGAAGCCATCCGCGAATACCCGGACCTCGTGCGGAAGTATCTCGGCTCGGTCGTGCCCGTGACCGACAACTTCTTCGCGACCCTGAACTCCGCCGTGTTCTCCGACGGCTCGTTCGTCTACATCCCGCCGGGCGTGCGCTGCCCGATGGAGCTCTCGACCTATTTCCGCATCAACGAGCGCGACACAGGCCAGTTCGAGCGCACGCTGATCATCGCCGACAAGGGCTCATACGTCTCGTATCTCGAGGGCTGCACCGCCCCGAAGCGCGACGACAATCAGCTTCACGCCGCCGTGGTCGAACTCGTCGCTCTCGATGACGCCGAGATCAAGTACTCGACGGTCCAGAACTGGTATCCGGGCGACAACGAGGGCAAGGGCGGCATCTACAACTTCGTCACCAAGCGTGGCGATTGCCGGGGTGCCAATTCGAAGATCTCGTGGACCCAGGTCGAGACCGGCTCGGCGATCACCTGGAAGTACCCGTCCTGCATCCTGCGTGGCGACAATTCCCGTGGCGAGTTCTACTCGATCGCGGTGTCGAACGGCATGCAGCAGGTCGATTCCGGCACCAAGATGATCCATCTCGGCAAGAACACGACGAGCCGGATCATCTCGAAGGGTATCTCGGCGGGCCGTTCGCAGAACACCTATCGGGGCCTCGTCTCGGCGCACCGGAAGGCGACGGGCGCACGCAACTTCACCAATTGCGACTCGCTCCTCATCGGCGACCAATGTGGCGCGCACACCGTGCCGTATATCGAGTCGAAGAACTCTTCCGCGCAGTTCGAGCACGAGGCCACCACCTCGAAGATCTCGGAAGACCAGATGTTCTACTGCCAGCAGCGCGGCCTTTCCAACGAGGAGGCGACCGCGCTCATCGTCAACGGCTTCGTCCGCGACGTGCTGCAGCAGCTGCCGATGGAGTTCGCCGTGGAGGCCCAGAAGCTGATCTCGATCAGCCTCGAAGGCTCGGTGGGGTAGGGCGGTTTTTCCCTTCTCCCCTCTGCGGGAGAAGGTGGCCCGCGAAGCGGGCCGGATGAGGGGTGCGCGCGACCCGGAGGGGTCGCCCCCTCTTGCGGGACTTCGTACCGATCCGCCCGCTCCGTAGGCACGCTCCTCTCCACGGATGGGGAAGGGTCGCTCCGCGTTTCAAGTTTTAGAACGGACTTTGCTGCAATGATCGAAATCAAGAACCTGACCGTCGCCATCGAGGACAAGCAGATCCTCAACGGTCTCAACCTCACCGTGAAGGACGGCGAAGTCGCCGCCATCATGGGCCCCAACGGCTCGGGCAAGTCGACCCTGTCCTACGTCATCGCCGGCAAGGAGGATTATGAGGTCCTCGACGGCGAGATCCTGCTCGACGGCGTGAACATCCTCGAGATGAGCCCCGACGAGCGCGCCGCCTCCGGTGTGTTCCTGGCCTTCCAGTACCCGCTGGAAATCCCGGGCGTCGGCACCATGACCTTCCTCAAGGCGACGCTGAACGCCCAGCGCCGGGCGCGCGGCGAGGGCGAACTCTCCACCCCCGACTTCATCCGCAAGGTGAATGCTGCTGCCGAGAAGCTCGAGATCAACAAGGAGATGCTCAAGCGCGCCCTCAACGTCGGCTTCTCCGGCGGCGAGAAGAAGCGCATGGAGATCCTGCAGATGGCCCTGCTGGAGCCGAAATTCTGCGTGCTCGACGAGACCGATTCCGGCCTCGACATCGACGCCCTTCGCATCGTCTCCGGCGGCGTGAACGCGCTGCGCGCACAAGGCCGCTCGTTCCTCGTCATCACCCACTACCAGCGCCTGCTCGACTACATCGTGCCGGACGTGGTCCACGTGATGTCGCAGGGCCAGATCGTGAAGTCGGGCGACAAGGACCTCGCCAAGGCGCTCGAGGCTTCCGGCTACGCCGAGTACCGCACGGGCGAGGCCGCCTGATCATGGCCGACATCACCCCGCTCCGCACGGCGGCCGAGACCGCCCTGTCGAAACTCTTCGAAGCCACGAAGATGAAATACCCCACGGGCGTGTCCATCGCCCGCGAGGAGGCCTTCCGCTATTTCGAGGCGGTGGGCCTGCCGACCCGCCGGGTCGAGGCGTTCAAATACACCGATCTGCGCTCGGCGTTTCGCGATGCCGCTCACCCGGCCGAGATGCCCTCATCCGACACCGCCAAGGCGGCGGTCGAAGAGGCGAAGGGCTTTGCCGGGATCGAGGCCGTGCGCCTCACCTTCGTGAACGGCCACCTGATCGCCGACCAGTCGGATCTCGGCCGCATCCCGGCCGGCATCACCGTGACTCCGCTCAACGAGGCGCTGACCGTCGGGAACGCGCTTCTGGAGAAACTGACGCCCGTTCGTCAGGCCTCTGAGAACCCGATCTACCAGCTCAACACCGCCTTCCTGGCGGATGGCGCGTTGATCAGCGTGGAGGCCGGCGCCAAGGTCGAGACGCCGCTGCACCTGCGCTTCATTGGCACCGGCACGGAAGCCTACTCGACCGCCACCCGCGTGCTCGTGACGCTGGGCGAGGGCGCGGAAGCGCTCGTGCTGGAGAGCCATGAGGGGCCGGACGGTATCTCCTACCAGCCCAACGATGCCATGGACGTGGTGGTGGCCGATGACGCCACCTTCCGGCATGCGCGCCTGAACGCGGAGGGCCGCGACGCCGTGGCCTTGTCGACGCTATCCGTGAAGCTCGGGGCCGAGGCCGCGGTGGAAACCGTGAACGTCGTGGTGGGCGCGGTGCTCTCCCGGCATCAGGTCTACCTGAACTTCGCCGGGGCCGATGCCCGCGCGGTGGTGAACGGCGCGGCCATGCTCAACGGCAAGCAACTCGCGGACACCACCTTCCTGGCCGACCATGCCGCCACCGGCGGCGTCAGCCGCGAGCTGTTCAAGACCGTGGTGGATGGCGAGGCCACGGGCGTGTTCCAAGGCAAGATCATCGTCCAGCAGGCGGCCCAGCAGACCGACGGCAAGATGATGTCGGCCTGTCTCATCCTGTCCGACGAGGGCCAGATGATGAACAAGCCCGAGCTCGAGATCTTCGCCGACGACGTCGCCTGCGGTCACGGTGCCACCTGCGGCGCGCTCGATGAAGATCTGCTGTTCTACCTGATGCAGCGCGGGCTGCCGAAGGCCCAGGCCGAGAGCCTGCTGGTCCAGGCCTTCCTGGGAGCCGCCATCGAGTCGGTCAGCCACGAGGGCGCGCGCGAAGCTCTGGTCGGAACCGTCGAGGCGTGGCTCGCGGCGCGCGGCTGATCGCATTCCGACAGGCCCCTTCCCCCTCGCATCGGGGGGAAGGGTTGCGCGCGCCGGACACCCAACAGGTATCGCCATGAACGCACCCGTCCCGAACACCCCCTACGACGTCCAGGCGATCCGGGCCGAGTTCCCCATCCTGGCCCAAAAAGTCTACGGCCGGCCGCTGGTCTATCTCGACAACGCGGCCTCGTCGCAGAAGCCGCGCGCGGTCATCGACGCCATGGTGAGTTGCATGGAGACCGGCTACGCCAACGTCCATCGCGGCCTGCATTTCATGGCGAATGCCGCGACCGAAGGGTTCGAAGGCGCGCGCGAGACCACGCGGCAATTCCTCAACGCCGACTCCACCGATGAGATCATCTTCACCCGCAACGCCACGGAAGCCTACAACCTCGTGGCCTCGTCCATGGGGCTGCTCGGCCAGATCGGGGAGGGGGACGAAATCATCCTCTCGATCATGGAGCACCATTCCAACATCGTGCCTTGGCACTTTCTGCGCGAGCGGCGCGGTGCGGTGATCAAATGGGCGCCGGTGGACGACGAGGGCAACTTCCTCGTCGAGGAGTACGAGAAGCTGTTCACCCCCCGCACCAGGATGGTGGCGATCACCCAGATGTCGAACGTACTCGGCACGGTGACGCCGGCGGCCGAGATCGTCCGCATCGCCCATGCGCACGGGGTGCCGGTGCTCCTCGACGGGGCGCAGAGCGCGGTCCACCAACCCATCGACGTGAAGGCGCTCGATTGCGACTTCTTCGTCTTCACCGGTCACAAGGTCTACGGACCCACCGGTATCGGCGTGCTCTACGGCAAGAAGGAATGGCTGGAGCGCCTGCCCCCCTATCAGGGTGGCGGCGAGATGATCCGCACGGTGAGCCAGGACGCGATCACCTATAACGATCCGCCGCATCGCTTCGAGGCTGGAACCCCCGCGATCATCGAGGCGGTGGGCCTCGGCGCCGCGTTGGAATTCATGATGGGGGTCGGGCGCGACCGGATCGCGGCGCACGAAGCGTCCCTCCTCGCCTATGCCCAGGAGCGCCTCGGCGCGATGAACTCACTGCGGATGATCGGCACCGCCAAGGGCAAGGGCGGCGTCATCGCCTTTGAGATGAAGGGGGCCCATGCCCACGACATCGCCACGGTGATCGACCGCTACGGCGTCGCCATCCGGGCCGGCACTCATTGCGCCATGCCGTTGCTGACGCGATTCGGCGCGACCTCCACCTGTCGCGCGTCGTTCGGGCTGTATAATACCCGTGACGAAGTGGATGCGCTTGCCGAGGCCTTGGCCAAGGCCGAGATGATGTTCACCTGAGACGAGATCCGGCGGCGAAGCCGCCGCGAGTGCGATTGCGCGCCGCCGCGCCTGCGGCGGTCGTCGCGAGTCGGAGACGATCCGCGGCACTCACCATGAGGACGACACCATGAGCGACGCAGCCATCACCGGAGGGGCCAATACCCCCGCCATCGCCAGCGCCTCGGCGATCCCGCCGGAGGAACTCGACCGCCTGACCGACGATATCGTCGCCGCTTTGAAGAGCGTCTACGATCCCGAGATCCCGGCGGACATCTACGAGCTCGGCCTGATCTACAAGGTCGACATCGCCGATGACCGCACGGTCGCCATCGACATGACCCTGACGGCCCCCGGCTGTCCGGTGGCCGGCGAGATGCCGGGCTGGGTCGAGACGGCGGTCGCCGCCGTGCCGGGTATCCAGTCCTGCAGCGTCACGATGGTGTTCGATCCGCCGTGGGACCAGAGCCGGATGTCCGACGAGGCCCGCGTCGCCCTCGATATGTGGTAGCGCGGTTCAAAGGGGCGGTTCTTCGGCGGCGAGATCCCGGCGCCGCGGGAAGCTCAGCCCGTCATAGATGTCTGCCAGTGCCAATGCGGCACCGATCACCGGGAGGGCGATGACGGCCTCCAGACCTTCGAAGGTCTCTATCTCCCAGGCGTCCCTCTCACGCGCGAAGAGCAAAGCCTGCGGCTTCAGGGGCTCGACGAGGAGGATGTAGGCGAGGGTCGGATGCCGCTTGTATTCTTCCATCTTACGGGTCTGATCGATGGAGGTGGTTGAGGGCGAAGCCGCCTCGACCACGAGCTTCGGCTCCCGCACCTCGTAGGTATCGGGCACCAGCGTCGCGCACTCGACCATCACGTCTGGACGACGCAACCCTTGATGCTGGTGCGGATGGCAATATCGGCTGTCATCGGACGGCATGGCTTGCCGCGGAGCTGATTGCCGAGGCTGACGATGATGTTCACCGTCGCCCGGTCGTGCTGCATGCTCGCCCCCGTCATCATCCGGTGCCGCGGCACCGGGTGGCCGTCGACGAGTTCGTAGAGTTCGTCCTGACCGCTTTGCCAATCGAAGAACTCTTCCGGGGTCATGGTCCTCCGCCCCGCGTCCGCCATCGCTCCCTCCGCCTCGCAGTGCGAACGATATCATACCCATGCAGGCCTTGCTGCGTCCCACAACAGTGGACCGCAGCCTTCGCCATCCTTATCTTAACGGCGTACTGCCATCCTCAACCGCCCGGGCCTTGAACCCGGCTGCCGGAGAGATCTCATGCTCAAGAATTTCAAGGTCCTGTCGCTGACGGATGCGGCGGCGGACCGGATCAAGGCCATCATCGCGGATGCGGACAAGCCGATCGCGGGCCTCCGCGTCGGCGTCAAGAACGGCGGCTGCGCCGGCATGTCCTACACGATGGAATATGCGGAAGGGCGCAACCCCGGCGAGGACATGGTGGAGGATCGCGGGGTGACGGTCTTCGTCGACCCGAAGGCGGTCTTGTTCCTCCTGGGCACCGAGATGGACTTCAAGACGACCAAGCTGTCGTCCCAGTTCGTGTTCAACAACCCGAACCAGACCTCGTCCTGCGGCTGCGGCGAATCCGTCGCGATCACGCCGGCCAATCCCGAAGTGCTGCGCGCCTCGGCCTGAGGCCGGGTTGGCCGGGACGCGAGGGTCCGGCCGGCATAACCGGCTCGGCCTTCATGCGACGGCGGTGAGCACGTCCAAGGCGACGCGGGAATCGTCCACGGTCCGGTTGCGGCCGTCGCGCTTGGCCATGAACATGCATTGGTCGGCGCGTTCGAGGAGCGACACGGCAGTGTCCCCCGGTCGCGAGGTCGCAACTCCGAGGGAGATCGTCACCTTGCCGAGGGACTCTCCCGTGGTCCGCTTCACCAGTTCACGCCCCATCACGCTGGCACGGACCTTCTCTCCGATGGCGACAGCCGCGTTCCGGTCGGTTTCGGGCAGGAGAATCCCGAACTCCTCGCCGCCGAAACGCGCGAGGGTGACACGAGCCTTCAGGTGCTCGCGCATGACGATGGCGACGAGGCGCAGCACTTGATCGCCCGTGAGGTGGCCATAGACGTCGTTGAAGCGCTTGAAGAAATCGACGTCGATGACGATCAGGCTACAGGGAACCGCCTGGTTCGCCGCGGCCTCGACCATCTTGCGCAGACTCTCCTCGAAATGCTTGCGGTTAGACAGCCCGGTGAGCGGATCGGTGAGGCTCTCCAGCCGCGTCGCCTCCAGCGTCTCGCGCAGGGTCTCGATCTCGCTGCGACTCTCGCGCATGCGGGCTTCGAGCGTACGGTTATTGGCGGTGATCTCCCGGGTCGTCGCCACGAGTGTCGTAACGATCTCACGGACGCGGGCGCGGTTCTGGTCCGAGACGTCGAGATCGCGCGATAACGCCTGAAGTGACGCGCCATACTGCGCGGTCGATCCGAGGGAGAGGTCCATCACCTCCATGATGCCCTCGATTTCGGCCAGCATGTTCGCGTTCATCCGCTCGGTGGCGGCGACAAGACGGCGACTGTCGACATACGTCTCGTAGAGGGAATCCACATCGGAATCGGAGAGGCTGCCATTCTCCGTGGTCAGCCTCTTGATCGCGTCGTTCATCAGCGGCTGGGTGCCGGACACGTAGGCATACCAGACGGAATAGGCCTGGGGGGTCGCCGAGGAGCCGTAATCCCGCATCAGCACGTTGGCGCGGTCGGACAGTGCGAAGGTTCGCTCCCTGTCACCGTAGCTTCCGTGGCTCATCAACCCGCCTGCTTCCCGAACCGGCATTCAGGATGCTGAATGACGAGATGTTCCCGTTACCCCACTGATGGTGGAGATGCAGTTAAAAGGGCAGGGAACAATTTGTGGCTCAGCGCGTCAGCTCGACTTTTTGATCACGGCCGGGCGCAGGAGGAAGGCGGGCACATGCTCGCCGAGACCGAGCGGCGTATCGCCATCCTCATCGTCTCGACGACGGGGTGACGGACGGCGTTCGTCGCGGCCGCGGTCCGACGAGCCTCGGCGGGAATCTTGACCGCGTGGATCAGGGTTGCGAGCCTCTTGCGGCGGACGAGAAGGCTCGCGCCGGCGCGGAGGCTGGACGATTGCCTCGGGCGTGGGGGACTCGGCCACGGCATCGACCTGTGCGGGCTCGGAACGCCGCGAGGGCTGGCGCTCGCGTGATGAGCGCCGGCCTTCCGACTTGCCATTCTCGGACTTGCCGCTTTCGGACTTGCTTCCCTCGGATCTTCCGCCCTCGCCACCGCGTGAGCGCCGAGCGGAATCCCCGCTGCGTCCGCGATGACGTGTGCGGGTCTCTTCCTCGACCACCACCGGCGAGGGCTCGGCCAGGGTGCCGAGATCGCCCTCAGCCCAGGGGATCGGCTGACCGATCAGGCTCTCGATCGCGGTCACCGACCGTTCGTCGGAGCGGGTGACCAGGGTGAAGGCATGCCCGGCGCGACCGGCACGGCCCGTACGCCCGATCCGGTGCACGTAGTCTTCCGGGTGATGCGGCACGTCGAAATTGAAGACGTGGCTCACCGCGGGAATGTCGAGGCCGCGAGCCGCGACGTCGCTCGCAACCAGCAGCGGAACTTCACCGGAGCGGAATCCATCGAGGGCGACCGTGCGCGCGCGCTGATCCATATCGCCGTGAAGGGCCGCGACGTTGAAACCGTGGCTCGCCAGCGACTTCTGCAGCAGCGCCACGTCGCGCTTGCGGTTGCAGAAGATGATGCCGTTGTTGAGTTCGGCCTCACCGCGGATGAGACGGCGCAGGAGATCGCGCTTCTCGTGCCCCTCCGACCCTGCGGCGACCAATTTCTGCACGATCGTCGTCGCGGTGGAGGCGGGGCGCGCCACCTCGATCCGCTGCGGGTTATGCAGGAAAACGTCAGCCAGCCGCTCGATCTCGGGCGGCATCGTCGCGGAGAAGAACAGGGTCTGGCGCGTGAACGGCACCATCTTCACGATGCGCTCGATATCGGGAATGAAGCCCATGTCGAGCATCCGGTCCGCCTCGTCGATGACCAGGAGCTCGACCCCGGTGAGCAGCAGCTTGCCGCGCTCGAAATGGTCGAGCAGGCGGCCCGGTGTCGCGATCAGAACGTCGGCGCCGCGCATCAGCTTGGCATCCTGCTCGGCGAAGGAGACGCCCCCGATGATCAAGGCCACGTTGAGCTTGTGGTTGACGCCGTAGCGGTCGAAATTCTCGACCACCTGGGCCGCGAGTTCGCGGGTCGGCTCAAGGATCAGCGTGCGCGGCATGCGCGCCCGTGCCCGTCCATTCTCGAGCAGGGTGAGCATCGGCAGGGTGAAGGCGGCGGTCTTACCCGTCCCTGTCTGGGCGATACCAAGGACGTCACGGCGCGCCAGAACGTGCGGGATGGCTTGAGCCTGGATCGGTGTCGGGTCCGTGTAGCCCGCGGCCGTGACGGCCTGGAGGACCTTGTCGCTCAATCCGAGGTCGGCAAAAGACATATGCTGATGTGAACCGTTGCGCGCAGGAACTCGTAACGATCCGCGCGGAGAAGATCGTCGTGGGCTAGGCTCCGCAGTCCGTTCGAAAAGGGTCGTTCGAATACAGGACCAGCCGCGCACACGCGTTGCGGGACACTTAGAGCCTTGAGGTGTCTTGTCAATCGACCACGGGCAAAGCACCGTCGTTTATCCGGTGCATACGGCGTCCTGCGAACGAGAAGCCGAAGAGTCGGGGGTACTGTCAAGCTGGCACACGCCCTGCTTGAGCGAGCGCCGGTAGGACATGGGCTTCGGCCCTCACACGAAGGGGGACGAACTCATGTCACATAGCGCCTCGATCACCGAGCCGGCCGCGTCCGGAGGTGCCGTTCCCGATTCCCATGCGGATGTGGTGATCAAACCCGGCTACGACGACCGCCTCACCAACGAGGATCTGGCCCCGCTCAGGAAACAGAGTTGGGGCACCTACAACTTCTTCGCCTTCTGGATGTCGGACGTCCACAGCGTCGGCGGCTACATCACGGCGGGCAGTCTTTTCTCCCTCGGCCTCGTGAGCTGGCAAGTGCTGGTCTCGCTGCTCGTCGGCATCCTCATCGTGCAATTCTTCTGCAACCTCGTGGCCAAGCCGAGTCAGGTCACGGGCACGCCCTATCCGGTGATCTGCCGGGCCTCCTTCGGCGTGAAGGGCGCCAACATCCCCGCCATCATCCGGGGCCTCATCGCGGTCGCCTGGTACGGCATCCAGACCTACCTCGCCTCCAGCGCCTTCATGATCGTCGCCTTGCGCTTCTATCCTGAGCTGAAGCCCTATGCCGACGTGGCGCAGTTCGGCTTCGCCGGCCTGTCCAGCCTCGGCTGGGCGGCCTTCATGGCCCTTTGGGTGATCCAGGCCCTCGTGTTCTGGCGCGGCATGGAGGCGATCCGCAAATTCATCGATTGGGCCGGCCCCGCCGTCTACGTCGTGATGATCGCCCTGGCGGTCTACCTCGTGGCCAAGGCCGGCGTGGCGAATGTCGGCCTCACCCTCGGCGAGGTGAAATACCGGGGCTGGGACGCCCTGCCGGTGATGCTCAATGCGGTCGCCCTGGTCGTCTCGTACTTCTCCGGGCCGATGCTGAATTTCGGTGACTTCTCACGCTACGGGAAGTCATTTCCCGCGGTGAAGGCCGGTAATTTCTGGGGCCTGCCAGTGAACTTCATCGGTTTCTCGCTGCTCACCGTCATCACCACCTCTTCGACCTTGCCGGTCTTCGGCCACCTCATCATCGATCCGGTGGAGACGGTGAGTAAGATCGACAACACCTACGCGGTGGTGCTCGGCGCCTTCACCTTCATGACGGCGACGATCGGCATCAACATCGTGGCGAACTTCGTCTCCCCGGCCTTCGATTTCTCGAACGTGGCTCCGCAGCATATCAGCTGGCGCATGGGCGGGATGATCGCGGCCGTGGCCTCGATCTTCATCACTCCGTGGAACCTCTACAACAACCCGGCCGTGATCCATTACACGCTCGACATCCTCGGCGCGTTCATCGGTCCGCTCTTCGGCATCCTGATCGCCGACTTCTTCATCGTGCGGAAGCAGCATGTCGTGGTGGACGACCTCTACACGATGAGCCCGACCGGAACTTACTGGTACGATGGCGGATACAATCGCGCCGCGATCTACAGCGTCATTCCCTCCGCCCTGGTGCCGGTGCTCTGCGCCGTCATTCCGGCCCTGGGAAGCGTGGCGAATTTCAGCTGGTTCATCGGCGTGGCCCTGGGCTTCTCGATCTATGTCGTCCTGATGCGTAAGAGGGCCGCCGCGGCCAAGGCCTGACCGGAGACCGATTCCCTTTGCGCATCCTGCTGATCAACCCCAACACGACCGAAACCGTCACCGATCTGGTCGCCGCGCATGCGCGGCGAGTGGCGGGCGACGCCGTCGAGATCGTGGCGGTCACCGGGCGCTTCGGTGCCCGCTACATCACCAGTCGGGCCGCGTCGGCGATCGCGGCCCATGCCGCCCTCGACGCGCTGGCCGAGCACGCCGAGGGTTGCGACGCGGTCTACCTCGCCTGTTTCGGAGATCCGGGACTCGGAGGCCTGCGCGAGATATCCCCGCTGCCGGTGGTCGGCATGGCCGAGGCCTCGTGCCTCGCCGCCACGGCGCGGGGAGGGCGCTTCGCCATCGTCACCGGGGGCGCCCTATGGGGACCGATGCTGGAGGAGTTCGTGGCGAGCATCGGCCTCTCCGACAAGCTCGCCGCCATCCGCACCATCGCCCCCACGGGAGACCGCATCGCACGGGACCCCGAGGCGGCCCTGGCGGATCTGGCCGCCGCCTGCACCACCTGCGCCATCCGCGACGGGGCGGATGTGGTGATCCTCGGCGGAGCGGCGCTGGCCGGCCTCACCGAACGCATCCAGCCGCATGTGCCGGTGCCCGTCCTATGCTCGGTGGAAGTAGGGACCCGTGCGGTCCTCGCCGCCGCGATCTGCGGCTTGCCGCCGGGCCAGCCGGCGCCGTCCATCGAGAGCATCGGCCTGTCGCCGGCCCTGGCCGAGCGGCTGGCACAGGAGTGACAGAGCTCCGCACCCGCTGATTCCACGTGCCTGACGGCACTTGCGGACAGGCGCAGGATCAGCTTACTTTGCGATACAAAGTTGATCCGGGAGCATCGGATGTCCGATCTCGATAGAGCCCTCGCCGATATCGTGGCGATCCGCGCGCAACTCGCCCGCGGCGACGCCTTCTGCGGGTTCGGACCCTCCGCCATCGCGGCCACGGGCGTCCTCGCCCTCGGCACCGCCCTGGCGCAGCATGTCTGGCTCGACGACCCGACCGGGCAGCCGCTACTGTTCCTAGGCGGCTGGATCGTCACCGCCCTGGCCTCCGCCGGCCTGATCGGCGCCGAGATGCGAGCCCGTTCGCGTCGCGACCATGCGGGGCTCACCGACACGGCGATCGTGAACGCGGTGGAGCAGTTCCTGCCCGCCGGCGCGGCGGGCGCCTGCCTCGCCCTGGTCCTGGTACAGGTTTCGCCGGAATCCCTGTGGATGCTGCCGGGGCTGTGGCAGATGCTGGTGAGTCTCGGGCTCTTCGCCTCGGTGCGGTCCCTTCCGAAAGGCATCGCGCTGCCCGGCGCCTGGTACATGGTGGCGGGCCTCGCAGTGCTCATGCTGGCGAGCGCCGACCACATCCTCTCGCCCTGGACCATGGGACTGCCCTTCGCCGTCGGCCAGTTTCTGATGGCTATGATCCTCTACCGTGCCCGGGAGGACAGTGATGCGTGATGCTCCCTTCGCGTATGACGGCCTCGACCGGGTCATTCACGAGAAGGCCCGGCTCGGCCTCCTCACCTCGCTGATGGCGGCTCCGAAGGGGCTGGCCTTCGGCGACCTTAAGCAACTCTGCGGCCTCACGGACGGTAATCTCAACCGTCACCTCCAAGTGTTGCAGGAGGCCGGCTTCGTCGAGATCAGGAAAGGGCAGGGCAAGAGTCATGGTGGCACCCGCCCGCTGACGACCTGCCATCTGACGCCGACCGGCCGGACTCGCTTCCTCGATTACCTCGCCGTCCTCGAACAGGTGGTGCGAGACGCCGCCAAGGCCGCCGAGATGGCGGCCGAGAGCGCGGGCCTCCCCCTCGTCGCGCGTCCGGCCTGACGCCTGGACTCCGTCTTTTTTTGCCAAGGAACTCTGCGATGCAAAGCGAACAGACGCCCGGACTGCATGTGGGCATCATCATGGATGGCAACGGACGCTGGGCCTCGGGGCGCGGACTGCCCCGCGCGCTCGGTCACAAGGAAGGCGTCGAGGCGATCCGCCGGGTCGTGGAGGCGGCGCCGAAACAAGCCATCGGCACCCTCACCCTTTATGCCTTCTCTTGCGACAACTGGAGACGTCCGGAGGCGGAGGTCTCCGCCCTGATGGGGCTGCTCCGGCTCTACCTGCGCAACGAGATCGCCCGTTTGGTCGAAAGCGGCGTACGTCTCAGCGTGATCGGCCGGCGCGACCGCTTGCCCGAGGGACTCGCCGCCGCCATCGGCCGAGCCGAGGCCGTAACACTCGAGGGGAAAGCCCTGCATCTGCGGATCGCCGTCGATTACTCAGCCCGCGATGCCATTCTCGCCGCCGCGCTCGCCAGCGCCAGCAATCCCGGGATGACCCGCACCACCTTCTCGACCTTGGTGACGGGCGATGCCTGTGTCCCCGAGGTCGATCTCGTGATCCGCACCAGCGGCGAGCAGCGGCTTTCCGATTTCCTGCTCTGGGAGAGCGCCTACGCCGAACTTCACTTCACCCGCCGCCATTGGCCTGATTTCGATGCCGGAGACCTCGAAGACGCTCTCGCCGCCTACCGCAATCGCGACCGCCGCTTCGGAGGGCTGGCTACCGGGTCCGTGGCGGCCTGAAAAGCTGAGCCGACGATTGGCGAGGCAGGAGGCTGAAGGGTCGGGTCAAAGACTACCCTCTCACCCTTCGGCAGGCTGTTTTCCTTGCGATATGATGGTTCGGTCGGCTTGAGCCAGGCATAGCTTCGTCGGCGAGCAGACGGCTCCCTCGACCTTTAGGGCTGCGCTGCCCTCAGACGAAAAAGAGGAAGGCTCCGAAGCTCGCGAGGAAGCCCGCAAGAGACACCGCCGAGAGAGCAAGAAATTTGGAGGATGCCGTCGATCCGTCGTCGGCTCCGTCCTCGATCGGCGAGAAGGCACGACCCGCAGCCTGCGACGCGCGGATGAGATCGTCGTGGCGCACCATTCTCAAGGCTGCAGAGGGCGCCATGTCGCTCTCCCACCGATCGGCTCTATGTGCGGAAACGCACAAACCAGAGATTGGTTCCCAATCCGACCCGTCATCGCCCCGCCATGTCCGGCTCCTAGGAATCCGTCACCTAAGTCACAGGACGAGTTCCACCATGACCGAGCCGCTGCGCACCCGCTCGCAGGCCGCCGAAGACGGCGAGGATGCAGGCACGAATACGAGCGGCAACGCCACGTTCGGCGATGTGGTCGCCGCGCGGTTCGACCGGCGCGACCTCCTGCGCGGTCTCCTCGGGGTCGGCGCCATCGCGGCGGTGGTGACGCCCCGCGCGCTCGCGGCCGCCCCGGCTGCGGCGGCGCAGGGACGGGCGACGCCGTTCCCGTTCAAGGAGATCGAAGCGGGTTCGGACACCCACCATCACGTGGCCGAGGGGCACGATGCCGACATCCTGATCCGCTGGGGCGATCCAGTCCTGCCTGGCGCGCCTGCTTTCGATCCGCGGAACCAGTCGGCGGAGGCCCAGGCCCGGCAATTCGGCTACAACAACGACTTCGTCGGTTATTTCCCGATGCCCGGCGCCGCCGATCCGGCGGCGCACGGACTTCTCGTGGTCAATCACGAATACACCAACGAGGAGCTGATGTTCCCCGGCCTCGGCCGCCAGGATATCAAGACCGTTGCGTTCAAGGGCATGAACCGCGAGCTCGTCGATATCGAGATGGCCGCCCATGGCGGATCGGTGATCGAGGTGAAGCGAACGGACGGCAAATGGGCCGTGGTGCCGAACTCGCCTCACGCCCGGCGCATCACCGCGGAGACGGTGATGACTTTGTCCGGTCCCGCCGCAGGCTCCGACCGGCTGAAGACGACGGCCGATCCTGTGGGCCGTACGGTGAAGGGGATGATCAACAACTGCGCCGGCGGAACCACCCCCTGGGGGACGTGGCTCACCTGCGAGGAGAACATCAACTATTACTTCTCGGGCTCCCTCGCTGAGGGTTCTGCTGAGGCGACCAACCACAAGCGTCTCGGCCTGCCCGGCAACGCCTATGCCTGGGGCCGCTTCCATGAGCGGTTCGACCTGTCCAAAGAGCCGAACGAGCCGAACCGCTTCGGCTGGGTCGTGGAGATCGACCCGTTCGATCCCGCCTCCGTCCCGACGAAGCGCACCGCCATGGGCCGGTTCAAGCACGAAGGCGCCGCCGGCATCGTCTCGAAGAGCGGCCGCTACGTGGTCTACCAGGGCGACGACGAGCGTTTCGACTACGTCTACAAGTTCGTGACGGACGCGGCCGTAAATCTCGCCGACCGGCAGGCCAACCGCGATATCCTCGATTCCGGCACGCTCCACGTCGCCCGGTTCGATGCCGACGGACGCGGCGCCTGGATGCCGCTGGTCTTCGGACAAGGCCCCCTGACGACGGAGAACGGGTTCCGCTCCCAGGCCGACGTGGTCATCGAGGCACGGCGTGCCGCCGACCTCCTCGGCGCCACCAAGATGGATCGCCCGGAAGACGTCGAGGCCAATCCGAAGACCGGCAAGGTCTATGTCATGCTCACCAACAACGTGAAACGCAAACCCGACGAGGTGAACGCCGCCAATCCGAGGCCCGACAACCGCTTCGGCCACATCGTGGAGCTGACCCCCGACGAGGGCGACCATGCGGCACCGGGCTTCGCCTGGGAGATCCTCGTCAAATGCGGCGATCCCTCCATCGCTACGGTCGGCGCCACCTTCTCCTCCGCGACGACGAAGGACGGCTGGTTCGGCATGCCGGACAATTGCTCGGTCGACGGACAGGGTCGGCTCTGGGTCGCCACCGACGGGAACTCGCCATCGAAGACGGGCCGGAACGACGGAATCTGGGCCATGGAGACGGACGGGCAGGGACGGGGAACCGGCAAGCACTTCTTCCGGGTGCCCAACGGCGCGGAGATGTGCGGCCCCTACTTCACACCGGACGACACCACGTTCTTCGTCGCCGTCCAGCATCCCGGCGAGGCCGACGAGGAGGATCCGAAGGCCGCTCCCGCCACGTTCGAGGCACCTTCGACCCGGTGGCCGGATTTCGACGATGCGATGCCGCCCCGGCCGGCCATCGTCGCCATCACGAAGCGAGGCGGTGGCCGGGTCGGAAGCTGACCGCTCGACCTTTCCAGCTGGACACTGGATCCCCCTCCGTCGCCGTTGAATGGCGGCCCTGTCGAACCGGCGTCGTGGAACTCGCCCCCATTGCGCCGCAACTCCTTCAGAGTGCCAGCAGGGGTACGGATAGCGACCGGGGAAAGGGCAGGGCGCAGCGACCGCGACGGTCCCTCCGAAATCCCGACGACACAGCGTTAAGGGAATCGGCGCAAGCTGTGCAGGAACACGGGGAGAGACCTCCCGCGCCCTCATGGCGGCGCTTCACGTTTCCGTTTCGTTCCTGTATGGTTGGCACATGACTCAGCGCGAGACCTCACGCCAGGCCGTTGCGGCCCCCGCCGTCGGCCGGCCGAGCGATCTGTTCGCAGGCGGCCAGGCGCCGGTTCGCGGTGCCAAGGCTTCCTCCGCCGCCCGGGCGCCCCTCGACAAGGCGCCCATCGAAACAGCCGAGGCCGGCTACGACGCCTCGTCGATCGAAGTGCTGGAGGGGCTGGAGCCCGTCCGGCGCCGGCCGGGCATGTATATCGGCGGCACCGACGAACGCGCCCTGCACCATCTCTTCGCCGAGGTGATCGACAATTCCATGGACGAGGCTGTGGCCGGCCATGCCAGCTACATCGAGGTGGAACTGGAGGCGACGGGCCACCTCGTCATCACCGATAACGGACGCGGTATCCCGGTGGACCCGCATCCGAAATTCCCCGGCAAATCCGCCCTCGAAGTCATCATGACGACGCTGCACGCCGGCGGAAAATTCGACTCGAAGGTCTACGAGACCTCGGGCGGCCTTCATGGCGTCGGCATCTCCGTGGTCAATGCACTCTCGGACAGCCTCGAAGTCGAGGTCGCCCGCAGCCAGACCCTGTACCGCCAGACGTTCTCGCGCGGCCACGTGCAGGGGCCTCTGGTGGAGGTCGGCCGGGTGCAGAACCGTCGCGGCACCCGGGTGCGCTTCCATCCCGATGCCGAGATCTTCGGAGCTCTGAAATTCGATCCGCGCCGGCTGTTCAAGATGGCCCGGTCAAAGGCCTACCTGTTCGGCGGCGTCGAAATCCGCTGGCGTTGCGCGCCGTCCCTGATCGAGGGGATGGACGACGTCCCGGCAGAGACCGTGCACCGCTTCCCCGGCGGCCTGCGCGATTATCTCGCCCGCGATCTCGAGGGCAAGGAACTCGTCACCGATGCGGTTTTCGCCGGCAAGGTGACGAAGCCCGGTGGCCATGGCTCCCTCGAATGGGCCGTCGCCTGGATGGTGGTGGAGGACGGGGTCTCGCACTCCTATTGCAACACCATCCCCACCGCCGAGGGTGGCACGCATGAAAGCGGCCTGCGCGTCGCCCTGCTGCGGGCCCTACGCGAACATGCCGAACGCGTCGGCCAGGCTAAGCGCATGACCTCCGTCACAACGGATGACGTCATGGCGACCTGCGCCTCGATGCTCTCCGTCTTCATCCGCGAGCCGGAATTCCAGGGCCAGACCAAGGACAAGCTCGCCACCGTGGAAGCCTCGAGGATTGTCGAGACGGCGATCCGCGACGCGTTCGACCATTGGCTCGCCGCCTCCCCGGCCCAGGCCAACAAACTTCTCGACTGGGTGATCGACCGGGCCGAGGAGCGCCTGCGCCGACGCCAGGAGAAAGAGGTCGCGCGCAAATCCGCGACCCGCAAGCTACGTCTGCCGGGCAAGCTCGCCGATTGCTCCAAGGCCGGTACGGCCGGCTCGGAAATCTTCATCGTCGAGGGTGATTCCGCCGGCGGCTCGGCAAAGCAGGCGCGCGACCGCGCCAGCCAGGCGATCCTGCCCCTGCGCGGCAAGATCCTCAACGTGGCCTCGGCCAGTCGCGACAAGATGGGCGCCAACCAGCTCATCTCCGACCTGACCCAGGCGCTCGGTTGCGGCACGGGCAACAGCTACAAGGGCGAGGATCTTCGCTACGAGAAGGTCATCATCATGACCGACGCCGATGTCGACGGCGCCCATATCGCATCCCTGCTGATCACCTTCTTCTATCGCCAGATGCCCAAGCTCATCGACAAGGGCCATCTCTACCTCGCGATCCCGCCGCTCTACCGCCTCCAGCACGGCGCGAAGACGGCCTATGCCCGTGACGATGCCGATAAGGAGCGGGTCATCAAGACCACGTTCAAGGGTGCCAAGGTCGAGATCAGCCGCTTCAAGGGGCTCGGCGAGATGATGCCGGCGCAGTTGAAGGAGACGACCATGGACCCGAAGAAGCGCACCCTTCTGCGCGTCGCGGTCCTCGACGAGGCGCGCGTCTCCACGGGCGACGCCGTGGAGCGGCTGATGGGCAACAAGCCCGAAGCCCGTTTCGCCTTCATCTCCGAACGCGCCGCCTTCGCCGACGAGGCCGTGCTCGATATCTGATGCCGAGTGCGGGCTGAGGCGGGCTGATCGAGGTCTGGCATGAGACAGGGGAAGCACCGCTTCCCCGTCACTGTGCGACGAACCCATACCAACGCAAAAAACCCGGCCGCGAGGCCAGGTTTTTCGTAAGGACGATCCTGAGCCGCGCAGCCCTCAAGGAGGACTGCGCGGAGATTATGGACGATCCTAGTAGGTGCCGAACTTGTAGTTCAGGCCGGCGCGGACGACGGCGAACTCGTCGTCGCGACGACCGCTGCTGATCGACTGCACGACAGCGTTGTTGGCGGCGGTGTTGATGATGAAGGCGCCCTGGTTGCGGGTGCCGCGATCGAGGTTCACGTACAGGCCTTCGACCTTCAGCGTCACAGCGGAAGCGCGGAAGAAGTTGAAGAACGAGTCGGTGGGGAGAGCGTATTCGATACCACCGCCGACGGCGTAGCCGGTGCGGAAGTCGTCGTTGCCCTGGAAGCCGCCGAAGCTACGGTCGGTGCTGCCAGCGCCGTAAGCGAAGCCGCCGGTGCCGTACACGAGGGTGCGGTCGAAAGCGTAGCCGAGGCGACCGCGGACGGTACCGAAGAAGTCGAGGCTGGAGAGGCCACGCGGGTCGTTGATGGCGAAGCCGGGAGCGGCAACGACGCCCGAGTCACGACGCTTGGCGCCGAAATCGAGGTACTGGGCGTCGGCTTCGATACCGACGACCACGCCCGAACCCGGGGTGAACTGGTAGTTGTAACCGATCTGCGCGCCGCCGGAGAAGCCGTCCTGGCTGTCCTTGCTGAACGTGGCGACCTGCGGGGTGCCAGCGGCGGTGAAGCGGCTCGCCACCGGGAAGGAGTTGGGGCCTTCCTTGCCGGCGTCGAAAGCGTAACCGGCGTTGATACCGGCGTAGAAGCCCGTCCACGTGAAGACCGGGACCGGAACGAAGACCGGCGGAGCGGCGCGACGGGGAAGGTCGGCGGCCGAAGCGACAGCAGTCAGGCCGGCGAGAACGGTCGTAGCGAGAAGCAGTCTTTTCATTGTGTGTCTGGTCCTGATGGGCATTAAGCCTGAGCGCTTGTAGGCTTGGTCGGGCGTGAGGTCTGTCGCATTCCTGCAACAACATCCATCGAATACAGCAGCAGCCGTCAACGAAGGGTAAAGGTTAGACTCAGGTGAGGAATTAGGAATCGGCCACGTGTTCTGGCGCACCTGAGGGTATTTCTCCTTCAGAGCGACCGATGATCCAGATCCACCGGTGCGACATCCGCTCCACACCTTCTACAACCATTTGTTAATCAGAATAATTATGCATCATTCAGATCAGCAACAATGATCACTGTGATGTTCGCGAGAACGGTGTCCGGCTTTCAAGGGGACGACGCAGCTCCTGCATGGGAGCGGGGCCTGGCAAGTAAATGCAGGATTGGGGGTCGCGCAGGTCCGGCGATCTTGAGACTCGTACCGTAGAAACCGGTTTTCGGGTCGCGGCGACGCCTAGCCGGCATATCTCGAACGGAGCGATCGTACCGATCCGGCGTCTCGTCTCCGACGAAACGAACCTTGCGAGCCATGATCTGAGCGATCCGGGCTTCCCGGCCAGCGCCGTGGCCTATGCGTCCAGAGCCCCGGAGAATGAGGGCGGGGCGATCAACGGTCGATCAGCAGGATCGCACCGGGCTAACGGATACGTGATGACTCCGCCGACGGCGCAGAGCGCCGCCGGCAAGGGACTCGCCCGGTTTCTCAGGCGGCCGTAACCCAGAGTTCACCCTTGCCGAGGGTGGCGAGATCGCCGGAATAGCGCTTGAGCGCACCCGCCGCGAGGTCGGCATGGGCGGGGCTGAGGGCGCGCAGGGATCGGGCGAGCAGGCGCAAGAACACGAGATCGTGCGTTCCCGTCTCGACGAAACTCGGGCTCAGGGCACCGTGTCCGCCTGCGAGGATCGTCCCACGCCGCATGCCGTAGCCCGGATGGTCACCCACCGAGAGGGCCGCGATCGTGCCTGCGATCATCCGCGATCCGGCATGAGCCCCGGCGGATCCGACCAGGATCAGCCCGCGCCGCATGCGGTCGCCGAGATAATCGCCGGCCGAGCCTCGGATCACCAGCGTGGCGCCGTCGAGCCCGGCCTTGGCGGCATAGACTGCGCCGCCCGCATGATCGCCGGCATCCCCTTCGATGGTGATCGTGCCGCCCTTGGCACCCGATCCAGCATAGGGGCCGGCCGATCCCGTGACCGTCACCGAGCCCGATGCCATGCCTGCGCCGAGGCGCTGGCCGACATCGCCGACGACCCGGATCGAACCGCCGCTGAGCGAGGCACCAATGCTGTCGAAGCGGGATGACCCGCCCTCGATGGTCAGGCTGTCGGAGCCGTCGAGGCTGATCGCGAAGACGTCGCCCAGCGTCAGGCCGCGTCGGCTGGTGCCGATGGGGAGTTTCCCCGCCTCGGCCTCGGTCAGGCCGCTCAGGGAGAGCGGATTAACATGAAGGAAATCGAGCCGCTCCGGCGGCTCCTGGCGCAGGGTGAGGGTGCTCATGCCGCTCCAGCCTCGCTCGCCGGCTCCTTCGAGAGCAGGTCCTTCAGGTGATAATGGTGGCGGCCGAGATTGCCGCCGTAATTGCCCGCCGTCACTGCGACGAGCCCGTGCGCGGCACCCGCCTCGGTGGAGGCGTGGAGCGCCGCGCGCATGGATTCGGCCACTGAGCGGGATGTGAGCCCGTCGATGACGATCTCCAGCACCACACCGACCTCCGCCGCGAGTTCGGAGCCGGCCCGGCCCTTGAGGGTCGGGCAATAGGCGTCGTTGGTGGAGGCCATCATGCCTTTCGTCCGTGCTCCGACCTTGGAGCCGGAACGGACGATGCCGCCGGGGAAGGGCAGGATCACGTCCGCCACCGAGCGAGCGGCATCCACGGCGATCTCCGCGACCTTGAGGGTCTCGGCATGGTTGCGCCCGAGGAACAGCAGGTTGCCGCCGCCCACCGCGCCGTCCACCGCGCGGACGAAATCCTCACAGAGGAACTCACCATCCATCACCGGCACACGCCAGTAGCGCCGCGCCTTGCCGGAGCCGGGGTCGGTCAGACGCTTGGCCACCGCGAACCCGTCACCGAAATAGCGGATCGCGCCGCCGAGCTTGATCTTGTGAGGCCCGTCGACGCCCGCATAGCAGGCAGTGCCGGGGCAGGTGAGGATGCACTGGCCGACGCGCTTGAGGAGTTGGTCCTTGAGGCCGTTCGGCTCGAAGCCGAACAGCAGCACGCGCACGCCGGGGCGGCCGTCCGGAGTCTCCTCCGGCGAGAGCTCGCAATCGATCCCGGCCTCGGCGCCGCAGCCGATCACCGACGTAGCGAACCCGGTCATGGTCACGGCGGCGATCATCGCCCATTTGGCGGTGTCGTTGGTGATGATCAGCGCCGTACCGGCGACGTCGAACGCCTCGGCGAAGGTGTCGATCACCGGAATGCCGTTGAGGGTGAGGTCAGCCATGGTCAGTCACCCATCCTCACGCGACGCATCGTCTTCGAGCCCTGCAGGATCTTCATGCGCGACATGCCACGTCCTCGAACACGTCGCCCGCGGGGAAGGCCGCGTCCGGTACGGTGAAGCTGTCGAGGCCGGTGCCGAAGCGAGCGTCGAGATAGGCGTCGGCGCGCGTCACCATCGCCTTGTCGGATTCGACGACGAGCTCCAGCGTGCGGCCCGAACGCCAGTTCACGATCTCGCCATCCTCGACGATGACCTCACCGTCCTTCAGGACGAGCCGGGCACGGGCGAACATCGCGGTCCGGTTCTTGTCGTCCCGGTAGATCGCGACATCGGCGCGGGCGCCCTCACGGAGATGGCCGCGATCGGCGAGGCCGAGGAGCTTGGCCGGGCCGGACCGCGTCAGCTGCGCGATCTCGGAGAAGGAATATTCCCGCTCGATCCCGCACAGGCCGGACCGCTCCGCGATGACGTTGTGCAGGCCGGCGATCTCACGGTCGCGCTCCTCTTTGTCCATCAGCAGATGGATGATCCGCGGATATTCGGTGAAGGGGCCGCCATTGGGATGGTCGGTGGTGAGGATGGTGCGCTCCGGATCGCCCGACAGCAGCATCAATTCGAGGCCGATCGCCCATTGCAGGGAGCTGACCGGGCCGCGCGGCTTGTACAGGAACGGCACGATGCCGCCGCCTTCCGCGTCACCTGCTGTGATGATCCACTTCTTCGGGTTCGCGCCCTTGCGGCCGGCGAACTGGCGGATCACGTCCAGCGAGATCGTCACGGTCTGGCCGAAGGCGACCTGACCCACGTCGAACGTGGCGTTGGGGTGCCGCTCCATCGCCTCCGTGATTCGCTCGGCCGCAGAGCGGAAGCCGCCGGTGGCCGGGTTGGCGGGATCGGCCGCGCCATAGGCATAGAATTGCGCATGGGCGAAGTGGATGCGCCGTCCCTCCGCCGCTTCCATCGTCGCCACGAACGAATCGTCGGCGCCGGGAATGCCGAGATTGTTGGCATGGACGTGGAGCGGGTGCGGGACACCGATCTCCTCCACCGCGTCGAGGAGGGCGTTCATGATCTTGCGGGTGGTGAGCCCGTAGACCGGGATCTCCTCGTCGAGGCTGAGATTGAGCATCCCGTCCTTGAAGGCCGATGCGCCTCCCGCATTGATGCACTTGACGCCGAGGCCCCGCGAGGTCGCCACCGAGAGGGCGACGAGGTCCCGCACCGCCGCCTTGCCCTCGCGCTGGCGCAGCAATTCGAGGAGCTGGTCATCGTTGCCCATCACCGTAAGGGCGCCGCGGTCGAGCAGCGGGATGTCGGCGAGTTCGAGTTGCGTCGCGAGCGCGTTGGTCGGCGGCATCGCCGGCTCGACGGCGACGGTGTAGCCCATCCGCGCGTAATTCGCGCCGATCCAGGCGGCGGAGCCGCCGGCATGAGCAAAGGGATGGCCTTCTGGCGCGGCCTCGCTGGCATAGAGATCGGGCAGCAGCAGGCGGCTCATCACCACGTTGCCGCCGGCGATATGCGAATGCACCTCGACGCCGCCCGCCATCACGACGCAACCGGAAGCATCGATGGTCCGGTCGGGCTTGCGCTCGGAGGCGGCGACGACATGGCCGTCCTCGATCCAGACATCACCGATACCGTCGCGGCCGGCGGTAGGATCGACGACCCGGCCGCCCTGGATCAGGATCAGCATGAGACGCCCTTCTTCTGCGTGAGGCGATCTTGGATGGCGGCGAGCACGCCGGCCGCCGTGAGGTCGGCCGGTTGGCCGACGGGGGGCGAATAGGTGATCGCCGCGCGACGCTCGTTCCACAGGGCGCCGCCGGCGGTCTCGCCGGGCACGCCCACCGCGATGACGATGTCGGCGACGTCGCCCGTGGCCTCGGGGCTGCCCTCGCCGACAATGGCGATGGTCGGCAGGCTGCCGAGCCAGTCCGGGCGTGGGGCAGGGATGGCGGCGAGCCACAGGGCGGCATCGACTTCACCGGCGGCCACCTGGCGCGCGCTATCAAACCGCCAGGGATCATGCTCGGGCAGGTCGCGTCCGAAACCGACCCGCGGCGGCTGGCCGGTGGTCCAGGAGGCGAGCTGGGTCACGGCACGCCCCTGGAACCCGTCGGAGATGGAGAGCGCGAAGAAACGCGTGAGGTCGTTGAGGTCGCGGACCAGACCCTGCAGCATCTCCACGCCGAGCTCACCGAGCTCGGCCGCATCGTAGAGAACGACGCCGTATTGCGCGGTCGTGAGACGACGGGCGAGGTCTGCAAAGGCCGCTTCGCCGGAGAGGTTGCCCTTCACGTAAGCGCGCAGATGCGCCACCGAGACGGCGAGCCCGCCGGTATCGGCGGGATAGGCCACGTGCCGCGTGGCTCCGTTGCCGGGACCGCCGAGGGAGAGCAGCGTCCGCTCGGAGCCGGCGGCGCGGCCGCGCACCGGCGCGGAGGAGGCGATCTCCTGCACGATCGGGCGGTCCCACGGTCGAAGGCCGACAACCAGCACGGCATCGGCCCGGCCGATCGCCTCGGCCGGCGTCGTGTTGAGGTTACCGAACTGACTGAGAGGACCGAGCTCCGCATAGAGTCCGTCGCCACCGGCGGGATCGACGGAGGCGCCGATCAGTCCGGCCAGATGATAGGCCGCCCTCACCGCGCTCGTATCCGCACTCAACCCCGTGACGATCGGAGTCTTCGCTGTGGCGAGGAGCGTCGCGGCGGCCTCCACCGCCGCGCTCACGTCCACCGCACCACCCTTTACCCAGGCAGCCATGCCTTCACCTTGGAGAACGAGGGCCCGGCACGCGCTGTGTTCAGCGTCGCGCACGGCGGGACTGCGCCAGTCCATTCCTAGTGGGCCGGCACGTTTGCATCGCGG
The DNA here is from genome assembly GCF_017355285.1 of Methylobacterium sp. SD274. Classification (NCBI taxonomy): domain Bacteria; kingdom Pseudomonadati; phylum Pseudomonadota; class Alphaproteobacteria; order Hyphomicrobiales; family Methylobacteriaceae; genus Methylobacterium; species Methylobacterium sp. SD274. Next base: position 94,615 of record NZ_JADIJP010000011.1, on the reverse strand, counting down.
AGACGTCGCAAGCAACCCCCCACGCTCGCCGCTTCGGGGCAATCGCATGGAGGCAATGGGGTTCGAGATGGCGGGCGGTGCTTGCGAGCGGTCGGCCCTCCGTGGGAGAAGCCGGCAACCGGGCCGTCGTCTCGAGCGCGGTTTTGCTCCCGCCACCGACCGACGGGACGAGGATGCGGCTGACACGCGCCAGGACGGGAGCGTGTCACGATAAAGGAGCTCGCCGTGGACCGGATCGCCGACGAACGGCCTCTCAGCCAGGAAGCGGCGACACGCGGCGCAGTCCGGGTGCATGCACCCGCGCGCCTGCATTTCGGGTTTCTCGATCTTCATGGCGGCCTCGGCCGGCGCTTCGGGAGCATCGGCCTCGCGGTCGACGCCCCCTCCATCGATCTCACCGCGAGGCCGGCGGCGGCGCTCCGGGTGGACGGGTTCGAGGCCGGGCGCGCCAGGGGCTATGCCGAGGCGGCGGCGCGCCATCTCGGCATCGCAGGGCACGCCGCCTTGCAGGTGGACCAGGCGATCCCCGCCCATGCCGGTTTCGGCTCGGGCACGCAGCTCGCGCTGAGTGTCGCCGCGGCGCTGGCCGCCCTCGACGGCCGTCCCTTTTCACCCGATGCCTTCGCCGATGCCCTCGACCGTGGCAACCGGTCCGGCGTGGGCCTCGCCGCCTTCACCCAAGGCGGGCTGATCGTCGACGGGGGCCGAGACGCCAGCAATGGCCCGCCGCCCCTGATCGCGCGTCTCGCCTATCCTGAAGCGTGGCGGGTGCTGCTCATCCTCGACGAGGGCATGACGGGAGTGCATGGCACCCGTGAGGTCGAGGCCTTCCGAGACCTGCCGCGCTTCCCGGAGGCGCAGGCGGCCGAGATTTGCCGCATCGTACTGATGCAGGTGCTGCCCTCCGTCGCCACGGCGGAGCCCGAAGGATTCGGGGCCGGCATCACCACCATCCAGCGGTTGATCGGCGACCACTTCGCGCCGCATCAGGGAGGGCGCTATGCGAGCCCCGCCGTGGCGGAGGCCCTTGCGGCGATCGCCGCCAGAGGGGTGGCCGGCTACGGCCAGAGTTCATGGGGGCCGACCGGCTTCGCCCTCCTGGCGTCGGAGGCCGAGGCCCAGGCGCTCAAGGCCGACCTCGAACGTCCCGGTTCCCTGCGCTTCGTGATCGCGCGCGGACGCAACAGCGGCGCCTCGGTCACGCGACTTTAAGGGAACCTGGCGCATGAGCGACGCTTGACCATGCCGGCCCAGGCCGGTTCTGGATGTAGACGTGAAAGAAACCATGCGAGAGGCGACCCCGCGAGGGAGTCGGACACTTGCGGAGGAGACAGACGATGGCCCGTTCGATTCTGCATATGCTGACGCCCCTCAAGCATATGAGCCCGTTCGACGTGAACATGGCTGTGGATGCTGGCTTCGAGACGATCGCGACCTATACGGACGTAACCCTGCCGGACGTGACCTCCCTGGTGCAGGATTCGATCTTCTCCCGCTCGCCCCAGGACGGTACGCGCACCAGCATCTTCATCGGCGGTAAGAATGCCGAGGATGCCCTCGACATGATGGACCGGGCGAAGAAAGCCCTGGTACCGCCCTTCGCCAATCACATCGTGGCCGATCCGGCCGGGTCCTTCACCACCGGTGCCGCCATGGTCGCCGAGGTGACCCGCGCCCTCAAAGCGAAGTTCGGCACCGACCTGAAGGGCAAGCGCATCGTCATCTTCGGCGGAGCCGGCGTCGTGGCTTATGTGGCGGCGGTGATCGGCGCGCTGGAAGGCGCCAAGACCGTCCTCGTCGGGCATGATGGCGAGGAGCGTGTCAGCAAGATCGCCTTCACGATGAAATGGCGCTTCGGCATTGATGTCGGCGCCGTCGACGGCTCCACCGGCGATGCGCGCCGCGCCGCCATCGCCGAGGCCGACGTGATCCTCTCGGCCGGCCCGGCCGGCGTCCCGATCCTGTCGGCGACGGATCTCGAATCGGCGCCGAAGCTCCTCGTCGCCTCCGACGTGAACGCAGTACCGCCCGCCGGCATCGCTGGAATCGACGTGAACGCCAAGGACGTGGCGCTGCCCACGGGCAAGGGTATCGGCATCGGCGCGCTCGCGGTCGGCAACGTCAAGTACCAGACCCAGTCGCGCCTGTTCCGCCAGATTCTCGCTGCCGACGAGCCCCTCTGCCTCGATTTCCGCGACGCCTACAAGGTCGCCGTCGAGGTAGCCGGCTGACGGGCACTCGTCCGCTCGCTCGATCCTACCCATGACCTCATCCTGAGGTGTCCGCGAAAGCGGGCCTCGAAGGAGGTCTCCAGCTCCCGCCGAGCAAACTGGAAGCCTCCTTCGAGGCCTTCGCTTTGCTCGTCGCCTCAGGATGAGGCAGGGTGGTGGGAGCGGCGTAGGAGTGATCCGAAGCGATCGCCGCAATGGCAGCATCATCCGAACGGCGTCCGTCCCAGGGTGACGCACTTCTCATCGCCGCCCAGTCCGGGCGCGCTCTGGCGCAGGCCGCGCGCAGGGCGGGCCTGCGCCCCTATGTCCTCGACCTCTTCGGCGATGCCGACACCCGCGCCCTCGCCGAAGGCTATCGCCCCGCCGAGGGCCGTTTCGGCGAAGGGCTGACGGGGGAGGGCGTTCTGGCCGGGCTCGATGCCCTGGCCGCCAAGACGGACAAGCCACCGATCGGACTGGTTCTCGGCAGCGGCTTCGAGACCGCCCCGGATCTGATGGAGGAACTGGGCCGGAGCCACAGGCTGCTGGGGGCCACGCCCCGCTCGGTCCGGGCCCTGAAGGATCCGTTCGCCTTCGCCGCCCTCTGCGCGCGGCACGCGATTCCCCATCCCGAAGTGACACGGGACCTTCTGGCTGACCGGTCGGGCTGGCTGGTCAAGCGTGCCGGCGGGTCCGGCGGCAGCCATATCCGCCCCGCGGGCATGGGCCGGGCCCCACCCGGCGCCTACTTCCAGAGACGCGTCGATGGAACAGCCCATGCGGTCGCCTTCCTGGCCGACGGGCGCGAGGTGGCGATCCTGGCGGTGACCGAGCAATGGAGCGCGCCGTCTGCCTTACGCCCCTTCCGCTATGCCGGTGCGCTGGAACGGGCGGCCCACGAGCCGCCTTTCCTGGCCGCCCCCGCCCTCGACGCGATCACGGCGGCGATTGGTAGCCTCGTCGCCGCGACGGGGCTTCGCGGCCTCGCCAGCGCCGACCTCCTCGTCTCCGAGGCGGGATGGTGGCTCACCGAGATCAACCCGCGCCCAGGAGCCACGCTGGACATCCTGGACCGACGCAACACGCCACTGCTGACCGCGCATATCGACGCGAGCCTCGGCGTTTTGCCGCGAATCGAACCAGCACCGGTGGATGCGGCGGCCACGGAAATCTGGTACGCGGCAGCCGGCTACGCGCCGATGCCGCCCCTCGACTGGCCGGATTTCGTTCGCGACCGCCCACAATCCGGCGCCCCCGTGGCACGCGATGCACCGTTATGCACCGTGTTCGCCCAAGGTCCGGACTCGGCCGCCACCCGAGACCTATTGCGTGTCCGGGCCGCCACTCTGCGGACCCTGCTCGCCCCGACGGAGGAAGCCCGATGACCACCCATCCCCCCGCCACGCTCCGGACCACGCCGAGCCTGAACGCCCTGTCCGCTCCCCTCGTGGAGAAGCTAGTGGCGGACGCCGAGGCCCTGCGCCTTGCCGTCACCACCGAGAACGGCGCGCGCATGGTCGATGCCGGCGCCACCGTGCGCGGCTCCATCGAGGCCGGACGGCGCATCGCCGAGATCTGCCTCGGCGGCCTCGGCACCGTCTCGATCGTTCCCACAGGACCGATCGCGTCCTGGCCCTATTCCGTCGTGGTGCATTCCGCCGATCCGGTTCTGGCCTGCCTCGGCAGCCAGTATGCCGGCTGGTCGCTTGCCGACGAGACCGGGGATTCCGGTTTCTTCGCCCTGGGTTCCGGCCCCGGCCGCGCCGTCTCGGTGGTGGAAGACCTCTATAACGAGCTCGGCTACCGTGACACGGCCAGCCGGACCGCCCTGGTGCTCGAAGCCGCCGGCGGACCGCCCGCCTCCGTCATCGCCAAGGTCGCCGAGGCCTGCGGCCTGTCGGCCGAGGCCCTGACCTTCATCTACGCACCGACCCAGTCGCTGGCCGGCTCGACACAGGTCGTCGCCCGCGTCCTCGAAGTCGCCCTGCACAAGGCCCATACCGTGGGCTTCGACCTGCACAAGATCGTCGACGGCATCGGCTCGGCCCCGCTCTCGCCGCAGCATCCGGATTTCATCCAGGCCATGGGCCGCACCAACGACGCCATCATCTATGGTGGCCGGGTGCAGCTCTTCGTCGAGGCCGACGAGGCGGATGCCAAGCAACTCGCTGAGCAGCTTCCCTCCACCACCTCCGCCGATCATGGGGCGCCCTTCGCCGAGATCTTCGGCCGGGTGAACGGCGATTTCTACAAGATCGACGGCGCGCTCTTCAGCCCGGCCGAGGTCATCGTCACCTCGGTGACCACCGGCAAGAGCTTCCGCGGTGGCCGGCTGATGCCGGAACTGGTGGAAGCCTCCTTCAGCTGAGGCCCATCACGCAACCCTCCCCCCTCCGCGGGGGAGGGTGGTCGCGGAGCGACCGGGAGAGGGGAAGCCCTGTCCGGAACCGGCGCTCCCCTCTCCCGACCCGCTTCGCGGGCCACCCTCTCCCGCAAGGGGGAGAGGGATCGACGTCGAGGTTGCGAACAACATGCGCATCGGGCTCGCGGCCGATAACGGCAACTGGCACAAGGCTCGATTGAGGGCCGCCCTGGAACATCTCGGCGCCGAGCCGGTGCTGTTTTCGCTCGCCGACGTGGCGGTGGTCACCGGCGCGGGTGAGCCGCTGCGGGTGCCGGGGTTCGCGGACGGCCTGCCCGACGGCGTCCTCCTGCGCACCATCGCCGGGGGTACCTTCGAGGCCACCACCATGCGGCTCGGCGTGCTCCACGCCCTCGTCGCATCCGGGGTCACGGTGTGGAATTCCCCCGGTGCCATCGAGCGCTCGGTGGACAAGGCCATGACGAGCCTCCTCGTCGCCAGGGCCGGACTTCCCACCCCCGACACCTTCGTCTTCTCCAGCCGCGAGGCCGCCGCCGCCTGCGTCGCCCACGAGGCGGGACCGGGCCGGCCGCTGGTGCTCAAACCGCTCTTCGGCTCGCAGGGCGAGGGTTTGCAGCTGATCGAACGGCCGGAAGACCTGCCCGCCGAAGAGGCCGTGTCGCGGGTCTATTATCTCCAGCGCTACATCGCGCGGAACGACGGCCTCTGGCGCGATTACCGGGTCTTCGTCTGCGAGGGCCGGGCTATCGCCGCCATGATCCGCGAAGGCGACGGCTGGATCACCAACGTCCATCGCGGGGGCCGGCCATTGCCCTGGGCGATGCCGGAGAAGGCTGCCGAGCTCGCCGAGCGGGCCGCCGCCGCCATCGGCGTCGACTATACCGGCATCGACCTCGTGGAAGACGGGGAGGGCGGATACCTCGTCCTCGAAGTCAATTCCATGCCGGCCTGGTCGGGCCTGCAGCAGGTCACCGAGGTCGACGTCGCGGCCGCCGTAGCCCGGGGCTTCCTCAACGCCGTACGGGCAGCGAGGCCCCCCCGGCTCCTCGCGGCATCGGGATGAGCCGGCTCTCGCCGGAGGCGATCGCCACGGCCTACCAGGCGTGCTGCTTGGCCGAGCTCGATGCCCTGAAACCCGGAAACGTCCACGTCTTCGGCGACGGCCACCGCATGGCGGTGGCCGATTTCGTCACGAGCGCCGAAATCTCCGCTCCCCATCTCGCGGAACCCGGCGCGCGGGTCGGCCGGCGCGTGCGCACCGCCATGGAGGCGACCCTCGGCGCGGTGGGCCAGAACACCAATCTCGGCATCCTCCTCCTCTGCGCGCCCCTGGCGCTCGCCGCCGAACGCGGCGGCCCCTTGCGCGAGGCGTTGAGCCACGTTCTCGTTACCCTCGACGCCGCCGATGCGACCGACGTCTTCGCGGCGATTCGCGCCGCCAATCCGGGCGGCCTCGGCCGAGTCGAGCGGCACGACGTGACCGAATCGGTAGCGCCCGCCAGCCTCGTCGCTGCCATGGCAGAGGCGGCCCCGCGCGATCGGATCGCCCGCGCCTACGTCACCGATTTCGCCGACATCTTCGGCATCGGCCTGCCCGCATTGGCGGCGGCGCGCGGCAAGGGTCTCACGCCCCCCTGGAGCACGACCGCGGTCTTCCTCGGCTACCTCGCGGCCGTCCCCGACAGCCATGTAGCGCGCAAGCACGGGCCAGACCGCGCCGACGCCCTGCGCGCCGAGGCGGCGGAGCTTCTCTCTCTCGATCTCGCCACGCACCCCGTCACCGAGCTCTTGGCACGGGACCGCTCGTGGAAGGGCCAGAACCTCAATCCGGGCACCAGCGCGGACATGACGGTGGCCACCCTCTTCGCCGACCAATTGCTGGCGGCCGGGATGGAACAGCCGTGACACCGGCCACCCGGTGCCGGCGGAGTGCGCCATAATTCATGAAACGGCGCGTTCAACCCCCCGTTAGACAAAGATTTTGCTCGAATCCGCCCCCCCTGCAGGGTTGTTCCGGCAGAGACCCCAGAGTAGGGTCCGCGCCGCGATCCGGGCAAACCGGTCCGGTCCTCATGGGACTGGACGCCGTGAACAAGGATGGCTTTCGGCCGCGCCAAACTACGGGGCGGTCATGCTTTTTCAAGACTCCTGGGAGAAACCCCACATGGCGAAGATCAACAAAGTTCTGGTCGGCGAGGCTCTCGTCGGCGATGGCAACGAGGTCGCCCACATCGATCTCATCATCGGACCGCGCGGTTCGCCGGCCGAGACGGCTTTCTGCAACGGCCTCGTGAACAACAAGCACGGCTTCACCAGCCTGCTCGCGGTCATCGCGCCGAACCTGCCCTGCAAGCCGAACACCCTGATGTTCAACAAGGTCACCATCAACGACGCCCGTCAGGCCGTCCAGATGTTCGGCCCCGCCCAGTACGGCGTTGCCAAGGCCGTGCAGGACGCCGTTGCCGAAGGCATCATCCCCGCTGACGAAGCCGACGACCTGTTCATCCTGGTCGGCGTGTTCATTCACTGGGAAGCTGCCGACGACGCCAAGATCCAGAAGTACAACTACGACGCCGTGAAGCTGTCGATCCAGCGCGCCGTCAAGGGCGAGCCCACCGCTGCCTACGCCACCGAGCAGCGCAACTCCGCTTCGCACCCCTTCGCGTCGAACGCTTAGATCGGGGACAGTCCTGGGCAGAGCGCGCCTCCGCCCGCACCGCGGGGCCTGCTCCAGCGACTGGCTTCCATCTTCCTCGGACGATGAAACATGAAACGAGGCGGCTCTGGCCGCCTCGTTTTTTTATGGCCTCGACACTCTTGGATCGCCCCTCTACCGCCGCAGCGTCCCGTCGTGGATCGCGGTGGCCACCAGGGCGCCCGTAACGCCGATCTCCTCCAACGCGGCGACATCCCCCGGTCCGCGCACGCCGCCCGCCGCGTAGAGCCGCGTCGCGGGGCTGGTCCTGCGGATCTCGGACAGGCGGTCGAGATCCGGCCCGGTCCCCGCGCCGACACGGCTCAGGGTCATCACGATGACCTCGGAAGGCCAGTGCGCCGGCTCGTCATGGAGTTCCGCCGGCCCCATCCTCTCGGCCCCCCGGCTATCGAGGGAGAAGACCGCGCGGTCTCCCAGCGCTCGCACCAAGCCGGCATCGTGCTGGCTCTCGCTACCGATCACCGGGCGGCCCAACCCCTCCGCCAGGAACGCATCGACGCCGGCGGCCCCTGAGAATCCCGCATCGACCCAAAGCTGTACGCCCGGACAGGCGAGAGCGACCTGCGTGAGACTGCCGAGATCGGGAGGCCTGCCATCGATGATCGCATCGAGATCGGCGACATAGAGGATGTGCGCGGCGATCGCGTCCGCCAGCCCCCGCGCGACCTCCCCGGGCGACGATCCCTTTGCCAAGGGCGTCACGATCGGGGCATAGGAGTCGCGATCCCCGGCCCTGGCCCGCACCACCTCTCCGTGGCGCAGGTCGATCACCGGAACGATCCGAAACCCATCCTTCATCGCGTTCCTCCCTGTACGGACTTGCCCGTGACATCTGCCGCATCCACGCACAACCCGGTGATCGGCTGGGATCTCGGAGGGGTCCATGTCAAGGCGGCCCTGGTTCGGGGCGGCCGGGTCGAGGCGGTGGTGCAGGCGCCCTGCCGTCTCTGGCGCGGCCTTCCCGCCCTCGACGAGACGTTTTCGCAGCTGCCGGATTGGGCGCGCGGCGAGGCCGAACACGTCGTCACCATGACGGGCGAACTCACCGACTGCTTCTCCGACCGCACCGATGGCGTGGCGCAGCTCTCCGCCTGGGCGAGCGCGAATCTCGCCGGTTCGGTGCGGATTTATGGTGGCCGGGCCGGGCTCCTCGCGCCCGGCGAGGCGACGGGCGCCGCCATCGACGTGGCCTCGGCGAACTGGCACGCCACGGCGGCCCTGGCTGGCCGCCACGCGGCGAACGCGCTCCTCGTCGATATCGGCTCCACCACGGCCGACCTGATCCCCATCGTGGACGGCCACCCCGCCGCCACCGGTTACAGCGACGCCGAGCGCCTGGAGACGGGCGAACTGGTCTATTCCGGCGTGGTGCGCACGCCCGTCCTCGCCTTCACCGCCTCCGCGCCGTTCAAGGGCCGACGCACCGGCCTGATGGCCGAAACCTTCGCCACCACGGCCGACGTCTACCGGCTCACCGGCGACCTGCCCGAGGGGGCCGACCAACAGCACAGCGCCGACATGAAGGGCAAATCGATCCCCGAGACCGAGATCCGCCTCGCCCGTATGATCGGCCGCGACCATGCGGAGGGAGGCTCAGCGGATTGGCGCGCTCTCGCGGCGCATTTCGCCGAATGTCAGCTCCGTCCCCTCCACGACGCGGCGGCGATCCTGCTCTCGCGCCCCGACATCGCGGCGGATGCGCCCCTGATCGTCTGCGGGGCGGGGCGATTCCTGGCAGAGCGGCTGGCCCGGCGCCTGGGACGCCCGGCCGTGGCGCTCACCGACCTCATCGCGCCGTCGCTCGCGGAGGAGGGCGCCGACTGGGCCTCCACCTGCGGCCCGGCCGTGGCGGTGGCCCTGCTGGCCGCCGAAACCATCCAACACTGAACCGAACGGGAGACCCGCATGAGCGCCACGCACAAACTCGCCCGTATCCTCGCCACGCGCTCCGGCGCGGGAATCGAGCTCGCCCTCGCCACCGAGAGCGGCCAGACCCTCAAGGTACTGGCGAGCCAGGACCAGATCGACATGCTGGTGGACGAGTTGGAGGACATCCTCAATTCGCCGGCCGAGCCCGGAGACGACGAGCCGCCGGCGGCGGCGTGACGCGCCGCTCCCCTCAGTAGGCGTCGCGCTCCTCGCGCTCCTCGTCACCTAGCAGACCCCGGATCTGGTCGAGGCAGCCCTGGAGGATGTAGGCGGCCGCCAGCATATCGACGACCTCACCGCGCTTGGCCCGAGAGGCATCCGCCGCGATCAAGGCCCGCGTCACTGCCGCCGTGGACAGGCGCTCGTCGCAGAAGAGCACCGGCAGGTCGAGCAGGGGCTTCATGTTGCGCACGAAGGAGCGCGTGGCCTGGACGCGCGGCCCTTCGCTACCGTCCATGTTGAGGGGCAGCCCCATGACGAGGCCGCCGACCTGGTGAGCCTCGCACAGGAGGCGCAGGCGCGCGACGTCGGGGGTGAACTTCACCCGGCGGATGGTCTCGAGCGGCGAGGCGATCTGCCGGCCCACATCGGACAGGGCGAGCCCGATCGTCTTGGTTCCGAGATCGATCCCGATGAGGCGTCGGCCGCCTGCGGACGCCGCGACGAACGCCCGGACCTCGTCTTCCGTCACGAGACCTGGCCCAGGAAGGTGGAGGGCAGGGGCTCCGCGCCCATGCCGAGGATGCCGCGCACGGCGGGGCCCTGAACCCGTCGCATGAGGTCGGGAAGGTCGCTCCCCCCGAACCGCACCGATTCGAGATCGGCGCCCATCACCCAGATCTCGTATTCCCGGCGCTCGGTCTGGTCCGTGCCGACGACCACGTCCCAGAACAGGAACTCGCCCGCTTCGGTCTCACCGAAGAAACAGGCGCGCTCGACCACGCTCGGATCGTCCCCCTCGATATCGAAACGATGGCCCTCCCGCATCTCGATCACGGAGGCGATGCTGTGCGCGATCAGTTCCGAGCGGGTCACGAGGTCCGCGCTCTCGGTGGAACTCGGAATCGCGATGCGGATGGAACCGCAGGCGAGCCCTGCACCGCATTCGAGGCAGAAGCTACGGTAGCTTTCCGGCAGCGGGAAACCGAGTTCGGCCTCGGCACGGTCGAGATCGGCCGGATCGGCTTTCGGCCCGGCAGTGAATTCGGTGAACACCGTCTGCCACATGATGTCTGTCCTCGACGCGCTAGACCCTACTCCGGAGGGAATAGCCGCGTGGGACGCAAATGCGCCAGACGTCCACGAAGGATTCCTCGACGTGACGCCGCTGGGTTCGCTCGATCCCGTCCCCGGCTCGACGCAATGCGTTGCCCGGGCCGCGACCAGGAACCCAGCGCGTCCTCTCATGCGCCCCGAGGCGAGATCGCGATGGTCAGCCACAGATTCCATCCCGCCGGGCGGTTCTCCGCTTCGAACTCGCGGTAGAATTTGAGGTTGAGATACCCTTGGGCGTCGCCCACCGGAAACAGGTAGCCGGCTTGGGGTCCCGCCGCGAAGACCCTGCCCTTGAACGGGCCAAATGTAGCGCCGCGTCCGCGATCGCCGGTCACCTGCTGATAGACGTAGCCGACCAGCCCGATCTGGTATTGGTCGCCGATGAACTTCGACGCCGAGAAGTCGATATGTGCGTCGATACCGTTCTGATACTGTGTCTTGGTATTCTCGAAATTATACGTCATGCCGGCGACGGCCGAGAGTTCGTAGCCCAAGTCCTTATCGTAATAGGTGTAGCCGAAACCGGCGTCCTGGCCCCAATGCCCGATGCCGAAATTGGCCAGGCGTGATGAGTTGTAGGTGCCGGACGGGACGTTCGTGAGGGTATAGACGAGGTAGTTGTGATTTCCGGCGCTCCAGCGCATCGAAGCGGCTGGCGTCAGGTCCATGATTCCAACCCGGGAATCGTTCCTCACATCGGTGATGGCGACGGCCATCCCGCCGAATGCGCCGAACAGGCTGAGGGACAATTGCCCGTCGAGCACCGGCGTTGGGAGGGAATAGGTGATCCCCGCATAGGCGAGGTCAGCCCTCTCGGAGACGTTCTGAACCCTTGCGGTCGAGTGGTAGTAGGTCAGGCTCGTCGACCATCCCGGCATGCCCGGCACCGCCGCCATGCTGGCGAAGGAGCCGGCCAGATACAGGTTCGCTCCCCCTTCGTCCGCCCGTGCCGGAGCGGTGAGGAAGGTCGCCGTGATGGAGGCCAGCAACGCAGCCAGCACGTGCATGGTCCTGATTCTGGTCGCTGACTTTGCCACGGCGCTCACTTTCTGGTTGTCCCGAAGCGAAAGAGTCGCCGGACGCACATCTCGGTCGGTCGGTTGTGGCGTCACGATGTGGGCAGCGAGACCGTGGGCAGAGTGGCCGTGGGCGGTTCGACCTGAAGGGCCGTGCGATTGAACCTGAGAAGGTAGAGAAAATAGACGCCGCCCGTGACGAGCAGCCCCACCACGATCAAGTCGGGGACCAAAGCTGCATCGGGCGTGACCAGCACGAACAGCGCGCCCATCAGCCAGACGAGGGCGATGACGGCGACGGGTACCTCGAAAGCGCCCAGGTCGAAGGCGCCGACCCGTCGGTCGAGCTTCTTTCGCACGGCCAGATAGAGAATGACCGTGACGCCGTAGCTGAGGATCGGCAGGATCGTGGACGCCGTGATCAATTGCAGAAGCGCCTCGCCCGGAAGCGCAAGCATGAGAAGTATGCCCCCGACGAGGACCAGGATCGTCGCCGGAATCGGCGTCTGCGTCCGCGGGTGGACCTGGCTCATCAGACGCGACGCGGGAAAGCGGCCGTCCCGCGACATCGCGTAGACCAGCCGTGCCGCGGTCGCCATCACGACCATTCCGCAGGCGAAGAAGGCGAATGTCACCGCGGCCATCATGATCGTCTTCATCATGGGGCCGAACTGGTCGTGGAGAATCTCGGCCACCGGCGAGTCGCTCAGGGTGATCCGCTGGACATCCGGAATGGCGACGGTGAGCGCGATCAGGAAAAGCAGCCCCAGCACACCCGCGGCGACGACGGATCCAACGATGGCGCGAGGAACGCTGCGAAACGGGTCCTTGGCCTCCTCGGCGACATTGGCCGCGGCGTCGAAGCCCACGAGGGTGGAGAGGCCCATCAGCATGGCGAGCATCAGGCCCCCGCCGACCTTGAAATAATCGGGGTCGGCGGCGGCCGTCCCGCGGGAGGTCAAGTTGGCGAAGGAGCCCATCCCGTTCATTGCGATCGCGATCGGCAGAAGGATCACGAGCAGGATGACGATCATCACCTCGATGCCGACGGCGGTCCCGTTGATCAGGCCGACGAGGCGCGTGGACACGATGGTCAGCACGGCCTGGACCAGCAGGATCGCCAAGGTGATCCACCGGGCCGTCTGCTCGTCGGGCGCCATGCCGAGCAAGGGCATGAGCGCCTGACTGGCGAGTGCGTTGTCCACCGCCACCACGCCGATGCCGAGGTAACAGAAGCTCAAGAGACCGAACCACCAGCCGATTGCCGGATTGGCGAGGCGCGACGCCCATTGATAGGACGAGCCCGTCAGGGGAATGCGGGCCGCGAACTGTGCGATGACGAGGGCGACGAAGGTCTGCCCGATCGCCACGATCGCCCAGAGCCAGATCCCGACCGGGCCTGCACTGCGAAGGACGTCGTCGAAGGTGCCGAATATCCCGACGGCGACCGAAATGAAGGCAAAGGAAACGGCGAAGACTTGAAACGAACCCAAAGTTCGCTTCAGTTCCTGGCGGTAGCCCCCAAGCTCTGCGGAGGTTTCTTCCCCACGCAGCCCATGCGGAAACTGTTCCATGATCACCTGCCGCCCCTCGCAGCGATGATTTGCCCCCACCGCATGCTTGGGCGTTAAGCGAAAAAGCGTCCCTCAACAATTGAGAAATTGGCGCGGTCACAGTGTTGGTGAGTGCCTCGCAGCCCACAGCTTTGATAGAAACGACAAACACGGCATTCGATCTCTGAATATTCAGACACATCGAATCTCAGAACGGCAGCTTTTCCCGATTAAATCGCCACCGCACAAAGACCATCCATGACTTACAGGACGGAGTCTGAGCTCTATCTGGCAGCACAGGTCGTCTGGTTCTCACCAGAAGAGTCATATCCGACCGGATATGGTCTGGCCCGATACGACTCCCGGTTGTTGTCGTGACGCGTCTTGTTTCGACGAGCCGGTTTCCGCGTCGTGGGAATGCGCTCTTGTTGGCAGAAGCTGGGAAGCTGTGCCGACCGTCCCATGAGACGGAGCGTCAAGACAATCCGATGGGCCGCGTATCGCCCGGCCTCGGCGACGGCATTGCTGGAGCGAACATGCAGTTGCTTGCCGCCTCGCTCATCCGACGATTCGTGTCGAGCCGGCACCCTCGTTCGAATCCGTTTGGATTGAATGTGCCGGGCGGCTCAAGCGGGGACGCCGTTGGCGTGAGGAATATGTGCTGACAGCAGCAGCGCGCGACTTCCTCCCCGTCTTGATGATGGGAGCCTGGGCGCAGCGGAACCGCGGCGTCGACCTCGCTCGCTTCGTCGACGATACGACGGGCCTGGAGATCGAGCCCATTGCCGTCGATGCGCCCAGTCACGAAGCCGATCGATCTCCACGGTAAGGTTGGGCGGCACGCGGACGGCATCCGCAAGGCCATAGGTATAGCGCTCCTGCTATGGCCCCCGCCTATTGGCTCAGGGATGTCGAGCGCCGCTTGGTATTCGCAACACCAATGGGTGTTCGTTTAACGATTTCCAATGATGATCCCTACACGGCTGCCTATGGATTCTTGAGTGGCAGCGTTCGGAGATCATCGTGTCTTTCCAAAATCTTTCCATCCGCACGAAGCTGGTTGCGGCCTTCTTGATCCTGACCCTCCTTACCGTCGGGCTGGGCGTGCTTGGCCTGCTCGGGACACAACGCATGCGCGAGCAGGCGCTCAAGATCGAGACCAACTGGCTGCCGAGCGTACGTATTCTCGGTGAGATCGATACGCTCACAGCGCGGACGAGCGCGCTCGTTCTCCGGCACACGCAGGCCACCGACCCGGCACTGGTCGCCAGTATCGAGAAGGATATGGAGCGTTTCGGCAAGAAGCTCGACGAGAAGAAGGCCGCCTACGAACCGATGATCGCCTCACCGGAGGAGAAGACCCTTTACGAAACGTTCACCCGTGAAGCCGGGAACTTCGAGGCGGTGCGCCGGTCCATTCTCGATCTCTCGCGCGCCGGTCAGAAGGCACAGGCCTACGACCTGTATGAGCAGAAAGGCATCATTCCGCGCCGCGCGGCCTCGGCGGCTCTCGATAAGCTGGTCGCGATGAATAACGAAGGGGCCAGCGCCGCCGAGACGGACAGCAAGGCCGTATTCGAGACGACGCGTGCCTGGGGGATCGGTGCCATCGCGCTCAGTCTCGTCATCTCCGCGCTCTCGGCGGCATTGATCGTTCGCGGGGTCACGCGCGGCATCGGATCGGTGGTTCAGCCGATGCAGGCCCTGGCGGCCGGCGACCTCTCGGTGACGATCCCGCATCAGGGCGCCCGGACCGAGATCGGCACCATCGCCGACGCGGTGCAGGTGTTCAAGGACGGGTTGATCAGGATGCGGGCCCTCGAGGAGGAGACGGTCCTGGCGCGGGCCGGGGCGGAGGCACAGCGCAAGGCGGCCATGAAGGCCATGGCCGACCGTTTCGAGGACGCGGTCGGAGGCATCATCTCCATGGTCACGAGTTCGGCCACCGAGCTGCAGGCAACCGCGCAGAGCATGGCCGGCACCGCGACCCAGACCGCCAACCAGACCACGAGCGTCGCGGCGGCGGCGGAAGAGGCCGCCTCCAATGTCAACACCGTCGCGGCGGCGGCCGAGGAACTCGGCTCGTCCGTTCTCGAGATCGGGCGCCAGGTGAGCACCTCTGCCACGATGGCGCAGAGTGCCGTTCAGGAAGCGGCCGAGACCGCCGAACTGGTCCAGCAGCTGAACACGGCGGTGTCCCGCATCGGCGACGTCGTGACGATGATTACCTCGATCGCCGGCCAGACCAACCTGCTGGCGCTCAACGCCACCATCGAAGCGGCGCGAGCCGGCGAGGCGGGGCGAGGGTTCGCCGTGGTGGCGGCCGAGGTCAAGGAACTCGCCAACCAGACGGCGCGGGCCACGCAGGAGATCGGGGAGCACATCAACCAGATCCAGGGCTCCACCGACCGTGCCGTGTCGGCGATCGGCAGCATCGCCTCGCGCATCCAGGACATCAGCGGCGTCGCGACGACGATTGCGGCCGCGGTCGAGGAACAGGGAGCGGCGACCCAGGAGATCGTGCGCAATGTGGCCCAGGCCGCGATGGGCACGAGCGAGGTGACGAGCAACATCTCGGGCGTGGCGGGAGCGGCCGAAGAGACAGGAGCGGCGGCAAGCCAGGTTCTCGGCGCCGCTTCGGATCTGTCGCGTCAATCCGAACACCTGAACGCCGAGGTCGACAGGTTCCTGGCCACCGTGCGCGCGGCCTGACGCAACCGATCACGAGGGTGGGGCGACGTTCCGGAGCCCCACCCGGAGAGCGGGGTACCCAGGCGGACTTCAAGTCCACCTCTGCATCAGGTGGCCATCCGAACTGCCGGACGAAGAGGAGGCATCGCCTCGACCAGCACCACCTGCGCTGCGGTTTGTAACCGCACCGGCCCCGAACCGCATCGTCGTTCCGCCGACAGGCCACCGCAAGACGAACCGGCAACGGGTGGTAACCCGCTTTGGCAATTGCAACACGTTCATGCCCTCCGTAGTTAAGGATTTCTTAACGATACGGAGACACCATGCGTCGGCTCGGCCGAATATCCCTCTGCCTCGACATGGTGCGACCGGCGCCCACGGGTCCGCGAACCGGACCTGCCGACGGCGAGGGCCGGTTGTCGTTCCGGCACAAACTCATGCTCGCCTTGGCTCTCGAAATTCTGGTCCTTGGCTTCCGGCAGTCGGAAATCGTCCGGCAGGACAAAGGTATCGTCGTCGAGACTCCCTCTCATCCCGGCAATGCCATTGTCTGAGTTAGGGCTTCCGCCCGCCCCCGGCGTTGCGGCGCCGCGAAGCCCGGTGCTATAGCCCGGCCTCTGACGCGCGTTCCGGCGCAGGTCCCGAGGTCCGAAGGCAGCATGTCGGTCGACGCAACCACAGTGAGGCGCATCGCGCATCTGGCGCGTATCGCAGTGAGTGACGACGAGGTCGCGCCGCTGCAGGGCGAACTCAACGCCATTCTCGCCTTCGTCGAGCAACTCTCCGAAGTCGATGTGAGCGGCGTGGAGCCGATGACCTCGGTCACCCCGATGGCGATGAAGAAGCGGACCGACGTGGTCACCGATGGTGGTCACGCTCGAGACATCGTCTTCAACGCTCCCGAGACCGAGGACCATTATTTCCTCGTCCCGAAGGTGGTCGAGTAGCTCCGTCGATTTCGTGATTCTTGCCCGCTGAGAGGGACCGCGCGGCGCCGGAAACGGGCGACGGGGTCCGGCGGGCTTTGGAGGACAGGCCCCATGACCCAGATCAACGAACTCACCCTGGCCGAGGCCCGCGACGGGCTGAAGGCCAAGGACTTCTCCGCCACGGATCTCGCCAAGGCGCATCTGGCCGCCATGGAGAAAGCGCGGGGCCTCAACGCCTATCTGCTGGAGACGCCGGACCGCGCTCTGCAGATGGCGGAGGTCTCCGACGCCAAGATCGCCTCCGGCGAGGCACGGCCCCTCGAAGGCCTGCCGCTCGGCGTCAAGGACCTGTTCTGCACCCACGGGGTCGCCACCACGGCAGGCTCCAAGATCCTCGAAGGGTTCCAGCCGCATTACGAATCCGCCGTGACCCACAATCTGTGGCGCGACGGCGCGGTGATGCTGGGCAAGCTCAACCTCGACGAATTCGCCATGGGCTCGTCGAACGAGACGTCCGCCTATGGCGACGTGGTCTCGCCCTGGCGCCGGAGCGGCTCCGAGGCCAAGCTGGTTCCGGGCGGCTCGTCCGGCGGTTCGGCGGCGGCGGTGGCGGCCCATCTCTGTCTCGGAGCCACCGCCACCGATACCGGCGGCTCGATCCGTCAGCCCGCCGCCTTCACCGGCACCGTGGGCATCAAGCCGACCTATGGCCGCTGCTCGCGCTGGGGCACCGTCGCCTACGCTTCGTCGCTCGACCAGGCCGGCCCCATCGCCCGCACGGTGCGCGATTGCGCGATCCTGCTCGGCTCCATGTCCGGGCCGGATGCCCGCGACACCACCTGCGCCGACCTGCCCGTTCCCGATTTCGAAGCGGCGGTGGCGCGGGGCGTGAAGGGCCTCACCATCGGCATTCCGAAGGAATACCGGGTGGACGGCATGTCCGCCGAGATCCAGGCCCTCTGGGACCAGGGCGCCGCGATACTGAAGGATGCGGGCGCCACGATCCGTGAGATTTCGCTGCCGCATACCCGCTACGCGCTCCCGGCCTATTACATCGTCGCCCCGGCCGAGGCCTCCTCGAATCTCGCCCGTTATGACGGCGTTCGCTACGGCCTGCGCGTGCCCGGCAAGGACATCGCCGGGATGTACGAGAACACCCGTGCGGCGGGCTTCGGCCGCGAGGTGAAGCGGCGCATCATGATCGGCACCTACGTGCTCTCGGCGGGCTATTACGATGCCTATTACGTCCGCGCGCAGAAGATCCGCACCCTGATCAAACGCGATTTCGAAGAGGCCTACGCCTCCGGGATCGACGCGATCCTGACGCCCGCCACCCCGTCCGCCGCTTTCGGCATCGGCGAGAAGGGCTCTGGCGACCCCGTCGAGATGTACCTCCAGGACGTCTTCACCATCACGGTGAACATGGCCGGCCTGCCCGGCATCTCGGTGCCGGCCGGCCTCGACGCGCAGGGGCTGCCATTGGGCCTCCAACTCATCGGGCGCCCGTTCGACGAGGAGACGCTGTTCGCCGCCGCCCAGGTGATCGAGGAAGCCGCAGGCCGGACCAAGCTGCCCGCCGCGTGGTGGGCATGAAAGCGCGGCCATGACCGTTCCGGTCTATCCTTTCGACGTCTGGATCTGGGCCGCGTTCGATCCCGTCCTGATCGCCATCGCGCTGGTCATGGGCTGGAAGTCGGATCAGTTCGTGAAGGTCATCCTGGTCTCGCTGATGGCTTTCGCCATCTCGGTGCTGGTGTCCTGGGCCGTTACCGCCATCGGCATCCCCTGGCCGGCGCCGGTGAGCCATGACGGGCCGACCTTCTTCCCCATCCGCTGGATGGCGGGCTTCCTGTGGGGCACCGTGGGCTTCATGGCACACCAGCTCTACCGCCTGCGCGCTTGACCGCGCCGGCCGGTCCTTCCACCTTTCCGGCGCGGTTTCGCGCCGCGCAACACTGAATCCGGGCCATCATGACCGCTGCCGTGAACCCTAAGAAGCTCATCAAGGGCGGCCTGCACGACTGGGAGGTCGTGATCGGCATGGAGATCCATGCTCAGGTCACGAGCCGCTCCAAACTGTTCTCCGGCGCTTCCACCGAGTTCGGTGGTGAGCCGAACGACCACGTCTCCCTGGTGGACGCGGCGATGCCCGGCATGCTGCCCGTCATCAACGAGGAATGCGTGGCCCAGGCCGTGCGCACCGGTCTCGGGCTGAAGGCGCAGATCAACCATCGCTCCGTGTTCGACCGGAAGAACTACTTCTATCCAGACCTGCCACAGGGCTACCAGATCAGCCAGTTCAAGGACCCCATCGTCGGCGAGGGCGAGGTGCTGGTGGACCTGCCCGAGGGCGAGACCATCACGGTGGGCATCGAGCGCCTGCATCTCGAGCAGGATGCCGGCAAGTCCCTGCACGACCAGAACCCGACCCAGAGCTTCGTCGACCTCAACCGCTCGGGCGTCGCCCTGATGGAGATCGTCTCGCGGCCGGATCTCCGCTCGTCGGAGGAGGCGCGCGCCTACGTGACCAAGCTGCGCACCATCCTGCGCTATCTCGGCACCTGTGACGGCGACATGGAGAAGGGCTCCCTCCGGGCCGACGTGAACGTCTCGGTGAGGAAGCCCGGCGACCCGCTCGGCACCCGTTGCGAGATCAAGAACGTCAACTCGATCCGCTTCATCGGGCAGGCCATCGAAGTAGAGGCCCGTCGCCAGATCGCGATCATCGAGGATGGCGGCACGATCTCCCAGGAAACCCGGCTGTTCGATCCGGGCAAGGGCGAGACCCGCTCCATGCGCTCTAAGGAAGAAGCGCACGATTACCGCTACTTCCCCGACCCGGACCTACTGCCGCTGGAATTCGACCAGGCCTATGTCGATGCGCTGGCCGAGGGACTGCCGGAACTGCCGGACGCCAAGAAGGCCCGCTTCATCGAATCCTACGGCCTCTCGCCCTACGATGCCGGCGTGCTCATCGCCGAGCGGTCTTCGGCCGATTATTTCGAGGCGGTGGCCAAGGGCCGGGACGGCAAGGCCGCGGCGAACTGGGTGATCAACGAGCTGTTCGGGCGCCTCAACAAGGAAGGCCACAGCATCGAGACGAGCCCGGTCTCGGCGGACCAGCTCGGCGCCATCGTCGATCTCATCGGCGAGGGCGTGATCTCGGGCAAGATCGCCAAGGACCTGTTCGAGATCGTCTGGTCCGAGGGTGGCGACCCGCGTCAGGTCGTCGAAGCGCGCGGCATGAAGCAGGTGACGGATACCGGCGCCATCGAGGCGGCGGTGGACGAGATCATCGCCAAGAACCCCGACAAGGTGCAGCAGGCCAAGGAAAAGCCGACCCTGCTCGGCTGGTTCGTCGGCCAGACCATGAAAGCCACCGGCGGCAAGGCCAACCCGGCGGCCGTGAACGCATTGCTGAAGGCGAAGCTCGGAATCGAATAAGGCTGGGCCGATCCTGGACGCGGACCGCTTTGTCCTCAGGAAGGACACGAAGGCGGCCGCGCCCTACACCGACCTCCTGCATGTGGGCGCCAGCGCCATTCCGGGGTGTCTCACGAAAGGCGACCTCAATCTCGTCGTGCGGGTGGATGCGGCGGAGTTTGCCCGCGTAGAGACGGCAATCGCTGCCTCATTCCGGATGATGAAGCCCGGCTCGATCCGAACGGACGATTCGCAGCCTTCGCGGACGAGACACGCGCGATTCCGCCGGGCATCCAACTCACCGTCGAGAATGGCCGCTATTGGCGCAGTCCAACGCGTTCAAGATGGGGTGCGACGGGCTTTCCATGGCGACGTATCACGCCGAAGAAGGCGGCCTTCATCGACGCGGCGCTGACCGCCTGGGCGCGACGAGGGTGATCGTATCGAAGAGAGCGATCGCCTAACGCGCTCGGTCATCGTGAGACCGTGCAGCCGAGCCGCGGCTCACGGCTTCTGCGAGCGGCTTCCGGCACGACGCTCAGATCTGCGAACGCCCTTCATGGAAGGAGAGGGACCTGCGCCAGCCGAAAGCGATGCTTTCATGGGTTATCCCGCTCGCGCGGATCGCGCAGCGGGTGGGCCCCGAAACCAGACGATCCCCATCGTAATCCGCCACGAACCATGGCCGATCCTGCAAGGACATAGGCGGCGGAAGCGGTCGAGTTGGGGCATTCTGCGTATTCGAAGTCGTGCCGTGTCGGCCGCTTCTGCACCCCGGAGACCGCCTCCGTCCCGTAATTCGTGTTTGTGCTGCTCAACGTCCGGACCGAATTAAACCCGGATGATCGTCACAGCATCCTGCTGGGGTGGAGTCATTCCCGTCTCCTGCGGCTAAGTTGGTCGCGATCGACAAACGATCAGCGCCTCCTCGTTGCTTGAGATGTGCTTTGCTTCGAAGCACATGATCAAGGTGCGACTGGATTTGACCCGCGTCAAGTCCCTATCTCCACTTTCTCGAACCTGTATTCATTCCCATCTGAACGGTTCGGGAAAAGCTATGGACCTTCAGGCGCTTGGCGCCTCGCGGCCGCCGCGAAGAACCGCCTCAGGCGACGTTTCGCAGGGCGCCGCTCCCGGTCGAGGGGGAAAGGCTCGGCGCCTTGCCCGTCGCCGCCTCGTAATCGGCGGCCAGATCCGCAGCGCCGCGCAGACGCCCCGGCTCGTCGCGGTAGCTGCCCGTTCCGGCCACGGGTGCCCCCTGCCATTGCCTCTCGATCGCCAGACGCTCGGGCGTGCCGGCGAAGGCGGCGATGAAAGCATCCGCCGCCATGAGCAGGCGGCAGGCGCTCGGATGGTCGGCGACGGCGGCAGTGTAGTACCAGGGCGCGGGTGCGATGTTGCCGGGCACGATCTCGATGCGGCCGCGCCACGGGCTGTCGGCGCCGGTGCAGGCCCAGTGCATGATCGGCGCGTCCACGGCGAAGGCATCCACCACGCCCTCGGCCAGAGCGTCGTGGATGCGGCCCTGGTCGGTGATCGGCACGAGGCTGCCGAGGGTCGCTACCCGCCTTCCCTTCGCCTGGAGGTTCTCGGCCCAGCGCAGTCCGGCGGCCTCCAGCGTGGCGTAGGCGCTCGGATCGTTGATGACGCCGAGCGTCCGGCCGTCGAGGTCGGACAGGCTGCGGATGCGCGTGTCGCCGGCCCGGCGCGCCAGCACGTAGTGGAGATGGGTATAGGCCTGCGAATAGGCGATGGCGCCGAATCCCGGGCTCGGCGGCAGGGCCGACCAGACGATGTCGGCGGGTGCCTCGGCGGCGGTCCGGCCCGCATCGAGCAGTTCCGTGCACTGGTCCCAGGGGCATTCGACGAAGACCGGCGCGACGCCGAGGGAGCGAGCGAAGGCCGTGGCATAGGCGATGTCGAGGCCGAGCAGGGCGCCGCCGGCGGACTTGCGGAAGGACAAACCCTTGAAATCGGGTTCCACGGCGATCCGCAGGGTACCACGTGCCCGGATGTCGTCGAGGAGATCGAAGTTCTTCGGACGGCGAGCGAGACCGTGCCGGGCCATGTCCGGCGCGGGCAGGCCCGAGGCGGCCGCGTGGAGCGTGGCATCGGCGAGGGCCAGGGCGCGAGACGTCTTGGCCTCGGTCCGGTCGATACTGCTCTGCATGGCGCCGAGAGCCTCGCCGATGGAGGCGTTGCTGGCGCTGATCGAGGACAGTTCGACGCCCACACCGCCGAGCAGGGTCTCGATCCGGTCGGCGGTGGACCGAACGGCGCCGGCGAGTCCGTCCAGGGCATGGTCCGTCGAAACCCGCAGGGCAGAGAGATCGGCGCGGACATCGGAGAAATCGATGATGCCGGCCGCGTTGCGCGCACTCTCCCGGGTCTGGTCGGCCAGGGCGCGGACCTCGGCGGCAACGACGGCGAAGCCGCGCCCATGCTCGCCGGCCCTCGCCGCCTCGATCGTCGCGTTCAACGACAGCATCCGGATCGTCGCGCCGATCCCATCGATGGCGGCGACGATCCGGCTCGCCTCGGCAGCCTTGGTGTCGATGCGCACGCCGATGCGGGCGATCTCGGCGTTGATCGCGCGCATGGCCTGCCCGACCGCATCCACGAGTTCGCCGCGGAGGCGCTCGGCAGTCCCCGCCGCCGTGTCGCGCCCGACGCTGCCGAGCGTCGCCGCCAGGGAACGGTCGACGCCTGTCGATTGGCGACGGATCTCGCGGGTGAAGCTGGCGGCCTGTCCATTGGCGCGGGCGGCGTGGCGCATGAGTGTCGCCATGCCGGCCACCGCGTCGGTGACGCCCACGTCTTCGGGCGCCGCGGTCGGGTCGTTCTCAAAGGCGTCGATGGATTTCAGCACGTGACCCGACCCAGCCGAGAAGATGCCGGAAGAATCGCCCATGGTCCTTAAGCGCGGTTGAAACCTCTTCGCGATCCGTGCTCAACTTCGCGCCAATACTGAAGAAGTTTTCACCTCTTCATCGCTGGCACATGCTGCCCCAAGGCATTCGGCGAAGCGCGACGTCTTCGCGGCCAGGGCTTCAGCGGGCCGCCGCCCCCGGAACACGCTCCTGCCCGGCGGAGGCGGAGGGTCCCGTAAAGCGGTCGCGCAGGGTCTTCCAGAACGTGCCGCCATGGGCACCGGGCTCGCCCACGGAGACGGTGGCGTTCATGCCGGCCACCAGGGTGACGCCCTCGGGAACCCTCTCGATGCGGATGCGCACGGGGACGCGCTGGGCGAGGCGCACCCAGGTATATACCGGGTCGACATTGGGCAGGCCCTGCGTGCTCGGCGAGGCGTTGGCGTTGCTGATGCCAAGCGTGATGCTCTCCACCCGGCCATCGATGAGAGCCGAGTAGCCGAGGAGTTCGGCCCTCGCCACGTCACCCACACGGATATGGGCCAGCTTCGTCTCCTCGAAATAGCCGTCGATCCAGAACGAATCGGTGTCGATCACCGCGACGTTGACGGTGCCGGCGGTGGCGTAGTCGCCCGCACGCAGAAGGAGGTTGGTGACACGCCCCTTCACCGGCGAGCGTACTTCCGTGCGCCCTCGGTTGACCCTGGCCTGATGCAGCTGCGCCTTCGCGGAAGCCAGTGCCGCCTCCGCGATCTTGGCGGTGCCGGCATATTGCTGCTTCTCCTCCACCGAGGTGGAGAGGGTGGTCAGGGCCTCACGCCGGGCCGCCTGGGTCCGCTTCACCTGAAGGTCGGCCTCGCGGTTCTCCAGTTCGGCCTGGGCGGTGGCGATGGAAATGTCGAAATCCACCGGATCGATGACGTAGAGCACATCGCCCTTGGCGACGTTCTGGTTGTCGGCCACGCGAAGATCGACGATCTGGCCGGAGACCTGGGGCGCTACGCTGGCCACCTGCACGCGGACGCGCCCGTCGCGGGTCCAGGGCGCGGTGACGTAGAACTGCCAGACCAGGGCGGCGGCCAGGCAGGCGCAGGCCAGGATCACAACGGTCGCCAGGAGCCGCACCACGCGCCACCATCGGCGCCTGGCGAGGGACGGCGCGCGCTCGCGGGACGGGCGAGCATCGGAGAGATCGTCGTCGGCCATTGTCAGGCAAGATCCATGTCGGCGGTACACATTGCTCAGAAGAGAACGATGAGAAGCGCGAGGATGCAGACGAAGATCCCCGCCTCGGCCAGCGGCGGGTTGGCGACGTAGCGGCTGAAGCGGATGCGGCTGAAGCCGAACCGCAGGAGCACCATGATGGCCAGGGCCGCCACCACATAGGCGACGAAGGGCGAGATCAGGACGCCGCCGAGATCGATGTCATGCCGCACGGGGCGCCTCCATCAGGCCGGTCGCAGGATGCCGAGGCGGCGCAGGAGGCGGTGCTGGCTCTCCATGATGCCGCCCGCCGTCACCAGGTCGCTGACGAGGCGGGCGATGTCGAGCCGCGTCGGACCGCCCACGGATCGGCCGTGCCGGAGGAACGCACGAACGGACCGGGCGAGCGTGGCCGCGTCCGCCGCCTCCAGTCCCTCCCGCGCCTGCCTCGCGGCATCGTTCAGAGAAGGCTCGTCGGGGAGGCGGCACAGCTGGGCATGGGCGCGGGCGGCGGCCGATTCGAGGCGGGCTAGGTCGAAGGCACGGTCCAGGCTCGCCGCGCGGACGGCGCCGCTGCCCGAACTCCATTGCGAGAATTGCAGCAGCCGATCGCTGTTGAGGCTGGTGCGGGTGGTGGCGTCGCCGCCATCGCCGGCCAGCGCGTCCAGCACCGAATCCCGAGCCGAATCGAGGGCGAAGGCGCGACGCTGGGCGGGCGAGATCGGCAGTACGATCCGCACCGCGACGAAGAGGATACAAGCCGCCATGGTCACCAGGAACGCGTTCGCGAGGAAGCCCTGCACGTCGTAGGTCTGCGGGTTGGACGGCGACAGGAGGACCATGAAGAACACGAGCAGGATGAAGCCGATTCCGAATGTCGGCGGGTTCAGGCTGAGAAAGCACGCCACGAAGATCACCGGCGCGATGGCGATGGCGAGCAGCGGGAAGCCCTGCTCGCCCCCCAGCACGCCGAAGAGCACGATTCCGGCGCAGAGCGCCGCGACAGGCATGCCGATGAGGACGCCGCGGGCGAAGGCCTTCGAATCGGGCGCGATGGCCGAGAGCGAACAGGTCGCCGCCACCTGTACCAAGGCGAAGGAGGTGGCGGGCCAGCCGGCGGCGATGAGGAGGAGGGCGGTGGCGCCAAAGGCGATCCCCACCCGTGCCGCCCCACGAAGGGCCACTGGCAAGTCGCGATGCGTCGGCAGGGCGACGTCGCGCTTCGGTCGGCAGCCGGTGGAAAGGGCGTTCAATCCATCCTCGGCAAAGGAGGAGGCGCGCGCGAAATCGAGGCCGCGCTGCAGCGCCAGGATCTCCAGGGGCGCGCTCGTCTCACTCTGGATCGCCTCATCCACCAGGGCACCGAGACGATGCGAAGCCGCGTCGGCATCGGGCGTCCCGTCGTCGGTCAGGCCCAGGCAGATCCGGCGGGCCTCGGCGACAGCCTCACTCTCGCGGTCCAGCATGGCGGCGGCGGCCGTGAAGGCGCGGCTCGCCGCCGCCATGGCGTAGAGCGCGGCGATGGTGCTGCGCGCCCCGGCGGCCCGGCGGGCGCCGTCGTCGAGTTCGCCGCCGATGGCGCTTGCATCGGCGCGCATCACCGCGATCTGCCGGATCAGGGCCGCCGCGCGCTCCGAGCCTGGATCCGCCCGGGACAGGGTCTCGCGGGCGAAAGCCTGGGTGGCCGACAGGGCCTCCGAGAGCGGCTTGCGCAGGGTGCGCCACGTGCTGGGCGAGGCCAGCGCGTCGTTGATGAAGGTGATGGCGACGATGCCGATGGTGATCGCCGCGACGCGGTCGATGGCGGCCTCGAAGACCGCCTGCGGCGTGTCGATATGGGCGACGGCGACGATGGCGACGGTGAAGCCCGCGAGCATGGCGCCATAGGCCCGCGTGTCCTGCAGGAAGTGGGCGACGAAGACGCAGAGGCCGAGCCAGGTCGCCACGGAGACCAGGAGGAGAACCCTGTCCTGTCCGAACGCACCGATCAGCAGAATCGATATCGCGCCCCCCGCCAGGGTGCCGAGAAAGCGGTACAGCGCCTTGGACAGGGCTTGGCCGCGTTTGGGCTGGGCCAGGATCGCCACACAGACGGCGGCCGACGAGGCGCCGGAGAGCTGAAGCCAGAACCCGGCGTAGAGGGCCAGCACCATGGCGAGCCAGATCCGCAGGGCGAATGCCCAGGCGGAGGGCGCGGGAAAGATGCGCTCGACGAACGAGAGCACGCGGTCGGCCGGGGAGGGGCGTGTTTCGGCGGACAGCCCGCTCATCGGCAGGCTCCGCTCACAGGGAAAGCCCCGTTCACAGGGAAGGCTCGCCCGCCGCCGCATCCGCGGCCTTGCCGGCGACCCGCATCTGCCAGAGGCAGAGGAGGGGCGTCACCACCAGCTCCATGATCAGCGCCCCCAGCATGACCGCCGAAGGCAGCCCGGTGAGATAGAGACCGAGCAGCCGCGCCAGACCGCCGAGCGCGACGACGAGGGTCAGGAAGCGGAACAGGCGCGATTTCGCCTCGATGGCCGGGACGCAGCTCCAGAACAGGATGCCGATGCCCATCAGAAGACCCGACAGGTAGCGGAAATGACTGTCGGCGGAGATCTGGGCCAGGCTGTTGCCGCCGACTCCTCCAAGCCCGAACAGGATTCCGAAGAGGCCGGACGCCACCGGTATGATCGCGGCCACCGCCACGACTCGTTGCAGCGCCTCGCGCTCCCGCATGCGTCCGTTCCCCGTTCAGGCCCGGCTGATCCCGCGCCCGCGAGCCGGCTCCCAGCCGAACTAGATCAGGCCTTGATCTCCTTCAAGCGCTTGACGCATTTACTATAATATTGCGGCCATTTCGGTCCTTGCGCGGCCTTGTCGGCGACCGAAAGGGCGCGCCATTCGGCACCGCACTTCTTCTGCCGCTCCCTGGCAGCGTTCTGCCCCACGCTCAATTCCTTCGCGGCGGCATCCGGGGAAGCGGCCACAGGGGCCTGGGCGGACGCGGCCGTGGCGAAGCCCAGAACCATGGACACCGCGATCACCATGGCTGGAAAACAACAAACCCGCATGATTGCAACCCCAGATCGTTACCCTGCACTCACGAAACGGAGGCAGAGCCGACCTCATCACAGCCAGAAGTCGGGGGGAGAGCAAGTCTCTTCGTCGCGCCGCCCCATGCCGTCCACCGTTGGATGTCGGCGTGAAACCTGCAACCATCCGCTTTCTCGTCCGGTTTGAATCGGCGATATGACGCGACCCTGACAGGAGCGGGACGTTTCCCATGGCCGCCGCCACCCAGAACCCCATCGACGTCCATACCTGGGGCACGCCCAACGGTTGGAAGATTCCCATCATGCTGGAAGAGTGCGGCCTGCCCTATCGGGTGGTGCCGGTGAATATCGGCAAGGGCGACCAGCTGGCCCCGGACTTTTTGGCGATCTCGCCCAACAACAAGATTCCGGCCATCGTCGATCCGGACGGCCCCGGAGGGAAGCCGATCTCGATCTTCGAATCGGGGGCGATTCTCCAATATCTCGGTCGCAAGACCGGGTGCCTCTACCCGGCCGACGAACGCGCCAGAGCGGCGGTGGACGAATGGCTGTTCTGGCAGGTTGGCGGCTTCGGGCCGATGCTTGGCCAGACGCATCATTTCCGGATCTACGCGCAGGAGAAGATCCCCTACGCCATCGAGCGGTTCACCACCGAATCGCATCGGCTCTACGGCGTGCTGGATCGCCGCCTCGCGGATCGCGACTACGTGGCCGGCGAATATTCCATCGCCGACATCGCGATCCTCACCTGGGCCAAGCATCACGAGAAGCAGGATATCGACCTGTCGAGCCTGCCGAATGTCCGGCGCTGGCTCGATCTGGTTCTGGCGAGACCCGCCGTGAAGCGAGGCTTCGCGGCGATCTGATCCGCTACTTCTTGGCTTCGGCCTGAGCGGCGGCCGGCTTGGCGGCCGCCTTCGGAGCGGGCTTCGGCACGGCCTCGGAAGCCGGAGCGACAGCGGCCTGCTGGTTCACGTCCGGCACGCGAGTCCAGGTCTCCGAACCGCACAGGACCTTGAGCAGGCATCCCGACACGCTGAGCTCGGAGCCGGACTCGCGCTCCAGGCTGACCTGATAGATCTTGCCCTCGTCGATATTGTAGATGTCGCCCGAAAACTTCTCCTCGTCGGGGGCGAGCCCCTCGATGAGTTGCAGGCCGATCACGGGACGCGAGCGCTTCTTCGGGTCGGGGTTCTTGGCGTCGGTGCGCGGCGCGCCCGTCTCGGTGGTGGGCGTCTTCAGCCACACGACCTTACCGCAGATGTTCGCGCTGTTCGGGCCGCAATGATCGATGCGGATCTTGGCGCGGCCATCCTTCGTGAGCCAGGTGCCGGACGGGTCCTTCGACGGGGCCGCAACGGCGGCGACGAGTCCGGAAAGCAGGAAGGCGGAGGTCAGGGCAACGCGCATGGCTTTTGGTCTCCTGGAGCCTGTGAAGGGCCGCGGCGCATCGGCGGGAGCGTCGCGAAGGGTCGTGAGCCTGGGGTCGAGAGCTTGGTCGTGGCCGTGCCGGGCGTCGAGAACGGTCCGGGCCGGCGTCTTCTGGTGCGAGAAGACACCAGCAATCGGGCGAATTTCCGGCACTGTTGCGCCGAAGCCATGACCAAGGGAATTCCGCTGTGGATGCGCCGTCTTCGTCCTTCGGGTTGAGAGGAGGAGGCGTGCCCGCTATAAGCCGGCCGCCGAAGCCGTTTTCGGCTGAGCGAACATAACCGGACTGAACATGGCCACCGAGCGCACTTTCTCCATCCTGAAGCCCGACGCGACCAAGCGGAACCTCACCGGCGCCGTGAATGCCGTGATCGAGAAGGCGGGCCTGCGCATCGTCGGCCAGCGTCGCATCCAGATGACCCAGGCCCAGGCCGAAAAGTTCTACGAGATTCACAAGGAGCGCCCGTTCTTCGGTGAACTCGTCTCCTTCATGACCTCGGGCCCCGTGGTCGTGCAGGTGCTCGAGGGCGAGAACGCCGTCGCCGCCTACCGCACCGTGATGGGCGCCACCAACCCGGCCAATGCCGACGAGGGCACCATCCGCAAGACCTTCTCCGAGTCGGTCGGCGAGAACACCGTGCACGGCTCTGACAGCGCCGAGAACGCGAAGATCGAGATCGCGCAGTTCTTCCAGGATTCCGACATCGTCGGCTGAGCCCGACCGGCTTTCGCGCCGCCAACGGGTTCGTGATCGCATCGTCGTCCGGTGAACCGGGAGCGTGGCGCGGAACGATGCCGGGTGTGGCGCGAACGCCCTTGCGCGCGAGTCCTGCCGGGCGTGAAAGGAATTCCCTCATCGAATCCCTTTCACGGACCCCACATTCCATGCGCTCCATCGCTTCGCGCACCGGCCGGATCCTGCTCGCCGCCGGCCTCGTGTCCCTGCTCGCCGCCTGCAACGCGAACAAGGATGCGCCCACGGCCTCCCTCGAAGGCTACACGCCCGACCCCGCGTTGAAGACGGCCTCCGCCAGCAACCTCACCGGACGCGTGCGCCACGCCTGCACGGTGACGCAGTCCCGCCTGCAGAGCGTCCCCGAGGCGTCGCTCGCCCGCCCATGCGGCTGCTACGCCAAGCAGACCCTGGCGAGCCTCAACCCGGCCGAGCTCGAATCCTACCGCACCACCGGCTACTTCAACGATTCCGCCCGCGCGAAGGCTCTCTCGGCCCTCGACAGCTGCAGCCTGCCGCGCCCGGCGTAAGCCGTCATCATCGCCGATCTCGATGTTTCGGGATCGGCGATTCGGGCCTCAGCCTTGCGCGGACAGGCTGAGCAAGGCCCCCTCGGCCGGCGCGATATCTCCGGCGAACACCACGCGGCCACTCTCCAGCCTGGCCTGTCCGCTGGCGATCAGCGCGAGGGCACGGGGGTAAAGGAGGTGTTCCTGCACGAGAATGCGCGCGGCGAGACTGTCGGCATCGTCGCCCGGCAGGACCGGGACGGCGGCCTGGGCCACGATCGGCCCGGCATCGAGTTCCGGCACCACGTAATGCACCGTGCAGCCATGCAAGCAGACGCCGGCCGCCAAGGCCTGCTCGTGGGTATGGACGCCGCGAAATAGCGGCAGCAGCGAAGGATGGATGTTGATCATCCGCCCGGCCCAAGCCTCGACGAAGCCCGCGGAGAGGATCCGCATGAAGCCGGCCAGCACGACGAGTTCGATCCTGGCCGCTTCGAGTTCCGCGTTCAGGGCGGCATCGAAGCTCGCCCGGTCGGAATAGGCACGGTGATCGAGCGCCTTCGTGGCGATCCCGACACTCGCCGCATGAGCAAGTCCGCCGGCGTCCGGCCGGTTGGAGGCGACGAGAACGATCTCGGCCGGATAGTCCGGCGCCCGAGCGGCCTCGATCAGCGAGACCATGTTCGAGCCGCGTCCCGAGATGAGGATCGCGACCCGCATCTTGGGCCGGGGAGCCATCACAGAGCGAGCTTACCCTGGAAAGTCACCGGCTCGGGTCCGCGCTCGGTGATGAGCCCGAGGCGGATCGGCGAGGCCCCGGCAGTGTCGAGCGCACGGGTCACCGCCGACACGCTCTCCGGCGAGACCACCGCCACCATGCCGATACCGCAATTAAAGGTGCGCAGCATTTCGGATTCCGCGACCCCGCCGACCTTCGAGATCCATCCGAAGACGGGCGGCGGAATGATCGCGTCGAGGTCGATGCTGATGCCGACTCCATCGGGCAGGACGCGGGGCAGGTTGTCGGGAAAGCCGCCGCCGGTGATGTGGGCGAGGGCCTTGATCCCGTCGGTGGCCCTCAGTGCGGCCAGCAGCGGCTTCACGTAGATCCGGGTCGGCTCCAGCAGGGCGTCGCCGAGCGAGCGCGACGGCTCGAACGGGGCCGGGTCATCGTAGGAGAGGCCGCTTGCCTCGACGATCCGGCGGACCAGCGAGAAGCCGTTGGAATGTACACCGGAGGACGGCAGGCCGAGAACGACGTCGCCGGGCGCAATGCCGGGACGCGGCAGCAGCTTGCCACGCTCGGCGGCGCCGACACTGAAGCCGGCCAGATCGTAATCCGAGCCGTCGTAGAGGCCGGGCATCTCGGCGGTCTCGCCGCCGATGAGGGCGCAGCCCGCGATGCGGCAGCCCGCCGCGATCCCGCGGACGATATCGGTGCCGACACCCGGCACCAGTTTGCCGGTGGCGTAATAATCGAGGAAGAACAGCGGCTCGGCGCCCTGGACGATGATGTCGTTCACGCACATCGCCACGAGATCGACGCCGATCGTGTCGTGGCGGCCGGTCTCGATGGCGATCTTGACCTTGGTGCCGACACCGTCATTGGCCGCCACCAGGATCGGGTCGGAGAAGCCGGCGGCCTTCAGGTCGAACAACCCGCCGAACCCGCCGATCTCGGCATCCGCCCCGGGCCGGCGGGTGGAGCGCACCAGCGGCTTGATCGTCTCGACCATGGCGTTGCCTGCATCGATATCGACGCCCGCATCCGCGTAGGTCATTCCGTTCCGGCTTTCGCCGTTCTTGCTCTCGGCCGTCATCGGCGCCCCGTCTCGCAATCCACGTCCTGCATGGCCAGCATCGGGATGTCGGCCAAAGTCATTCCGCTCCTCTAGCCGCTTGCACCAATCTCGGCGAGTCGTGATCGGGAAATTAGCGATTCGCAACAGATCCGGCCCTCCAGGGAGAATGCCATGCGGGATACGACCGGCCACCGCCATGCCTTGACCGTAGGCGCTGCCGTTCCCACTCTCCGCAACGGCGGACACGACGAGGGGGGACGGCCGATGCGCGGCAGGGCGGTGATCGGACTGGCGGGCCTCGGCATCGTCGCGCTGCTGCTCTACCTGCTTTCGGGGGTGATGCTGCCCTTCGTGGCAGGGCTGGCCCTCGCGTATCTTCTCGACCCCATGGCCGACAGGCTCCAGCGCCTGGGGCTTGGGCGGCTCTCCGCCTCGCTCCTGATCCTCGCCATGTTCGTCGTCGGGCTCGTGGTGATCCTGCTGATCGTGGTGCCCCTGGCCGCCAATCAGATCTCGGCGCTTGTGACGACGTTCCCCGGCATGGTGTCACGGCTGCAGGGTATCATCGTCGAGCGGGTCGGGCCGATCCTGACGCGGGTCGGCGGGGCGGACGTTCTCAACGACCTGCAATCGTCCGTCGGAACCCTGGTGGGGCAGGGCGGCACGTGGTTCCTGGCTTTCCTGAAGTCGCTGTGGTCGGGCAGCCAGGCGCTGGTCTCCATCGCCTCGCTCCTCGTCGTCACCCCCGTCGTGGCCTTCTACCTCCTCGTCGACTGGGATCGGATGGTCGCCACCGTCGACGGCTGGACCCCTCCGCGCCACCGCACCACCGTGCGGCGTCTGGCCGGCGAGATCGACCGGGCGATCATCGGCTTCGTCCGCGGACAGACCCTGGTCTGCCTGATCCTGGGGACGTTCTATGCCGTCGGCCTATTCTTCGTCGGGGTGAATTTCGGCGTGCTGATCGGGATGATCGCGGGTTTCCTCACCTTCATCCCCTATGTCGGCACCCTCGTCGGCTTCCTTCTCTCGGTGGGCGTCGCCCTGGTCCAGTTCTGGCCGACATCGGACTGGCTCCATATCGGGCTGACCGTTGCCGTGTTCGTGGTCGGTCAGTTCTTCGAGGGCAACGTCATCTCGCCCAAGCTCGTCGGTGACTCGGTCGGGCTGCACCCGGTCTGGCTGATGTTCGCGCTCCTGGCCTTCGGCTCCCTGTTCGGGTTCCTCGGCCTCCTTCTCGCCGTGCCGGTGGCCGCCTCCATCGGCGTCATCGTGCGGTTCGCGATCTCGCGTTATCTTCAAAGTCCACTCTATTATGCGGAGGAACCGATCCTGATTCAGAAGCGCGAGGGATGAAGACACCGATGCGCGTGGCCGCGCCTCCGAAGCAACTCGCCTTCGACCTCCCCCTCGACCCGCGCTACGGTCGCGAGGATTTCCTGGTGGGGCCGGCGAACGAGGCCGCCTATGGGCTGATCGAGGCCTGGCCGCGCTGGCCCGATACGGTCTGTCTCATCACGGGGCCGTCGGGCAGCGGCAAGAGCCATCTGGCCTCGATCTGGGCGACGCGTTCCCACGCCTGGACCGTCCCCGCCTCGGGCGTCACCGCCGACTCAGTCACCCATCTCGTCTCGAACGGTGCCCTGGTCATCGAAGATCTCGACCGGCCCGAGGGGCGCGACGAGGCGGCCCTGTTCCACCTCCTCAACCTCGCCCGGGAGAATGGCAGCCCCGTCCTCATCACGGCGGCGGCGCCGGTTGAGGCGCTAGGGCTTGTCACAGCCGATCTGCGCTCGCGCCTCAGGCTGGCGCCGGGCGCCACGATTCTGCCCCCCGACGATGCGCTGATGCGAGCGGTGCTGGTAAAGCTTTTCGTGGACCGCCAGCTCGTCGTCGATCTCAGCGTCGTCGAGGCCATCGCCTTGCGGATCGACCGTTCCCTTGCCAGGGCAAGGGCAGTAGTGGCCGAACTCGACCGCGACGCCCTGCGTCGGGGTCGACGCATCACGAGGCCGCTGGCCATGTCGGTCCTGGCCGATCTGGGAGTACCGGACGACGAGGCCGGCGACGACGAGACCGAAGAGGACGGTCCGCCGACCTGATGAAAGGTCCGGCCCGTTTGTCATCGAAATGTCAGACGCGGCGACCCTATCGTATGTTACGAAGCAGATCGTTTTATCAGAGTTGAGGAGAAGACCCGTTGCCGGAAGTCGAGTCGGACGCGATCGCCAAGGGTACGGATGCCGAGGAGCGGGAAGCGGCTCTGGCCGCCGAGGACTCGCACGGCGAGAACGGCCCCGGCGAGGACGACCTGGATTCCCGGACGCCGAACGCGGCGCCAGCGAAGGGGCCTGCGCCCCGACGCCGGCCCGCGGGCGCCGGCACCGTCCGGGCCCCCGCCGCGCATGCACGGGTGACGAAGCCCGCCTCGACGGCCTCGAAGTCCCGGCCCGGAGCGACGGCGCAGGATTCCGCATCGGCGGACGACGCGGAGACCGATTCCATCCTGGTCGAGACGGTCATCGCCGACACGGTGCCCGAACGGGCCGCCGCCGAGCCCCCGGCGCGGGAGAGCGTTCTGGCGGCCGGTAGGGCCCTTCGCGAATCGCCGGAGCGTTTCGTGAACCGGGAATTGTCGTGGCTGCAATTCAACCGCCGAGTGCTGGAGGAAGCCTCCAACACCAGCCATCCGCTGCTGGAACAGCTGCGCTTCCTCTCGATCTCGGCCAACAACCTCGACGAGTTTTTCATGGTTCGCGTGGCGGGCCTGCACGATCAGGTCCGCGCCGGGCTGATCCAGCCGTCGCAGGATGGGCTGAGCCCGGCCGAACAGCTTGCCCGCATCGGTTCGGAAGTCTCGCGGCTGGCCCTCGACCAGCAACGGCGCTGGCGTGAATTGCGTGACGATCTGCATGGAGTCGGTATCGACTTGGTAGAGCCCGGTGACCTGACCCCGGAGCACAAGGCCTGGCTGGAGGAGTACTTCCTCAGTCACGTCTTCCCGGTCCTGACGCCGCTCGCCATCGATCCGGCCCATCCCTTCCCGTTCCTGTCCAACCTCGGCTCCAGCATCGCACTGATGATGGTCCGCCCGCGCGACGGGCGGACGCTGCGCGCCCTCATCCGTCTGCCCTCGGTCCTTGGCCGCTTCGTGCGCCTGCCCGACATGGCCGGGGACACCACCGCGCGCTTCATCGCCATCGAGCAGCTGATCGTGCTGTTCACGGGCCGCCTGTTCCCCGGATATTTCGTGAAGGGGCAGGGGGCGTTCCGCGTCATCCGCGATTCCGACCTCGAGATCGAGGAAGAGGCGGAGGACCTCGTCCTGCATTTCGAGACCGCATTGAAACAGCGCCGGCGCGGCGTCGTCATCCGGCTCGAGGTCGAGGCCGGGATGCCTGAGGACCTTCGGGCCTTCGTCGCCGACGAACTCGAGATCGGCTACGACGCCATCTTCGTGGTGGAGGGCATGCTTGCCCTCAATGAGTTGGCGCAGATCGTCGGAATCGACCGGCCGGACCTGAAGTTCAAATCCTACAACCCACGCTTCCCCGAGCGCATCCGCGAGAGCGGCGGCGATGTCTTCGCCGCCATCCGGCAGAAGGACTTCATCGTCCACCACCCCTACGAATCGTTCGATTCGGTGGTTCAGTTCCTGGCCCAGGCGGCCCGTGACCCGAACGTGGTGGCGATCAAGCAGACCCTCTACCGCACCTCGTCGAACTCACCGATCGTGGCTGCGCTGGCCGAGGCCGCGGAACTCGGCAAGTCCGTCACAGCCCTGGTGGAGTTGAAGGCGCGGTTCGACGAGGAAGCCAATATTCGCTGGGCCCGTGACCTGGAGAAGGCCGGCGCGCAGGTGGTGTTCGGCTTCATCGAACTGAAGACCCATGCCAAGCTGTCGATGGTGGTGCGCCGCGAGGGCGACAAGCTCGTCACCTACTGCCATGTCGGCACCGGCAACTACCATCCGATCACCGCGCGGGTTTACACGGACCAGTCGTTCTTCACCGCCGATCCGGCGGTGGCGCGGGACGTCTCGCGCATCTTCAACTACATCACCGGCTATGCCGAGCCCGCCGAACTCGAGCGGATGTCGGTCTCGCCGCTGACGTTGAAGCCACGCCTGATCGAGAGCATCGCGGCCGAGGTGGCGCATGCCAAGGCCGGGCGTCCGGCCGCGATCTGGATCAAGTGCAATTCCCTCGTCGACGCGCAGATCATCGACGCGCTCTACGACGCCTCACAGGCGGGTGTGCAGATCGACTGCGTGGTGCGCGGAATCTGCTGCCTGAGGCCCGGCATTCCCGGCCTCTCGGAGACGATCCGGGTCAAGTCCATCGTCGGGCGCTTCCTCGAACACGGTCGGATCTACGCCTTCGGCAACGGATTCGGCCTGCCTCATCCCAAGGCCACGGTCTCGATCTCGTCCGCCGACCTGATGAGCCGTAACCTCGACCGCCGGGTCGAGGCGCTCCTGCCCATCACCAACCAGACTGTGCACCAGCAGGTGCTGGACCAGATCATGCTCGCCAACCTTCTCGACAACCAGCAGAGCTGGCGTGTACTGGCGTCTGGTGCGAGTGAACGGGTCCAGCCTGCGGAGGGTGAGGAGCCGTTCAACGCGCACAAATACTTCATGACGAACCCGAGCCTGTCCGGTCGGGGCAAGTCCTCGAAGAAGTCGAGTCCGCGTGCGTTGAGCCGCAGGGCCCAACGTTCGTGAGCGGACGATTCCAGCAGGAGCTGGTCATGGGACTTCCTCGTGACGGCAGGTCGGGTCTAGGCTTCACGACTCAAGGAGATCCCGGCGTGCAGGACCGCGTGGAACCGGTGGCGATCATCGACATCGGCTCGAATTCCGTGCGGCTCGTGGCCTATGACGGTCTGAACCGCGCGCCGACGCCGCTCTACAACGAGAAAGTCCTGTGTGGGCTGGGCCGCAACGTGTTCAGCACGGGCCGGCTCAACGAGGAGGCGGTCCGGCGCGCGCTCAGCGCGCTCGCGCGCTTCCGCATCCTCTGCGAGACGATGAAGGTCGGCCGTGTCTTCGTGCTGGCCACGGCCGCCGCGCGCGACGCGCAGAACGGCCCGGAATTCCTCGCCGCGGCGGAGGCCGCCTGCGGCCACAGGATTGAACTCCTGTCCGGTCGGCGGGAGGCCGAGCTCTCGGCCCTCGGCGTGATTTCCGGGTTCCACACGCCGGACGGGGTCGTCGGCGATCTCGGCGGCGGCTCCCTCGAACTCGTGGACGTACGCGGCGCCACAGTAGGGCAGGGCGTGACCATGCCGCTGGGCGGCCTCGCCCTTCAGGACCTGTCCGGCGGGTCGGTGAAGAAGGCCCTCAAGATCGCCCGCGAGAACCTCGCCAAGGCGGCCCCCCAGTTGGAAACCCTGCGCGGTCGCAGCTTCTACGCGGTCGGCGGCACATGGCGGGCGCTGGCCCGCCTACACCAGGCAGCGCGGGGCTACCCGCTCCACGTCATGCACGGCTACAGCATCGAGCCGTCGGACGAGCTGAGCTTCCTCGAAGTGGTCGAACGCACCGACGCCGCGCTGCTGCAGGACGTGGAAGCGGTCTCCGAGGCGCGCAGGCCCCTTCTCGCCTACGGTGCCGTGGTGCTGGAGGAGATCATCCGCGTCGGCCGTCCGCGTGAACTCGCCATCTCGGCGAGCGGCGTCCGCGAGGGCCTGCTCTACGAGCAGCTCGACCGCGACACGCGCCTGACCGACCCGCTTCTCGCGGCGGCGGCGGAACTCAACCGGCTCCGCGCCCGCTCGCCAGGCCATGGCGCCGATCTCATCACCTGGACCGACCGCTTCGTCGCCACCCTCGACGGACCGGAAACCGCCGACGAGCGCCGCCTGCGCCACGCCGCCTGTCTCCTGTCGGATATCGGCTGGCGCGCGCATCCCGATTACCGGGGCGAGCAGAGCATCAACATCATCACCCATGCCGCCTTCGTGGGCATCGACCATCCGGGCCGGGCCTATCTCGCGCTGGCAGTGTATTTCCGTCACGAGGGCGTCGCTGCCGAGAAGGCGAGCCCGATGCTGCGCAGCCTCGCCGGACCACGCCTGTTCGAGCGCGCCCGGCTCCTCGGCGCGCTCCTGCGCATCGCCTTCCCGGTCTCGGCGGGGATGGAGGGAGCCCTGGCGCGCCTGCCCCTCCTCTTGGACGATCGACGGGTGACCTTGACCCTGCCGGCGGACCTGGCCGCGCTCCCCGGAGACCGCCTCCTCAACCGCGTCCGCGGTCTCGGTCGGATTCTGGGGATGGAGGGGCGGATCGCCTGTCCCTGACGTTTTTCAAACAAGCGCCGCCGGGCAGGCCTCTCGACACGAGGGGTTCTCAGGACAACGGCCGTGAACGGCGCGGGCTCGCGTCCGTGACCTGTCACCGGACGAGGCGAGTAGTCCCCTTATAGACGTTGTTGCTGCAATTCGCGTTCGGATTCGAGGCGCGATACTTCGAGTCGTTGTCGAGTTCGAGGCGGGACACGATGATACGAATGCAATTGGCCTCCCATACGACGTCGTTCTCGAACTCGACCTGACTGCTGGGGGCATAGATCGTCCCTTCGGCCGAGGCACCGAACTTCGAGTAGATGTCGTGATCGTGGGTGTTTCTTTTATCCGACCAGAGAACGATCCCCGCGTAAGGTCCCGTCGTCGGGGCCTTCAGCTCGAAGCTCGTCTTGCTGTGGAAGAAGATATCGCTCCCCAGCCCATCCATATAGATGATTACGTCATTGCCTTTGATCGAAGCCCCGTTCTTCAGCGTGAGCGGTCCCTTGATGACATAGACTCCTGGTGATAAAGTCACGGACGCATCTTCGATCGTTAAGCCTTTGCAGAAAGCAAAGCTTGGTTCGATCGTTTTCGCTACCGTATCTTTATTGATCAACTTGGCACCCCCGCAAGTCTCGTTGACCGGAGGAGCCAGCGACGCATAAGGATCTGCGACCAGTACGGCCCCCGTCATGGGAGCGGGTCGTACAGTTGCCGTGCTGTGCATGCCGACCCCGCCGACGACGCGGATGCTGCTGACGTTGACGTAAGACGAGCTTCCGATCTCCAACGCGGAATGATGCTTCGAGTTGACCTGCACGCCACAATCCGGCGCATCGATCTGTGCTCCGGGATCGATGTCGAAAGCATTGGAATGATCCGGATGGAGGATCAGGATGCACATCGGATTGGCGAGTGCGATCGCGCTCGCGGAGATCTCCCAGAAATCAGAGCCGAAGAGCTTCGCGAACGAGGTCTTGAAGCTGTTTCCCTTGGCCGTCGTTCGCGATGCCGTGACGCGTACGGCGTTGGCGTTCTCATCGACGGTGAAGGCGCCGTTTTCCCACTTTCCGAACTCCAGATCGGCATTGGTGACGAGTTGATCGACGGTCGGCCGGTTCTGCCGCGCATAGAGCTGCGCCGTCGCCAGGGCCGCGCTCCGGTCCGCCGCCCCGATGTAGCTGGCCGTGGCGAGAGCCGCGGCCTCGGCGCTGGTCATGAGAGTATTCTTCTCGAGGACCGCTGCTCCGAAATCGATGACGAGCCCCCCGACCCCCACCATCACCGGTAGGACGAAGGCAAAGATCAGGGCGACGTTTCCGCCGCGGCCTGCCGAAAAGGCGCGGATATGGGAGGGGCGGAGTTTCATCATTCCGCCAGACTGCGCATGACGGCTCGCGACGTGACGCCGGCCGAAAAACCGCCGAACGGTGTGATCTTGGCCATTTCGGCCTTGGTGATCTCAATGGTGACGACGACATCCCGGTCGGCTTCGTCCCCTTTGGTGGCGGGATCGATATTGGCCGTTGCGACGACGCCGGGATCGTCCAGAGAATGAGATTCAGCGAACTGCTTTGCCTCCGCAGCGGTCATGTATCCCACCGCCACGCCACGTGCGGCCTCCCGCGCATAGGTCGAGATTGTGGTGTGGGTCCGTATAAAGATTGCGACGGTAAAGAACGCCCCCAGCATCAGAAGCAGAACGGGTGCGATCAAGGCGAATTCGACCGCCGATACACCTTGGCGATCCATGATGAGGGATCGAGTTTGCCGAAAAAATCCGCCAACTCCGTCGGTCCATACCATGCTAAGATACGCTCTGCTATCGAGTATCAAACTCATCCAGCATAAACACAGAATTGTTAATTGATTTATCTTGATTAAGAGATACTTTGTAGGCAAAAGCAGAATCTATGATTTAGTCAGCCGCCGTGGTGGGAGCCGAAATTCCGCTATGCCGATGCGGTCAGGCGATCGCGTCGCGAGGGAGCCGGCGCCGAACGGGCCTGTCAGGGGAGCCCTGTCGGGACACAGGCTGGCCGAACGGCCTAGTCACCCCCCCGGAGAGGTCCAATACGGGCAGCCTCCGTCATTGCCGTCGTCTTCACGAGGCGAGGACCGGAAATTCCGGCCGCTGCCTCGGTGTCTTCACGCCGGCCTGTCCGCGAAGATCGCCTTCTTGACGATGGCGTGGACGCCCCAATTGCCGTCCACCACCTGGGTGATGCCAAAATCGACGGCGATGGACATGAGCGAGATCGCCTCGTCCTCGGTGAGCCCCTTCGCCTGCATCAGGAAGGATCGCATCTTACGGAAGGCGTCGCGCATGGCGAGGTCGATGGAAGATTTGGCGAAGATCTCGCTCTGCGCCTCAGGGCCGAGATCGGCGAGGTAGTTCGGGTAACTGAAGCCGGACAGCACCCAATCCTCCGATGTCTCGATCATCGGGAAATCGAGGGATTCGAGCGCGGTACCGGCTAGGTCGGCCTTCTTGTGCAGGATGAACTGGAACGTGCCGGTGAGCGAGCATTCGATCGCCGTGCCGCAAAGCTCGGAATCGCCCTGGCTCGCATGCGGGTCGCCCACCGAGAACAGGGCGCCCGGCACTGCCACCGGGTAATACATCGTCGCGCCCTTGCCGATGCGCCAATTGTCGATATTGCCGCCGGTGTAGCTCGGTGGAATCGAGTTCACCATGTCGGCTTCCTTGGGCGCGAGGCCCATCGTGCCGAAATGCGGGCGGATCGGCACGCGCACGCCCTTGAGCACGTCGAAGTTGCGCTGTGTCTTGGTGTGGTCGACGGGGATGCCGGGATAATCGATGGTCGGATGCGCCACGCCGAACGGATCGGTGACGCCGGGCCAGCGAAAATTGTAGACCGCCTTCGCCCAATCGCGCGCGCCGGTAGCGTCGACCTCGTAGATGGTGACGACCTCGCGCGACCGGTCCCCGGTGATCATGTCCTTGTAATGGTAGCCCCACCAGGCGGCGGCGTTGCTGCCGAAGCTGCGCCCTTTGAAGGCGGGGTTGGCGCAGGGGCGCGGCGCCACGTCGAGGATGCGGACCTCCAGCACATCGCCGGGCTCGGCGCCTCGGATCGCCACCGGGCCAGTGCAGATATGCACGCCGAGCCCTCCGCCCGGTCCGAGCGGGCCGGTCTCCGGTCCGGCGCCCCGGCGGGCCACGCCCTTCTTCTCCTTGGTCCAGAGGAATACGCTCTCGGCACCGGGATCTCCCGTCACCATGCGCTCGGCATCGTCGTTGGCGTGGTGGGTCAGGGTCTCGATCGTGACGTAGTCGCCGGAGGCGATCTCGACCTGGGGCTTCAGCAGCTTCGAGAAATAGCCCCAATGCACCGTCTCGGCCGTCGCCGGCAGATGGTAATGCGCCGTCTGTTTGATGCCCTTGGCACTGGCTTGCGCCAGGGCGGGGCCGACGAGGGACAAGCCGCCTGCGGCCAGTGCCGCGGCACCTCCAGTCGCGACGAATCCGCTCTTGAGAAAGGCACGCCGCTCGGGCGCGAGATCGCCGAGGAACCGCTGCCGATGTTCGGCAAAATGCGCGCAGTTGGGATCGTCACCGAGGCACATGGACTTCTCCGATGGGAAGGCTCGTCCTGAGTCCTGTATGCAATCCGTCGGCCAAGGAGTTTCCTCCGGATTGGGCGGCTGCTTCGGCGCCATGGGCCCGGCCATCGCCTACGGCGAGCGACACGCCTGATCCTCTCCCCAAGCGACAGGGACACGACAAAAAGGCCCCCGGACCATTCGATCCGGGAGCCTTTGCGATGACGATGCCGGGAGGTTCGAGACGACC
Organism: Methylobacterium sp. SD274; assembly: GCF_017355285.1. NCBI lineage: Bacteria > Pseudomonadati > Pseudomonadota > Alphaproteobacteria > Hyphomicrobiales > Methylobacteriaceae > Methylobacterium > Methylobacterium sp. SD274. The sequence goes on along the minus strand of NZ_JADIJP010000011.1, from coordinate 52,799 downwards.
GGCCAGGGCGTCCTATTCCGAGAGCGGGGTCACTCCCGGCTCGGCCGCGGCCGCCCTCGATTCCACGGAGGTCGCTTGCGCTTCCACCACCGCTGCAGCCGTGACGTTGACGATGCCCCTCGCCGTCACGGAGGGCGACAGGATGTGAGCGGGCTTCGCCGGTCCGATCAGGAGCGGCCCCACCGGGAGAGCGTCGGCGAGGACCTTCGAGAACTGAAAAGCGATGTTGGCTGCATCGAGATTGGGGAAGATCAGCACGTTGGCCGCCCCCTTGAGGGGTGAACCCGGCAGCACCCGATCACGGATCAGGTCGGACAGGGCACTATCGGCCTGCATCTCGCCATCCACCTGAAGTTCGGGCTTGCGAGCCTGGATCAGGCCCAGCGCGGTGCGCATCTTGATGGCCGAGCGAGAATCGGACTGGCCGAAATCCGAATGACTCAGAAGAGCGATCTTCGGCGTCATGCCGAACCGCGAGACATGCCCGGCGCAGGCCACCGCCACATCGGCGATCTCCTCGGCGGTCGGATCCGGACGGACATGGGTATCGGCCAGGAAGAACGCGCCCTTCTTCGTGATGACGAGGCTCATGGCGGCGAAGTCGAGCACGCCCGGCGCGAGACCGATCACGTCGCGGATCACCCGCAGACGTGTCTCGAACCGGCCCTCCAGGCCGCAGATCAGCGCGTCCGCCTCGCCCCGGCGCACGGCGACCGCGCCGATCACCGTGGAATTCGTCCGCACCAGGGTGCGGGCGGCGTCCGGGGTGATGCCGCGCCGGCCCGCCGCCTCGAGATAGGTGGCGACATAGTCCCGGTAGCGCGGATCGTCTTCGGGATCGATCAGGTCGAAATCGGTGCCCTGCTTGATCGAGAGCCCGAAGCGCTTGATCCGGGTCTCGATGACTCGCGGGCGGCCGACCAGAATGGGCCGGGCCACCTGATCCTCGACGATGGCCTGGGCGGCGCGGAGCACACGCTCGTCCTCGCCTTCGGCGTAGATGACGCGCTTGGGCGCTTCCTTGGCCTTGGAGAAGATCGGCTTCATGATGAAGCCCGAGCGGTGGACGAACCGGTCGAGGCTGTCGGCATAGGCCTGGATGTTCTCGAGCGGACGGCCGGCGACGCCGGAATCCATCGCGGCCTTGGCCACGGCCGGCGCGATCCGCAGGATCAGGCGCGGATCGAACGGGCTCGGGATCAGCGAATGCCGGCCGAAGGGCCGGGCCTCGCCGCCATAGGCGCGGGCGACCACGTCGGACGGGGTCTCACGGGCGAGCGCGGCGATGGCCTTCACGGCGGCCTGCTTCATTTCCTCGTTGATCGAGGTGGCGCCGACATCGAGGGCGCCCCGGAAGATGTAGGGGAAGCAGAGGACGTTGTTGACCTGATTGGGGAAATCAGAACGCCCGGTGCAGATCATCGCGTCGGGGCGCTTCTCCTGCGCAAGGTCCGGCATGATCTCGGGGTAGGGGTTGGCCAGCGCCATGATCAGCGGCTTCTCGGCCATCTTCTCCAGGTATTCCGGCTTCAGCACGCCACCGGCCGAGAGACCGATGAACACGTCGGCACCCGGAATGACCTCGGCCAGGGTCCGGGCCTCGGTCTCCTGTGCGTAGACGTCCTTCCAGCGATCCATCAACTCGGTGCGGCCCTTGTAGACCACGCCCTTGATGTCGGTGACCGTGATGTTCTCGACACGGGCCCCGAGCGACACGAGCAAGTTCAGGCAGGCCAAAGCCGCCGCACCCGCGCCCGAGGTCACGATCCGGACCTCCGGAAGCTGCTTGCCGGCGAGTTCGAGGGCGTTGAGCACACCCGCCGCAACGATGATCGCCGTGCCGTGCTGGTCGTCGTGGAAGACGGGGATGTTCATCCGCGCCCGACACTGCTCCTCGACCTCGAAACACTCGGGAGCCTTGATGTCCTCGAGGTTGATGCCGCCGAAGGTCGGCTCGAGGGAGCAGACCACGTCCACGAGCTTCGACACGTCGGTCTGGTCGACCTCGATATCGAACACGTCGATATCGGCGAACTTCTTGAACAGGACGGCCTTGCCCTCCATCACCGGCTTCGAGGCCAGCGGGCCGATATTGCCCAGGCCGAGCACGGCGGTCCCGTTGGTCAGCACGGCGACCAGGTTCTGGCGGATGGTGAGGTTGGCCGCCTCCTGCGGGTCCTCGTAGATCGCCATGCAGGCGGCGGCGACGCCGGGCGAGTAGGCCAGCGCCAGATCTCGCTGGTTGCCCAGCGGCTTCGTCGCCTGGATCTCGAGCTTTCCGGGCCGGGGTAGACGATGGTAGACGAGGGCTCCGGACTTGAGATCGTCAGACATATTGTCGCCCATGAGCCTCACTCCCTCACTGACGGGCCTTTTCGGCTCCGCCGGACTCTCCCGCCGGACGTCGGGATGCGTTGGTTGACGTCCCTGTTGCACCGCCTGCGGAGTGGGCGCAACCCGCACAACCAAACCCGAATCCACCTCGAGAAATTGGTGAAAACTTACGGTTTCTCCATCGGGGAATACTCCTACGGCCGTCCCAAAGTGCGGTTCCCGGAAGCTGGGCGGCACCTTACGATCGGGCGGTATTGTTCCATCGCCGACAAGGTCGAGATCCTTCTCGGGGGCGGGCATCGCCTCGACTGGGCGACCACCTATCCTTTCGCGGCCATGGCGGGGCTGTGGCCGGGAGTGGACGCGTCGGTCGATGACCAGGCATCACGCGGCGACGTGATGATCGGCAGCGACGTCTGGCTCGGCTCCGGCTGTCTGATCCTGTCGGGCGTCACCATCGGACATGGAGCGGTGATCGGGGCCCATGCCGTCGTCTCCCGCGACGTGCCGCCTTATGCGGTGGTCGTCGGCAATCCTGGCCGGGTGGTGCGCTCCCGTTTCGATCCGGGTCTGGTGGCGGGCCTGTTGGAGACGGCTTGGTGGGAGCTGGATCCCGCAGCGATCCGCCCGCTCGTGCCGCTGCTCCAGAGCGATCGTGTCGCCGAGTTGATTGCGGCCGCGCGCGCGGCACGGGCGGCCGGCGTTGCGGGCGCCGCCTGAATCCCTTACCCGGACTGCTTCATCCCCACACTGACGATCGATCGACTTCAAGGCACAGACGATGTCCGACACGCCTCCCGACCGCCTCGCGGTGAACCCCAACAGCCCGTTCTACAACGAGGCCATCCTCGAACGCGGCATCGGCATCCGCTTCAAGGGCGTCGAGAAGACCAATGTCGAGGAATACTGCGTCAGCGAGGGCTGGGTCCGCCTGTCGGCCGGCAAGACCCTGGATCGGGCCGGCAACCCGATGACGGTGAAGCTGAAGGGCCCGGTGGAGCCCTATTTCCGGGACGACGCAGCGGAAGGCTGAAGGGGTCACCCCGACGCCGTGTCCAATGGGAACGGCACCGGCTCCCTGATCGCGGGACCTTCACCGCGATCCGGCGGGCCTTAGCCCTCCCGCTTCCGGCACTCTCCCGCGTAATTCCTCAGGGCCTCCGCCACCAGGGCGTCGATCTGACTTTCTGCCTTCGGCTGGCGGATGACGAGACTCGTCACCGAATCCGGGTGGTTCGCCCGCTGCTTCGGGGTTCGCGCATGGTTCGAGACGCGCAGGGCGAAGACGCTGCCCTCCGGCTTGAGATAGACGCTGTCGCCGCGCGTGTTGCGGGCGACAATCAGGAAGCCATGTGACGCGACGCCGGCCACGGCGCGTGCCAGGGCGTCCGTTGGATTGAGCAGGGTCATGCCAGCCCTTCCTGCGCGAGAGCCGTGCGGCCACGAATAGCGGCGAGGGCGCCCGCGGCCGAACCGGCATAGCGTTCGAGCAATTGCCGGCGGAAGCTCAAGGAGGCCAGAGCTGCCTTCGGGGCGTTCACGGCAAGCATCCGGGGGCTCGGATCGGGCAGACCATATTTGCGTGAAACGTAGGCCCGTGACCAGGCCTGGTGCCAGCGGGTGCGGAAGACCCGGCCCGGCTCAGGCGCGGACGAACGCCCACGCCCATGCAGGGCGACCGCCCCGTGAACATGGACCAGGGAGCGACCGGCATCGGCGACCCGGCGGCACAAGTCGTCATCTTCGTAGAACAGGAAGATGTTCGGGTCGAACCCGCCCAGGTCGAGGAACAAGTCGCGCCGGATCATTAGGCAGGCGCCCGACAGGAAGGGCACACAGGCATCGCCCTCGGGCAAGGCACGGTTGCCCGGCGGATTGGTCAGATAGGGCGCGAGCAGCGAGCGCGGCTGGTAGAAGAAGCGCCCGTCCGGCTCCATCAGGCGCGGCGCCAGCAGCCCCGCATCGGGATACGCGGCGGCGGCCCGCAGCAGGGCATCGACCGCTCCTGCCTGAACCACGATGTCCGGGTTGAGAATGAGCACGCGCTCGGCGCGCTCGGCGGCCCGGATCCCGATGGTATTGGCCCGACCGTAGCCCTCGTTGCGGAGGTTGCGGACCACTTTTGCGCCGGCCGCCTCGGCGACGCTCGCCGAGGCATCACGGCTCGCATTGTCGACCACGACGGCAGGCACATGCTCCGCCGCCAGGGCCGCGAGGCACGACGGAAGCGCATGGGCGCTGTCATGGGCAACGACGATGGCGACGAGGGAAGGCATCGTGGCCGGCCGGGCGAAGGTTTCTCAGCCCTGCTTCTCCGGCAGGTTGAGACGGATGTGGAGCTCGCGCAGCTGCTTCGGAGTCGCCTCGGCAGGGGCCCCCATCATCAGATCCTCGGCGCGCTGGTTCATCGGGAACAGCACCACTTCGCGGAGGTTCTGCTCGCCGCAGAGCAGCATGACGATGCGGTCGATTCCCGGTGCGATGCCGCCGTGCGGCGGGGCGCCGAGTTTCAGGGCATTGAGCATGCCGCCGAACTTCTCCTCCAGCACCTCCTGGCCGTAACCGGCCAGACCGAAGGCCTTCTCCATCACCTCGGGGCGGTGGTTACGGATCGCGCCGGAGGACAGCTCCGTGCCGTTGCAGACGATGTCGTACTGGAACGCCTTGATGACGAGGATCTTCTCGGACTCGCTCGGATCGAGGGCGAGGAATTCCTCGCGGTCGAAATTCGGCATCGAGAACGGGTTGTGGGAGAAGTCGATCCGCTTCTCGTCCTCGTTCCACTCGTACATCGGGAAGTCGGTGATCCAGCAGAATGCGTACTGATCCTTGTCGGAGAGGTTCAGCTCGTCCGCGATGCGGATGCGGGCCTTACCGGCCAGAGCCGCGGCCTTCGCCTCGGTGCCGGCGGAGAAGAACACGGCGTCGCCGGCCTTCGTGCCGGTCTTTTCGCGGATGAGGGCCTGGATCTCCGAAGGGATGAACTTGGCGATCGGGCCCTTGCCGGTGACCGTGCCGTTGTCGTCCTCGAAGATGATGTAGCCGAGGCCCGGCGCGCCCTCGGTGCGGGCGAAGTCGTTGAGCTTGTCGAAGAACGAGCGCGACTGCGTCGCCGCCCCCGTCGCCGGGATGGCGCGAACGACCCCGCCGGACTTGATCACGCCCTTGAAGGCTTTGAACTCGACCTCATCACGAGCGAACTCGTCCGTCACGTCGGCGATGATCAGCGGGTTTCGCAGATCCGGCTTGTCGACGCCGTATTTCAGCATCGCCTCGGCATAGGGGATGCGCGGGAAGGTCTCGGTGACCCGCTTGCCTTCGGCGAATTCCTTGAAGACGTCGCGCAGGACCGGCTCCACCGACTGGAACACGTCCTCCTGGGTGACGAAGCTCATCTCGATGTCGAGCTGGTAGAACTCGCCCGGCGAGCGGTCGGCGCGGGCATCCTCGTCGCGAAAACACGGCGCGATCTGGAAGTAGCGGTCGAAGCCGGCGATCATCGTCAGCTGCTTGAACTGCTGGGGGGCCTGCGGCAGCGCGTAGAACTTGCCAGGGTGCACGCGGGACGGCACCAGATAGTCACGCGCGCCTTCCGGGCTGGAGGCGGTGAGGATCGGCGTCTGGAACTCGAAGAAGCCGCCCTCGCGCATGCGGCGGCGGAGCGAATCGATGATCGCGCCGCGCTTCATGATGTTGGCGTGCAGCTTGTCACGGCGCAGATCGAGGAAGCGGTACTTGAGCCGCGTCTCCTCCGGGTAGTCCTGGTCGCCGAAGACCGGCACCGGCAATTCGCCGGCGGGGCCGAGAACCTCGATGTCGTCGATATAGACCTCCACCGTTCCGGTGGGCAGGTCGGCATTCTCGGTTCCCGCAGGGCGCGTGCGCACGCGGCCGTCGATGCGGATCACCCATTCCGAGCGGGCGAGGTTGGCTGTCTTGAACGCCTTCGAATCGGAGTCGACCACGCATTGGGTGCGACCGTAATGGTCGCGCAGATCGATGAAGAGCACGCCGCCATGATCGCGGATGCGATGGCACCAGCCGGAAAGGCGAACGGTCTCGCCGACGTCGGACGGGCGGAGCGCCCCGCAGGTATGGGTACGATAACGGTGCATGACGGGCTCTTCAGATTGAGCGGCGCACCATTCACGCGAGGGCGGGCAAGTCAAGGCGAAGGCGATCCTACGCCACGCGGCGGAGCCCGTAGGCGGGAGCAGGGACGAGCCCGGAACGGGCATCGTCGAGGCCCTGGAGACGGGGGCGGGACCTTTCGGAGACGAGGGTGAATCCCCATATCAGGTCCATGAATGCAAACGCATTTTTCGATATTCTGAACGAGGCTGCCGCCGCTCCTGCCGAACGCCGGAAGACTGCCGAACAGGGCGAACACAAGCCCGGCGCGTGGCAGGTTCTGCCGCTCGAAGGCCGCTACGAGATCGTCTACGAGGATTCCCGTGGCCTCTGGAGCACGCGGAGCCTGAGCGCGCGCGAGTTGAGGCTCGGACCCGGCCGGACGCTGCTGGGCGGTATCGACCGCGCACGCGGCGGCTATCGCGGCTTTCGGGTGGACCGCATCCGGCGCCTGTCCGAGGAAGGCGGCCCCCGAATGAATGCCGGCATCCTCGACTGGCTTCTCGCCCGTGCCGAGGCCCAGAGGCGCGAGCGTGCCGAACTGGTGCGCAGCCTCGCTCGCCGGAACCGGTCCCGCAAGCGCGCCGCCTGACGAAGGAAGTGCAGCACGGGATGTCGGGGATAGGCGCGCGCGGCGCGAGATACGATCTCGCCTCACGCGTCAACCTCCGATATAGCCGGCTCTCATGGACCTCATAGCTACCACGCCGGCCCTCGCCGAGGCTTGCAGCCGTTTCGCCGGACAGCCGTTCGTTACCGTCGACACGGAGTTCATGCGGGAGACGACCTACTACCCCAAGCTCTGCCTCATCCAGATGGCGGGGCCGGACGGGTCGGGCGTGCTCGTCGACCCGTTGTCTCCCGATATCGACCTCGCGCCATTCTTCGCGCTGATGGCCGACGAGAGCGTGGTCAAGGTGTTCCACTCGGCACGCCAGGATCTCGAGATCATCTGGCTGCTCGGCGGGCTGCTGCCGCAGCCGTTCTTCGATACACAGGTCGCCGCCATGGTCTGCGGCTACGGCGACTCGGTCTCCTACGAGCAGCTGGTCAACGACGTCGCCAAGGCCAAGATCGACAAATCGTCCCGCTTCACCGACTGGTCGCGCCGTCCGCTCTCGGACGCCCAATCGAGCTACGCCCTCTCCGACGTGACCCACTTGGTGAAGGTCTACGAGGTGCTGGCGGGGCAGCTCCTCTCCACCGATCGCGGCGAGTGGCTCGACGAGGAGATGAGCGTCCTGACCTCGCCGGAAACCTACAAGGCCGACCCGGCCCAGGCCTGGCGCCGGCTCTCCGGCCGCATGCGCAAGCCGCGCGAGATCGCGGTTCTGGCCGAGGTGGCGGCCTGGCGCGAACGCGAGGCCCAGACCCGCAACGTGCCGCGCGGGCGAATCCTCAAGGACGAGGCGGTGATCGACATCGCCACCTCCGCGCCTCGCAGCGTCGAGGCGCTGGGACGCCTCCGCTCGATCCCGGCGGGTTTCGAACGCTCGCGCACCGGAGCCGACATCCTGGCCGCCGTGGAGCGCGGCTTTCAGCGTGATCTCTCCGAGATCGCCTTGCCCGAGCGCAGCCGGGGCCGGGGCGGCAACGGCGCCGTGGTCGAATTGCTGAAGGTGCTGCTCAAGGCGGTCTGCGAGGCCGAAGACGTGGCACCCAAGATCGTCGCCACGATGGATGACCTCGAAGCCATCGCGGAAGACGACGAAGCCGACATCGCGGTGCTGCAGGGTTGGCGCCGGACGCTGTTCGGCGAGAAGGCGCTTGCCCTCAAGGCAGGCCGCCTGGCCCTCTCGGCCCAGGGTGGGCGGATCGTGGTGCGCGCGCTGGATTGATCCAAGCCTCACGTCCCCCCCGCCTGGGGAAGGGGAGCCGCATGCGCGGCTCGCCCGTCCTCAATTCACCTTCGCGCTGACGTCCAACCTGTCGAGCACGGCGCCCGGCGTCGGGGCCGCGCTGAATTCGAGCATGCCGATGCCACCGGCATTCTTCGCTTTGGCGCTGAGGAGAAACGTACCCGGCCGGGTCACGAACTGGCCCAGAGCCGCGCCGATGGCCTTGGCGCCGGCGGAATTGCCGAGGATCGCCGGAACGCCGAACGTGGTCGCGGTCACGTATTCCTGGGTCAGTTCCTCCGGCTTGAGGCTCAGGCTCTTCGACTGCGAGGCGATGAAGCGCTCGAACAGGCCGCTATTCTCGATCCGCAGGTCGAGGGTCTTGGCAGTCGCCCCCAGCATGGCGAAGGTCGAGACGCTCGGATCCGGGTCGAACACCGCCGGGCCGATACCGCCCAGGATGCCGTTGACCTTCACGCTGCCCATGTCCTTGCCCGACACCGACACCTCGCTGAAGGAGAGTTCCTTGGCGGCCTCGTTCCAGGCCGTGTCGGCGACGACGTTCAGGTCGAGGTCGCGATAGCCGTAAGCGCCGAGGGAGCCGAGCCCCGGAATTCCGGCCACCGCCGTAGCGGGCAGGGTGAGTCCCGAGAGGGTGGCACGGCCGGTGGTCGGCAGGCCGTCGCGCAGCGGCCCGAAGGCGAAGGCACCGTCACGCAAGCCGATCTGCGTGGGAGCCGCCGCGACGGGGGGGAGCGCGGGAGCAGCAGCAGACTTGCCTGCAGAATTACCGGGAGGCTTCGGCGCGGCGGGTGCCCCGTCCGGCGGCAGGTCGAGGCGCAGGTCCTTCACTGCCAGGGTGCCGAGCACCGGCGTCATCTGCCGCAGATCCGCCTCGGTCGGCTCTCCGGCCTGAGCCGAGAGCTTCCGCATGGCCGCCACGGTCGGAGCGAAGGAGAAGCCCGCGAAGGACAGGCGCGAGAGCTTGCCACTGGCTTCGCCCGCCGTGAAGCCGAGATCCTCGAAGGTAAGGTTTCCGGAGGTGAAGGCCATGCGCCCCATGGTCATCGCCATGGGTTCACCGTCATGAGTCTGATTGACCGTGAGCCCGCTGGCCTGGAACGAGCCGACGGAGAACCCGTCCATCAGGTCGGCCACGGTTCCGAGGATCCGCGCCTTGTCGGCGGAGGCAGGCTGGGTCGGGTCCACACGGGACATCGCTTCCAGCGCGCCCGTCCATGTCGCGGGAATCTGTCGGCCGCTGACGTCGCTACCCTCGAGACGGGCGATCTTCACCAGAGTGCCCTCGGCCTCCATCACAATGTCGGCGGCCGAGAAATTGCCGTAGATCCGGAGCATCGGGCTCTTGGCGTCGCCTGCCTCGCCGTAAAGCCGCGCCATCGCGGCGAGATCGACGTCCTTCATGTCGATGCGGCCGTAACTGGCGCTGTGTCTCGCCTCACCCCCATCCTCCGCAGCCGTCACCCCAGCGGCACTCGCCTGGGCGATACGGCCGCCACGGACATCCTTGGCCGTCACGTCGCGATAGGTCGCTGTCTGGGCCCTGGTACCGATCCGGGTCTCGGAACGAAGCTCCGGAATCACGATGCTGGCAGCATCGAACTTGGCCAGACGCGCGGCCAGAGGCTCGGGGCCGGATTTCAGGAGAGCGAGCAGATCGTCCTTCGTCAGACGCGTACCGCTGACGATGACCTGCGGTGCGGTGAGGGTCGTACCGCCGAACGTCATCGTCACGTTCTGGAGCGTGACGTCCTGCACGGCGGACGCCGCCTCCTGGGCCGTGGCCGGCAATGGGCCCATCGGGCCACCTCCGCCAAGGGCAAGGAGGGCACAGACCGAAAGGCCGGCCGCCCGCATGAGGAAGGGACGGCCTTGTGGGACGTTCATGAGCAGATCCGGGGCGCTGCGGAAAAGGCGCTTCGTGCAACGGTGCCGCGCCGAACCGCATCCGTGCCGCAGTTTCCGCGGCGAGGCAATCGCGCTGCCGCACGCCGCGATGTGACGGAAAGACGATGACTCAGAGCGAGAACGACGTACCGCAGCCGCAGGAGGCCGTGACCTGAGGGTTCTCGATCTTGAAGGACTGGCCGATCAGGTCGTTGGCGAAATCGATGGTCGAGCCGCTCATGTATTCGAGGGACACAGGGTCGACGAGGACGGTCGCGCCATCCCGTTCGATCACCATGTCGTCATCGGCGCGGGAGCGCTCGATGTCGAAGGCATAGGAGAAGCCCGAGCAGCCGCCACCATTGACGCTGATCCGCAGGGACGCACCGGGAGGCTCGGTCCCCATGATCTCGTTGATGCGCTTGGCCGCGCGGGGGGTCAGGGTAATGTCGGCCATCGTGATGCTCTTGGGTTCTCGTCGATTGCCAGAAGCGCTAGCCCACACAAGATATGCGCCGTAGAGACGCGCTGCAACGCGGTAGGAGCCTGGCGCGAAATGACGGGTTCGGGAGGTGACGTGCGGCACAGGGGCGAACGCTGGCGGGCGCGCTACGCCACCGATCCGGCAGCCACGCGTGGGCGGCTGATCCCGGAGGCGGTCTCGCCCACCCGCAGCGACTTCCAGCGCGACCGCGACCGGATCATCCATTCGGCCGCCTTCCGGCGCCTGAAGCACAAGACCCAGGTCTTCGTCCATCACGAAGGCGACCATTACCGGACCCGCCTCACCCATACGCTCGAAGTCAGCCAGATCGCACGGGCCCTCGCCCGTGCCCTCGGCCTCGACGAGGATCTCGCGGAGGCGCTGGCGCTGTCCCACGACCTCGGCCACACCTGTTTCGGGCATACCGGCGAGGACGCCCTCGATGCACTGACGAAAGGCCATGGCGGGTTCGACCACAACGCCCAGGCGCTGCGCATCGTGACCCGGCTCGAGCGGCGCTATGCCGGATTCGACGGGCTCAATCTCGCCTGGGAGACCCTGGAGGGCCTCGTCAAGCACAACGGGCCTCTGCTGACGCCCGAGGGAGCCCCGACCGCGCGCTGGGCCGAGCGGGGGATTCCCGCCGCGATCCTCGAATACGACGCCGTTCACGATCTCGAACTCGGCCGCTTCGCCGGACCGGAAGCGCAGGCGGCGGCGCTGGCCGACGACATCGCTTATGACAGCCACGATCTCGATGACGGCCTGCGCGCCGGTCTGTTCGAACTCTCCGACCTGCAAGAGGTGCCGTTCCTCGCCAGGCTGATGGAGGAGATCGACGCTCTGCATCCCGGGCTGGAACCCTCGCGAAAGATCCACGAACTGGCGCGTCGCGTCATTACCCGCTTCGTCGAGGACGTGATCGCGGAGAGCACGCGCCGGATCGAAGTCCTGGCGCCGATGTCGGTAGAGGACATTCGTGGGGCATCGGCACCGGTCGTCGCCTTCTCACCCGCGCTGGCGGAGGCGGACACGACGATCAAGCGCTTCCTCTACGCGCGGATGTACCGCCACCCGAGCGTGCTGGCGGTGCGGGCGCAAGCCGACATCATCGTCGCGGATCTGTTCGGCGCCTTCACGGCGAACCCGGCAGCCATGCCCGAGGAATGGCGGGTCGGGCTCGATGGCGCAGGGGAGGGGCGCATCGCCCGCCGGGTCGCCGACTACATCGCCGGCATGACCGACACTTACGCCGTGCTCGCCCACAAGCGCCTGTTCGCGACGACGCCGGACCTGCACTGGAGCCCGGAGAGCCGGGGTCTGCCGCTGGCGGAAGGATAGCGGCCGAGATTTCGGGACGATTCATGCGCATCTGCTTCATCGGCGACAGTTTCGTGAACGGGGTCGGTGACGACACCTGTCTCGGATGGACGGGCCGTCTCTGTGCCGAGGCCCGCCGCGCCGGCTGGGACGTCACGCATTACAATCTGGGAATTCGCCGCGACACCAGCCTCGACATCCACGGCCGCTGGCGACGCGAGGCCGAAGCCCGGCTGCCCGAGGGGCTGGACGGCCGGCTTGTCTTTTCGTTCGGCGCAAACGACTGCACGCTCGTCGATGGCCGAATCCGCGTCCCTCATGACCGCTCACTCGACACGGCGGAGAGGATTCTCGGAGACGCCGCCGGTTGGCGAAGAACCCTGATGGTCGGTCCGCTTCCCGTCTGCGACGATCCAGCGACGGATGCGCGAATTCTGGCTCTGTCGCGGGACATCACTCCTCTTTGCGCCCGACTCGATGTCCCGTTCCTGCCGGTCTTCGGCATGGCGACAGAATCCGACGCATGGACCAGCGAGGCTGGAGCGGGGGACGGAACGCACCCCAATGCCAAAGGCTACGCGGCTCTGGCCAGCGTCGTCGCCGGCTGGGAAGCTTGGCGCGCCTGGTTCTGAGTGTCCTTCACGAAACCTCCGATGTGCCGTGTTGAGCTGAGCGAGATCCGGCCAAGACCGGAGTTTGGCGACGCCTCGTGAAGCGCCGGGTCGATGAGGAGCCAGGAAGTGCGATGGGCGGCCTCCCGTGACACCTGCCTCCCGTGACACCTGCCTCCCGTGACACCTGCCTCCCGTGACACCTGCCTCCCGTGACACCTGCCTCCCGTGACACCTGCCTCCCGTGACACCTGCCTCCCGTGACACCTGCCTCCCGCGTTGGTATGCCGCCGCATTGAGGCGCAAGCCGTCGTGACGATGCGGCATGGCGCGAGCGGAATAGATATCCCATGAACATCTTCGCCACCTTCGAGGCGCGCGTGCGCGAAGCGCTCGAGAGCCTGACCCGGTCCGGGACGCTGCCCGAGGGGCTCGATCTCTCCCGCGTGGTGGTCGAGCCGCCGCGCGACGCCAGTCACGGCGACCTCGCCACCAATGCCGCCCTGGTTCTCGCCAAGGAGGCCCGGACCAATCCGAAGGCGCTCGGCGAAGCGCTGGCCACGGAGCTCCGGCAGGATCCCCGCGTGGTCGAGGCGAGCGTGGCCGGACCGGGCTTCATCAACCTGCGCCTGACGCCCGAGACCTATCACGAGGTCGTGCGTGCCGCGCTCGGCGAGGGCACCGAGTACGGCCGCGCTCGGATGGGCGGCGGCAAGGTCAACATCGAATACGTCTCGGCCAACCCCACCGGACCGATGCATGTGGGCCATGGTCGCGGGGCGGTATTCGGCGACGCGCTGGCGAACCTGCTCGTGGCGGCCGGCCGCGACGTGACGCGCGAGTACTACATCAACGATGCCGGCGCGCAGGTCGACGTGCTCGCCCGGTCCGCGTTCCTGCGCTACCGCGAGGCCCTGGGCGAAGAGGTCGGCCCTGTGCCCGAAGGCCTCTATCCCGGCGACTATCTCGTGCCGGTGGGCAAGGCGCTCGCCGAGAAGCACGGACGCGCGCTCCTCGACGCGCCGGAATCCGACTGGCTGCCGCAGGTGCGGGCGGATGCCATCGCCGCGATGATGGACCTGATCCGGGGCGATCTCGCCCGGCTCGGCATCCACCATGACGTGTTCTTCTCCGAGGCCACGCTGAAGGAGGCGGTGCCCGTCCTCCTGGCGGAACTCCGCGCAAAAGGTCTCGTCTACGAGGGCCGGCTTCCGCCGCCGAAGGGCCAGCTTCCCGATGATTGGGAGGACCGTGAGCAGACCCTGTTCCGCACGGTGGAGTTCGGCGACGACGTCGACCGGCCGCTGCTGAAATCGGACGGCTCGTTCACTTATTTCGCCTCCGACATCGCCTATCACCGCGACAAGATCCGGCGCGGCGCCACCGACCTGATCGACGTTCTCGGGGCCGATCACGGCGGCTACGTCAAACGCATGCAGGCGGCGGTGAAGGCGGTGAGCGACGGCCACGCCACTCTCGACGTCAAGCTGTGCCAGCTCGTGCGTCTCCTGCGGGCCGGCGAGCCGGTGAAGATGTCGAAGCGCGCGGGCGAGTTCATCACCCTTGCCGAGGTGGTCGACGAAGTCGGCCGCGACGCGATCCGTTTCATGATGCTCTACCGCAAGAACGACGCGACCCTGGATTTCGACCTCGCCAAGGTGGTGGAGCAATCCAAGGACAACCCGGTCTTCTACGTCCAGTACGCCCATGCCCGCTGCGCCTCGGTGTTCCGGCAGGCAGGCGAGGCCATGCCGGACGAGGATTTTTCCGTCGCCGGCCTAGCCGACGCGGACCTGACGCTGCTTGCCGATTCCGCGGAAATCGAGATCATGCGGTTGATCGCCCAGTACCCCCGGGTGATCGAAGCGGCGGCTGCGGCGCACGAGCCACATCGGGTGGCATTCTACCTCTACGAGCTCGCAAGTTCCCTGCATGGTTTCTGGAACAAAGGCAAAGACCTGCCGCAATTACGGTTTATTAATCCAAACGACCGAAACTCGACACGGGCAAGACTGGCCCTCGTGGAGGCTTTGAGGGGCGTCGTCGCCTCCGGCCTCACGGTCTTGGGTGTCACCGCGCCGGATGAAATGCGGTGAGGTGATCTCGGCGTGAAGAGGAATGCTGCCATGACGACGAACGCTTCGCGAGCGCCTGTCGATTTCGACGCCTTCGCGCGTGACTTGCAGCCCACGACGCCGCCCCAGTCGCAGGCCCAGCCTGCGGCCAAGCCCGATCCGTTGGCCGAACTCGCCCGCATCGTCGGCCAGGACGATCCTTTCCGCGCGTTGCTGGAAGCGCGTGATTCCCGTGCCAGCGCCGAGCCGCGAGTCCAGGGAGGACGCAGGGAACCGAGCTTCCACGACGAGGCGCCGGCGGCTCCCGCAGGCTACGCCGCCGCGCCTTCGGGATACGCGCAGCATGCCCAGCATCAGGTCGAGCCCGAGCCGCAGGCCGCACACTCGGCACATCCGGCCGACGCGTTCGATCAGTATCTCGCCTCCGTCGACCACAGTGCCTATGCCGCCGGTCCTCAGGATCCGCACGGGTCCGAGGCTTACGCGCCGGAGCAGGACGACCGCCTCAATCGCGCGGCCGAGCGGCCCCGCCAGCGCAGCCGCCTCGTTTCCGTGGGCGCCGGCCTCGGCGTGCTGGTGGTCTGCGTCACCGGTGCGCTCACCTGGCGGAGCATGAATTCGAGCCACAGCGACGGCACCGTGCCGACGATCCTCGCCGACAAGGCTCCGCTGAAGATCGCACCGCAGAAAGCGGACGGCGTCGAGATCCCCGACCAGAACAAGCGGATCTACGACCGCAACGCCAAGGACGACCAGATCCACATCGTCAACCGCGAGGAGCAGCCGGTCGACGTGGCGCAGGCCGCCCGCTCGGCCCAGCGCGCCGGGGAGGGCGGCGCCACGCCGTCCACCGGACAGCAGGGCGGCAATACGGGTCCCCTCACCGAAACCCTCGGCGAGCCTCGCCGGGTGCGGACCGTGTCGGTGAAGCCGGATACGCCTCCGCCGCCGCCTCAGCGCGAAGCGCCCGTCGCCCAATCGGTGATCCCCACCATGACCCTTCCGGGTGACGGCGGTGGCTCGACCAATGCCTCGATGCATTCACGCGTCGGCAAGCTGCCGGCGGCGCCCGCTCCCACCGAGGAAGCTTCGGCCCCCGAGCCGACCGCTCCCGCCTCTCGCGCGAAGGCCCCGCAGCGGGTAGCCGCCGTCGCCCCCGACGCGACCTCCGCCCTGCCGACGCCTGCGCCCGCCGCCTCGGCCTCCACCGCACCCGTGAGCGGTTACTCGGTCCAGCTCGGCGTACGCACCAGCGAAGCCGAAGCGCAGGCCGCGTTCAAGCAGATGCAGAGCAAGTTCAGCCAGCTCTCCGGCAAGCCCGCCCTGATCCGTCAGGCCGAGGTCAGCGGCAAGACGATCTACCGCGTCCGCGTCGGGCCACTGGCCAAGGCCGAGGCGACCACCCTCTGCACCGAGTTGCAGGGCGCCGGCGGCCAGTGTTTCGTCGCCAAGAACTGAGCCTCGGGAACTGAGGGTCACGGCGGCGCTCAGGCGAGTGCCGTGAAGACGGCGAGAGACAGTGCCGGCTTGTCGCGGGTCCGTGACGCCTCGTTCGAGTACCGCCAGCGCGGGCGGAGCCGCCATCGTGAAGTGCAGGGACGGATGCCCCTCGGACAGTCCGTCCATCATCAAGCCGAGCAGCACATCCCATGACAACTCGCGCCCTGATCCTCGGCTGTGCCGGCCGGACTCTCTCGGACGAGGAGGCCGCTTTCTTTCGCGACGCGCAGCCCTGGGGCTTCATCCTGTTCAAGCGCAATATCGGCTCGCCGGACGAGGTGAGGGCGCTGACCGATGCGCTGCGCGCTACGACGGGCCGGGCCGATACGCCGATTCTGATCGACCAGGAAGGCGGACGGGTGCAGCGCATGGGACCGCCGCACTGGCCGTCTTATCCGGCCGGCGCCCGTTTCGGCCGCCTCAATGGATCGGGCACCGCCATGGCGCGCCTCGGCGCGCGGCTCATGGCGCATGATCTCGCCGCGGTGGGAATCAACGTCGATTGCGCGCCCGTCCTCGACGTGCCGGTGGCGGGAGCCCACGACATCATCGGCGATCGCGCCTACGGCACCGATCCGCACATTGTCATCGCGCTCGGACGGGCGGTGGCCGAAGGGTTGATGGAAGGCAGCGTCCTTCCGGTGA
This sequence comes from Methylobacterium sp. SD274, assembly GCF_017355285.1. Taxonomy (NCBI): domain Bacteria; kingdom Pseudomonadati; phylum Pseudomonadota; class Alphaproteobacteria; order Hyphomicrobiales; family Methylobacteriaceae; genus Methylobacterium; species Methylobacterium sp. SD274. The sequence goes on along the minus strand of NZ_JADIJP010000011.1, from coordinate 35,953 downwards.
TCAAGCACATTCCCGGTCACGGTCGCGCCGCCTGCGATAGCCACAAGGACCTGCCCGTGGTCGAGGCCGAGGGCGTCAGCCTGGCCTCGCACGATTTCGTGCCCTTCCGCGCCCTGGCCGACCTGCCGATGGCGATGAGCGCCCATGTGGTCTACGCAGCCCTCGATCCGCATCATCCCGCGACCCAGTCCAGCGTCGTCATCGGCCAGGTGATCCGTGGCCTCATCGGCTTCGACGGCCTGCTCATGACGGACGACCTTTCGATGAAGGCCCTCGACGGCAGCTTTCGCGAGAAGGCCGAGAAGGCCTTCGCCGCCGGTATCGATGTCGCCCTCCATTGCAACGGCGAGCGGCACGAGATGCAGGCCGTCCTGGAAGGTACGCCGATCCTGTCCGGCGAGGCTTTGCGCCGGGCCGAGGCCGCCCTGGCCCGGCTCGCGCCGCGCGTGGAGTTCGATGTCGCCGAGGCCCGTTCGCGTTTCGAGGCTGGTCTTTCCGCCCACGCGTGAGGCCCGGACTGCCCCAGCGTTTCGGGCGAGTGCCGCTATGACGCGCTGCACAATTGTCTCAGATGCCTCAAATGCCTCAGCGCGAGACCGTGCGGTTCTTGTGTTCGCTCCCCGCCATCCTTAGGTTCCCGACAATCCGTCGTGAGAGGGCGTCGCTGGGCTGGCGACAGCATGGGCGCAGGAGTTTGCCATGGGCAGCATGAGTATCTGGCACTGGATCATCGTCGCGGGCATCGTGATGCTGCTGTTCGGGCGCGGCAAGATCTCGGACCTGATGGGCGACGTCGCCAAGGGCATCAAGGCCTTCAAGAAGGGCATGGCCGAGGACGAGACCCCGACCGGACAGGCCCCGGCCGTTCCGCCGCCGAGCGCGGGCGAGCCCGTGCGTACGCTGCCTGCCCAGGGCGAGCCGGCCACGGCGAGCCATGTCACGGCCGACCGCAAGGTCGTCTGAAGCACACCCTACGGACAGGCATCGGCCTTGCGCAAACTATGCTAGGCCGCCGGCCGTGACGAGGCAAAGGCCATCGGCCGCGGGACGAGCGACGCCATGTTCGACATGAGTTGGGGTGAGGTGATGCTGATCGGCGGTGTCGCCCTTATCGTCATCGGACCCAAGGATCTGCCCAAGGCCCTGCGCACGGTCGGTCAGGTCACGGGCAAGATGCGCCGCATGGCCGGCGAATTCCACGCCCAGTTCAACGAGGCGATCCGCGAGGCGGAATTCGACGAGGTCCGCCGCGAGGTCGACGGCATCAAGCGCTCCGCGAGCACGATGGGGCCGAGCTTCAACCCGGTCCAGACGATACGCGACGAGATTCGCGGTGCGGTCGACGGCCGATCCCAGTCGAGCACCCAGCCCCTCGCCAACGTGGCTGCCAAGCTCGCCGAGAACGATCCGCCGCCCGAACCCGAAGCGCCGTCACCCGAGATAGCCTCGCCGGAGCCGCCGCCCGTGCACGCCTTGCCGGACCTTCCGCCGCGTACGACGGCGCCCGAGGCATCCTCCACCAAACCTACCGAGACCGGCGCAAGCACATGATCGATTCGGTCGACGAATCCGAGGTCGAGGCTTCGCGCGCGCCACTCCTCGATCATCTGATCGAATTGCGCTCGCGGCTGATCAAGTCGCTGGCCGCGTTCATCGTGATGTTCTTCGCGTGTTTCTTCGTCTCGCGGCACATCTACAACATCCTGCTCTACCCCTACGTCTCCGTAGTGGGGGCGGAGAAGGCGCAGCTCATCGCGACGCACTTCCTCGAGCAGGTTTTCACCAACATCAAGCTCAGCGTGTTCGGCGCGGCCTTCCTCGCCTTCCCGGTCATCGCGACGCAGATCTACGCCTTCGTCGCGCCGGGCCTCTATCGCAACGAGCGCCAGGCCTTCCTGCCCTATCTCGTGGCGACGCCGATCTTCTTCGTTCTCGGCGCGCTGGTGGTGTTCTTCCTGGCGATGCCGCTTCTCATCCAGTTCTCGGTGAGCCTGCAGCAGGTCGGCCAGCCGGGTGAAGCGACGATTTCGCTTCTGCCGAAGGTGGACGAGTATCTCTCGCTCATCATGACGCTGATCTTCGCCTTCGGATTGGCGTTCCAGCTACCCGTGATCCTTACCCTGCTCGGCCAGATCGGCGTCATCGACACGGTCTTCCTGCGCGAGAAGCGGCGCTACGCCATCGTCCTCGTCTTCGTGGCGGCGGCGATCCTAACGCCGCCCGACGTGATCTCGCAGCTCTCCCTCGCCCTGCCGATGCTCCTCCTCTACGAGGCCTCGATCTTCTCGGTCGCCCGCGTCGAACGCCGCCGCAAGGCCAAGCGGGTCGCGGAAGGTCTGGAGCCTTAGGCGCCACAAAAGCCCCATCCACCACCTCATCCCGAGGCGGCGCGTAAGCGGCCTCGAAGGAGGCCTCCAGTCCGCACCTTGGTGTCTGGAGGCCTCCTTCGAGGGCTGCACTGCGCTGCGCCGCCTCAGGATAAGGGGGTATCGGGGATGCTCCGTCGACTCATGCCCGGCCTTGTCGGGGTCGCCCCGATGCTGCAAAGCGTCGGCGACTCATAGCGAACCGAGCCGCCCATGCACGACATCCGCGCCATCCGCGAGAATCCGCAAGCGTTCGACGAAGCCCTGCGCCGTCGCGGCCTCGACGCGCTCTCGGCCGAGCTGATCGGCCTCGATGACGCCCGCAAAGCCGCGACCTCGGCGGCCCAGGCCAACCAGGAGCGGCGCAATGCTCTGGCCAAGGAGATCGGCGGCGCGAAGAAGGCGAAGGACGAGGCGCGCGCCGCCGAACTCATGGCGGAGGTGGCACGGCTGAAGGAGGAGGGGCCCACCCTCGAGGCCGCGCAGGCGGAAGCCGGCAGGATTCTCGACGACCGACTCGCGGCGATCCCGAACCGTCCGAACCCGGATGTGCCCGAGGGCGCCGACGAGCACGGCAATGTCGAGCACCGCGCCTTCTCCGGAAGCGGTACCAAGCTCGCCACCGGCCGCCAGCATTTCGAACTCGGTGAGGCCTTCGGCCTGATGGATTTCGAGGCGGCCTCACGCATGTCTGGCTCCCGCTTCGTGGTGCTGAAGGGGCAGCTGGCCCGGCTCGAACGTGCGCTCGGCCAGTTCATGCTCGATCTCCACACCGGCGAGCACGGCTACACCGAGGTGGCGCCACCGATACTCGTACGCGACGAGGCGATGTTCGGCACGGCGCAGTTGCCGAAGTTCCGCGACGACCAGTTCCGGGCCGGTGAGGAACACTGGCTCATCCCCACGGCCGAAGTGCCCCTCACCAACCTCGTGCGCGAGAGCATCCTCTCCGAGGACGAGCTGCCGCTTCGCTTCACCGCGCTCACCCCGTGTTTCCGCGCGGAGGCCGGGTCGGCCGGGCGCGACACGCGGGGCATGCTGCGCCAGCACCAGTTCAACAAGGTCGAGCTCGTCTCGATCACCACGCCCGATCAATCGGCGGCGGAGCACGAGCGCATGCTCGGCTCGGCGGAAGCCGTGCTGAAGAAGCTCGACCTGACCTACCGGGTCATGACGCTCTGCACGGGCGATATGGGCTTCGCCTCCCAGAAGACCTACGACATCGAGGTCTGGATGCCGGGGCAGGAGACCTATCGCGAGATCTCGTCCTGCTCGGTCTGCGGCGACTTCCAGGCGCGGCGGATGAACGCGCGCTATCGGCCGAAGGAAGGCAAGGGCGCACAATTCGTGCATACCCTCAACGGGTCCGGCGTCGCCGTGGGCCGCGCCCTCATCGCCGTGATGGAAAATTATCAGAACCCGGACGGCAGCGTCACCATCCCGTCGGTTCTCAAGCCCTACATGGGCGGCATCGAGAAGATCGAAGGGCTGAAGAGCTGATGCGCATCCTGGTCACCAACGACGACGGCATCCACGCGCCGGGCCTCGAAACCCTAGAGGGCATCGCCCGGACCCTGTCCGACGACGTCTGGGTCGTGGCACCCGAGAGCGACCAGTCCGGCGTCTCGCACTCGCTGTCGCTCAACGATCCCCTGCGCCTGCGCCAGGTCTCCGAGAAGCGCTTCGCCGTAAAGGGCACGCCCTCGGATTGTGTCATCATGGGCGTGCGCCACATCCTCAAGGACCACGGGCCGGATCTCGTCCTGTCCGGGGTCAATCGCGGCCAGAACGTCGCCGAGGACGTGACCTATTCGGGCACCATCGCGGCGGCCATGGAAGGCACGATCCTCAACGTGCGCTCCATCGCCCTGAGCCAGGCCTACGGCGCCGGTGGGCGTGGGGCGATCAAATGGGGTTGCGCTGCCCATCACGGGCCGGGCGTGGTCAAGAAGATCCTCGAAATCGGGATCGAGCCCGGCATCGTCGTCAACGTCAACTTCCCCGATTGCGAACCCGAGGAGGTAGTCGGCACCTCCGTCGCTGCGCAGGGTATGCGCAATCAGGCGCTGCTCGCCATCGATGCCCGGCAGGACGGTCGCGGCAACCCGTATTTCTGGCTCGCCTTCGCCAAGGCGCAGTTCGAGCCGGGCCATGGCACCGACCTCAAGGCCATTGCGGAAAACCGCATCTCCGTGACCCCGCTGCGGCTCGATCTCACCGACGAACCGAGCCTGACCCGCTTCGCACAAGCCTTTGCCGAGTGAGGAACCCCGGTCTTCGCACGGCGCAAGCGCTATCGCGCTCCAGCGCACCAGTGCGGGACCATGGACGATCCAAGCCACGGAACGATCGAACACGGCCATGAGGCACAGCTGGTGACGATGGAGGGCTCGGTCGAGGATGCCGCCTTCGTCATGGCCCTGCGCGGTCTTGGCGTGCGCGACACCGACACGTTGCGCGCCATGGAGCGCGTGCCCCGCGCCCGATTCGCCCCTGAAGGGCACCGGGATCTGGCCCGGCGCGACATCGCCCTGCCGCTGCCCTGCGGCCAGACCATGTCGGCGCCCACCGTCGTCGCCGCCATGCTGACCGCGTTGAAGGTGAAGCCCGGCACCCGCATTCTCGAAATCGGCACCGGCTCCGGCTACGTCACCGCTCTGCTGATCCGTCTCGGCGCCGCCGCGATCCTGAGCGTCGAGCGCTATGCGACGCTGGCCGAGGACGCCGTCTCCGCCCTCGACCCGGAGGACAGGGTGATCGCCCGTATCGAGACAGGTGACGGCCTCGATCCCGCATCGACCGGGGAGGGCGGCTTCGACCGTATCCTCGTCAACGGGACCCTGCCAGCCTTCCCCGAGCATCTCGCGGCCGCCCTGCTGCCCGGCGGCCGTCTCGTCGGCGCCCTCGGCTACGGGAGCGGTAGCCGGCTGGCCTTCATCGACCGGGATCGGGACGGTCGCATCAGCGAAGGGTTCGGCAGCGGATTAAGGCTGGCGCCCCTGACAGACGGCAGGGCGTTCATTCTTTGACGAAAGACCTCGCTTCGCCAAAGCGAGGAGCAGGGTCTTCGAGGGGAGACGCCAAACCTTTGATCAGACACGATCTTATCGCGCCCCAAGGCCATTCGAACCTGAACCGGCCATGGAACTCCGGCCCTCGGAAAGTTCCTTCGGTGTCGAAAACGTGGTGAACGGGAACGGTTGTTTAACCTGAATCCCGTTTGAATGACGTCATCAAGTTGCGTCAGGCAAACAGGTGCGTCGATGCGGGTTCGCGGGACTGGTCTAGGGTTGAGGACGCTGTCGCGTTTCGCGCTCATCGGTGTGATCGGCGGCAGTGCTGCCGGATGCTCCACCGATGCGTCGCGGTTGGGCGACCCCTTCGGGAACCCCTTCGCCTCCAACATTTCAAGTGAGCCCAGCGCCACGGGCAGCTTGCCCGAGGAGGGCGAGATGCCTGCCGCCCCGGCGGTGCGCACCTCCAGGATCCAGTCGCAGTCACTCGGCGCGCCGATGTCGCCGCGTCCGCTGGCGGCGACGCCTCCCATGGCCACGGGCCGTGTCGCTTCCACCGCGCCGAATTCCGGGATGGTGTCCGGCATGAACCCCTCGGGAATGAATCCCGCGGGCATGAATCCGGATGCCGGCCGCGGCATGGTCGCGACCCCGCGCACCGTGCCTGCCGCACCCCCGGCCCGTCTTCCGCTCAATGCCGGCGCCAAGGCAGCGGAAGCGAAGGCTGCCGAGGCAAAAGCCGCCGAAGCCAAGGCTCGTGCAGAGGCTGCCCGTGCGGAGGCCGCTCGCCAGGACAGCGTCCGTCAGGAAGCGGCCCGCAAGGAAGCCGCCGCCAAGGCGGTAGCCGAAGCCAGGACGGCCACGGAAGCCAGGAAGATCGCCGAGGCGAACAAGGTGTCCGAGGCCAAGCGGGCCGTGGAGACCAAGAAACTCGCCGACGCCAAGCTCGCGGCCGATGCCAAGCATGCGGCCGAAGCCAAGAAGCTCGCCGATGCGAAGAAGCTCGCGGAGACCAAGAAACTCGCCGAGGTGAAGAAGCCCGTCGAGGTGGCCAAGGCCGAGACACCGAAGGTCGATCCCGCCAAGGCGAAGGCCGAGGCCGCCCGCAAGGCTGCGGAAGCCGAAGCCAAGCTCGCCAAGGCGGAAGCCGCAAAGGATGCGGCCAAGAAGGTCGCCGAAGCCAAGGCCGCCGAGAAGGCCAAGGCCGCGCCCGTCAAGGTCGCTTCCCTGACGCCCGTGCCCGAGAAGGCCGAGCCCGCCAGCACCGGCTCCGTCGCACCTGCGGCTCCCGCCGCCGAGCCCGACCAGTCGTTCCGCTGGCCTGCCAAGGGCCGGGTGATCTCGGGCTACGGCACCAGCGGCAACGAGGGCATCAACATCTCGGTGCCCGAGGGTACGGCCGTGAAGGCCGCCGAGGACGGCACGGTCGCCTATGCCGGCTCGGACGTGAAGGGCTACGGCAAGCTGGTGCTGGTTCGACACACCAACGGCTACGTCTCGGCCTACGCCCATAACGGTGAACTCGACGTTCGCCCCGGCGAGAAGGTCAAGCGCGGCCAGACCATCGCCAAGTCCGGCGCCTCGGGCAACGTGACCTCGCCCCAGCTGCACTTCGAGATCCGCAAGGGCGCGACCCCGGTCGACCCGATGCCGCACCTCGCCAGCAACTGAGCGCATTCAAGACCCAAAGAGAAACGGCGGCTCGCAGGAGCCGCCGTTTTCGTTTGTAGATCCGTTTGATACCCCGTCCATCCATCCCGAGGCACACACTTCAACTCGGTCTGGGCGAGCCTCACTCCAGCCGCTGCCCTAACCGCCCCGCCAGATCCTGGATGAACTGGAACGCCGTGCGACCCGAGCGGGAGCCGCGGGTAGTGGCCCATTCCAGCGCCTCGGCCCGCACCGTATCCAGGTCGGCCTTCAGTCCGTACCGCTCGACATAGGCACGGATCATGGCGAGGTACTCGTCCTGGCTGCACTTGTGGAAGCCGAGCCAGAGGCCGAACCGGTCGGAGAGGGAAACCTTTTCCTCCACCGCCTCGCCGGGATTGATCGCCGTGGAGCGCTCGTTCTCCACCATGTCGCGGGCGAGCAGGTGGCGCCGGTTCGAGGTCGCGTAGAACAGCACGTTCTCCGGCCGGCCCTCGATGCCACCATCGAGGGCAGTCTTGAGGGACTTGTACGAGGTGTCGTCGCCGTCGAAGGACAGGTCGTCACAGAACACGATCCAGCGGTGCCGGTCCGCCCGCAGGGTCGCCATCAGGTCGGGAAGGGTCTCGATATCCTCGCGGTGGATCTCCACCAGTTTCATCGGCAGTTCGCCCTCCGCCCGCTCGGCGTTGATGCGGGCATGGGCCGCCTTCACCAGCGACGACTTGCCCATGCCGCGTGCCCCCCAGAGCAAGGCGTTGTTGGCGGACAGCCCCTTGGCGAAGCGCGCGGTGTTGTCGACGAGGATGTCACGAGCCCGGTCGATGCCGGTGAGGAGATCGATCTCCACCCTGTTCACCCGCGGCACCGGGATGAGGCGGCACTCGGCGCCCCAGAGGAAAGCGTCGGCCGAATTCATGTCGATGACGGGTTTCGCGGCCGGGGCAGAACGCTCCAGTGCGGCGGCGATCCGCTCGAGGACGGGCAGGATCGCCTCGATCATCTCCCGGTCTGCAGGTTGGGTCGCGGTCATGGCGTCTCGAAGCTCCTGGAATACGCGCTTGAGCGCGTCATTACGGACATCGGGCACGAAAATCACGGGTGCGGCATCGGGCGCCTGCGATCCGCACCTTGCCGGCTGCTGACGCGCCGTTGCTTTCACCTAGTGCATGGCTATAGTCCGCGCGCTTTTAGACCGGTCCAGACGCGCCGAGATCGGCCCGTGCGCGACGATGTGAGGACCGGTTCAGCTAAGGAGTCACCCGCTTGATTACCCCCGCCTTCGCGCAAGGGGCCACCTCGGCCGCTGGCGGAGCGGACATCGCCTTGCAGGTGGTGCCGTTCGTCCTCATCTTCGTCATCATGTACTTCCTGATCCTCCGCCCGCAGCAGCGCCGCGTGAAGGAGCATCAGGCCCTCGTGAAGAACGTGCGCCGCGACGACACCATCGTCACCACCGGCGGCCTCGTCGGGCGCGTCACCAAGGTGGCCGACGAAGCGTCCGAGATCGAGGTCGAGATCGCCCCGAACGTGCGGGTGAAGATCGTCCGGACGATGATTTCGGAAGTGCGCGTCAAGGGCGGGCCGGTCAAAGCGGCGTGAGCCGAATGCGGTGAGACGTGGTGCGGAACCGATGGTCCGCGCCCCGGCACACGGCTTGTGACTCCGCTTGAAGGGGCCGATGCAAGCATCGGCACCATAAGAAGAAACGGGACGGGCGGATGCTGCGCTTTTCGAGAACCAAGATCGTCGCGACGCTGGCCGTCATCCTCATCGGCCTGAGTCTTGCCGTGCCGAGCTTCTTCTCGGCCGAGCAGCGCAAGGGCTTCATGGCCTCCCTGCCGGGCTGGTTCCCGAGCTGGATCGTGCCCCAACGGGCCATCGTGCTGGGTCTCGACCTCCAGGGCGGTTCGCAGATCCTCCTCGAGATCGACCAGACCGACCTGATCCGGTCGCAGACGACGGGCCTGCGCGACGACGTTCGTCGCACCCTGCGTGAAGCCAACGTCACCCCCGAAGGCGGCATCCAGGTGATCCCGCGCGGCGTCCAGGTCCGCATCTCCGATCCGGCCAACCGCGCCAAGGCTTTGCCCAAGCTGCGCGAACTGTCCCAGCCGATCTCCAACGCCATGGTGGCGCAGGCCGGCGGCCAGACCCTCGACGTGGCGGAGCGGCCGGACGGCACGATCCAGCTCACGCTCACCGATGCCGGCCTCACCGACCGTACCCGCCGGGCCGTGACCCAGGCCATCGAGGTCATTCGCCGCCGCATCGATTTCGGCGGCACCAAGGAACCCTCGATCCAGCAGCAGGGGGCCGACCGCGTCCTCGTCCAGGTTCCCGGCTTGCAGGACCCGCAGCAGCTCGAGGATCAGCTCGGCAAGACCGCCAAGCTCGAATTCCGCATGCTCGCCGATTCGCCCTCCGGCGACGTGGACATGCTGACCAACAAGGACGAAGGCGGCGGCAAGGTACCGGTCGAGCGACGGGTCATGGCCGATGGCGGCGATCTCACCGATGCGCAGCCGGCCTTCGACCAGCAGAGCCACGAGCCGATGGTGAGCTTCAAGTTCAACCTGAAGGGCGCCCAGCGCTTCGGCCAGGCCACCTCTGAGAATGTCGGCCGCCGCATGGCCATCGTCCTCGACAACGAGGTCGTCTCGGCACCGCGCATCAACACGCCGATCACCGGCGGTTCGGGCCAGATCACCGGCAACTTCACCGTCAAGCAGGCCAACGACCTTTCGATCCTGCTGCGCGCCGGTGCGCTGCCCGCCAAGCTCACCGTGGTCGAGCGCCGTGTGGTCGGCCCCGGCCTTGGCCGAGACTCGATCAAAGCAGGCCAGAACGCTACCCTGGTCGCCGGCGCTCTCGTCATCATCTTTATGTTCGCGACCTACGGCGTGTTCGGCTTCTTCGCCAACATCGCGCTCCTCGTCCATGTGGGCCTCATCCTCGGCCTGATGTCGGTGCTGGAGGCGACGATGACCTTGCCGGGCATCGCCGGCATCGTGCTCACCATCGGCACGGCAGTGGATTCCAACGTGCTGATCTACGAGCGCGTGCGCGAAGAGGTGAGGGCGGGGCGCTCCATCGTCTCGGCCCTGCAGGCCGGCTTCGACAAGGCCTTCGCCACCATCATCGATTCGAACTCGACCATGGCCATCGCCGCCGTGATCCTGTTCTTCCTCGGCTCCGGCCCAGTGAAGGGCTTCGCCGTGGTGTTCATCCTCGGCATCCTCACCACCGTCATCACCGCGGTGACGCTGACCCGCATGATGATCGCCCTGTGGTACAACTACGCCCGACCCAAGGCTTTGCCGTTCTGAAGTCCGTCCGAGCATTCACAGTTTGCGAGAGGAGCCCGATCCGGTTTTCGAGTGATCCGTCCATCCGAAACACAATCCCGTCATCCCGGGGCCGCGAAGCGGAGCCCGGGATCCAGACACGCGGGATTGCCAGGCTAGTCATCCACCTGAGTGTCTGGATTCCGGGCTCGCCCTGCGGGCGCCCCGGAATGATGGACGTGCGGTGGACCCGGACGGGTTCTCTTCGACGACCAGATCGACCTCATTGCCGAAAGACCGAGACCGATCATGCGCCTGCTCCGCCTCTGGCCCGATGAGTCGCACGTCGACTTCATGCGCTTCCGGCGCTTCACCTTCCCGCTCTCGGCCTTGCTGTCGGTCGGGACGGTGATCCTGTTCCTGACGGTCGGCCTGAATTTCGGCATCGACTTCAAGGGCGGCACCCTGGTGGAGCTCCAGGCCAAGTCCGGCACCGCCGATGTCGGAACCGTGCGCCATACCGCCAACGGGTTCGGCTTCGGTGAGACCGAGGTGCAGGAGCTCGGCGGCCAGGGCCAGATCCTGGTGCGCTTCCCGCTCCAGCCCGGCGAGCAGGGCCAGACGGCCGTGATGCAGAAGGCGCATGGCGCCTTCGACGCGGAGTACGAGTTCCGCCGCACCGAGACGGTGGGTCCGCGCGTATCGGGCGAACTCGTCCAGTCGGGCACGCTCGGCGTCGTGCTCTCGGTGCTCGCCGTGCTGTTCTACCTCTGGTTCCGCTTCGAGCGGGAACTGGCGCTCGGAGCCATCGTCGGCACCCTGCACGACATCGTGCTCACCATCGGCATCTTCGTCATCAGCCGGATCGAGTTCAACATGACCTCGATCGCCGCCATCCTCACCATCGTGGGCTACTCGCTCAACGAGACGGTGGTGGTGTTCGACCGGACCCGCGAGTTGATGCGACGCTACAAGACCATCCCCACGGTGGAACTCCTCAACCTGTCGATCAATTCCACCATGTCACGCACGGTGATGACGGCCACCTCCGCCTTCCTCTCCCTGCTGGCCCTCGTACTCTTCGGCGGCGAGGCGATCCAGGGCTTCGCGGTGGTGATGCTGGCGGGCGTGGTCATCTGCACCTACTCGGCGATCTTCGTCTCGACGCCGGTCCTGATCTATCTCGGCCTGATGCTGTCGGGCGTGAAATCCCAGAACCGCCCCACCGGCGGTCGCGTGCCCCAGGCGGCGGAGTAACGATGGCGGACGGCAGCCTGCACGACGGTTTCGTTCCAGGGCGCCATCTCATCGACGCCTACGGCAATGGCGGCTTCCGCTTTGCCGACATGTCGCATCGTGGCTCGATCCTCGTGACGCCGAGCGGCATCAGGGCCTGGGACGTCACGCAGGCGAAAGAGATCGACCGGGACGCCCTGCGTCCCGTCGTTGCCGAGGCGGGGGCGGTGGAGCTCCTCCTCATCGGCACCGGCCTCGACATCGCCCCCTTTCCCGATACGCTGCGGCGATGGCTCAAGGATAACGGCATTGGCCTCGATGTGATGCAGACGGGAGCGGCCGCGCGGACCTACAACATCCTGATGGCGGAGAACCGCAAGGTCGCCACTGCCCTGATCGCGGTCGCGTGACGAAGACCGAGACCAGCCCCGGAACGGCCGACCCTCTCGCATTCGCGTTCGAGCATTGCGAGGCACTGGTCCGGGAGGGCGATCCCGACCGCTATTTCGCGACGTTGTTCGCCCCCGTGGCGTACCGGCCGCATCTCTTCGCGCTCGCCGCCTTCAGCCTCACCATTGCTCGCGTGCGCGACGCCGTCACCAATCCGGTGGCGGGCGAGATCCGCCTGCAATGGTGGCGCGATGCACTCCAGGGAGAGGCGAGGGGGGATGTGAAGGCCAACCCCGTCGCCGCCGCCCTCGACGATGCCATCGTCAAGCGCCGGCTCGGGCGCCAGCCCTTCGTCGATCTGATCGATGCCCGCGTCTTCGATCTCTATGACGACCCGATGCCCCGGATAAACGATCTCGAAGGCTATTGCGGCGAGACCGCCTCCTCGCTCATCCGCCTTGGCGGGCTCGTCCTGTGCGATGGCGCCGAGCCGGGCGGAGCTGCCGCGGCGGGGCATGCGGGCGTTGCCTATGGCGTCGCCGGCCTCTTGCGGGCCCTCCCCTGGCACGCCCGCAACGGACAGGTCTATCTACCGGCCGACATCTTGAAGGACCATGGCGTCACCCGCGAGGACATCGTCACGGGACGGGGAGGCCCCGGCCTTCTCGGCGCGACGGCCGACCTTCGGGCTCTGGCGCGCCGACATCTCGAGGCTTTCGAGACAGCGCGCACGACCATCGCGCCCGCCGCCTTGCCGGCCTTCCTGCCCACTGCATTGGTCGAACCCAGCCTCGCGATGATGGAGCGGCCGGGCTACGACCCGCTTAACACCGTCATCGCGCTGCCGCGCTGGCGTCGCTTGTGGCGGCTGTGGCGGGGATCGCGGCGGGGTTGAACCCAGGGCTCCCGAAGAACGCTGGGTATTCTTCCTCGTAGAATCGGGACGCGGCGAACATCGTCCCGATCATTCCGGGGGTACTGCAGGCTCATCCAAAAGCAGAGAGCCGCTCCAGAACCGTGCAATCCAGAGCTCTGCCAGAGTCCGATGTCTAACAACCTGGAGTTCTGCATCCCGGGCTCCGCTGAGCGGCCCCGGGATGCAGAAGAGGCGGTTGATCGAGTTTGACCTCAGCGAGCCTTCTTGGTCAGCTTCTCGGCGATCTCGAACATCTCCTCCGGAGCATAATCCGGTGTGAAGGCCGAGGGGACGCCGGTGAGCTGGTGGATCTTGCCGCCCTCGGGCATGCCCTCGACGACGCTGAGTTCGCCCGGCGGGTCGCCCGGCAGAGCCATCTCGCCATTGCCCCAGATGCCGGCCATCTCGGTGTAGTCACCCGGGCTGAACGTGTAGAGCCGGCGGTGCGAACCCTCCTGCAGGTACTTCTGACACTCGGGGATCTTGTCGAGGTTGATATTCGGTGTCGGCAGGAACTTCTCGATCTCCACGCCGGTGATCTTCTTCAGCGCCAAGGCGTAGGCATGGGCGTGAACGGAACCGCGCACCAGCAGGTAGCCGCAGACCTCACGGCCCGTCGGGTCGGTCAGGGTCTCGTAGACGCGCAGCTTGTGCAGGCGAGCGCCGCATTCCAGATGGAAATTGTGGAGCAGGTCGACGACGACGTTGCCGGTCGTCGTAATGAAGTCGTTGTTCCAGGATGCGCCGTTGCTGTTGACCGGCGTTACGCCGCCGCCATTCGACAGGAACGCGGCCGCGAGCCGGATATCCTTCATGTCCTCGAACGGCGCCTTGGAGATGTCGCCACCATCCTTCTCGTCGCCGTCATTATCGGGGCCGTTATTGAGCATCGCAACGCCGTTGCTTACGAGCTCCACATGGCCCAATTCCTCGGCGGTGATGGCCGCCACCAAGCTATAGAATGGCTTCAGCTTAGATTTGCTGCGGAAATTGAAACTCTGGAACATGTAGTTCCCAAGAGTCGACATCTCACCATATTTGCCGCCTAGCAGTTCCTGCAGGGCAGCGGCGGCGTTCGGATCTTTCCTTTTGGGTGCGGGAAGCTCGGCTTGTAGCTTGTCGACGCGCATAAACATAGGTTGATCTCCGTATCGCCGGTATGGAGGATACCAACGGGAACGGTCTCCCCACCCTCATGTTCCGAGGCTGCGACAGGTCGCACGGCCGCTTCGCTTACGTTTTGGAACGGCTCCGCTTGCGTTTTGGAACGGCTCCGCTTGCGTTTCGAAAGAGACGTCCTACCGTTTCCGAGCGTCTTCGGTCTTGGCGGACAGAAAGCGAAGCACGCGCGCAACATGATCTGAATACAAGATTCTTCGCGTTGAGCCCGCTCCACTGCTCTGCTAGCTACGATGTCAAGGGTCCGACGAGAGATCGGGCTCACCGAGGAGCGCGACGCCCGTGAATACGTGGAACCAGGTCTACGATCCCTTTGGGAGCCCATGGCTCTCGACGCTTGCCGCATCCCTACCGGTCATCGCCCTGCTCGGCATGATCGCCAGCGGCAAAGTGAAGGCCCATATCGCGGCCGTTCTGTCCCTGGTCCTGGCCTTCTGCGTCGCCGTCTTCCTGTTCGGCATGCCGGCGGATCTGGCCACCCGCGCTTCCGCCTATGGCGTGGCGCTCGGGCTGTTCCCGATCGGCTGGATCATCCTCAACGTCATCTTCCTCTACCGTCTCACGGTGGAGAAGGGCTGGTTCGCCACACTGCAGCAATCGGTGGCCGGCATCACCACCGACCGGCGGCTTCAGCTCCTCCTCGTCGCCTTCGCCTTCGGCGCGTTCTTCGAGGGAGCCGGCGGCTTCGGCACCCCGGTGGCCGTCACCGGCGCGATCCTGATCGGCCTCGGCTTCTCGCCGCTCGCCGCCTCGGGCCTGTCGCTCATCGCCAATACCGCGCCCGTGGCTTATGGCGCCCTCGGCGCCCCGATCCAGGGCCTCGCCTCGGTGACCGGCTATGATCCCTACATCCTCGGCGCCATGATCGGCCGCCAGCTGCCGTTCTTCTCGGTGCTGGTGCCGTTCTGGCTGATCTGGGTGTTCGCGGGCTTCCGCGGCATGGTCCAGATCTGGCCCGCTATCCTCGTCTGCGGCGGCTCGTTCGCGCTGGCCCAGTTCGGCATTTCGAACTACGTCAACCCGTGGATCGTCGATATCGGTGCCGCCCTCGTCTCCATGGGCGCCCTGGTCCTGTTCCTGAAGTTCTGGCGCCCGGCCACGATCTGGACCTCGCCGGCACTGCGCGGCAACGATCCCTCCATCGGCTTCGTCACCGCCGAGGGTGGCGCCAAAGTGGCCCCCACGGGCTCCGGTGCCCGCACCGCCTCCTCCTCCGAGATCCTGATGGCCTGGGTGCCGTGGATCATCCTCTCGGTGATCGTCGCGATCTGGGGCACGGGCTGGTTCAAGGCCATCGTCAACCCGATCTTCACCTGGCGCTACGAGGTGCCTGGCCTGCACAACGTCATCATGAAGGTGCCGCCGGTCGTGGCGACCGCCCATCCGGAAGCCGCCGTCTTCGCCTTCACCTACATGTCCTATACCGGCACCGGCGTGCTGTTCGCCGCCATCCTGTCGGGCCTGCTCATGCGGTTCTCGCCGTGGCGTCTGGTGACGGCCTACATCGAGACCATCTGGGTGCTGCGCTACTCGCTCATCACCATCTCGGCGATGCTGGCTCTGGGCGTCCTCACCCGCTACGCCGGCGTGGACGCGACCCTGGGCCTGGCTTTCGCCGGAACCGGCATCCTCTACCCGTTCTTCGGCACACTGCTGGGCTGGCTCGGCGTGGCGCTGACGGGATCGGACACGGCCTCGAACGTGCTGTTCGGCGGCCTGCAGAAGATCACCTCGGAGCAGCTCGGCCTGTCGGGCATCCTCATGGCTTCGGCGAACTCGTCGGGCGGCGTCATGGGCAAGATGATCGACGCCCAGTCCATCGTCGTCGCCTCCACCGCCACCGGCTATTTCGGCCAGGAGGGCAAGATCCTGCGCTTCGTGTTCTGGCACTCGATCGTGCTGGCCTGCCTCGTCGGCGGCCTCGTGATGCTACAGGCCTACGTCTATCCGTTCACCGCGATGGTCATCCATCCGTAGGACCGGCGAGAGACCGATCTCGACAGAACCCGTCCCGGCCATGCCAGGGCGGGTTTCTTTTTTGTCGCGATCCCCTGCCGAAGGCGTTCTCCGGCATCGTCGCGTCTTGCTCTCTGCGAGTCGTGGCCCCACGTCGAATCCATGTTCTTTCGCACGCTCGCCTCGCGCTACTCCCTGTCGAACCTGCCCGCGCAGGCGACGGAGCGCCTGCGGATCGCACCGCTGGTCCAGGCGGATGCAGAAGCGGTCCGCGCGCTGACCGACGACCCGGCCATCACCCGAGTGGTGGATTTCCTCCCAACTCCCTTCACTCTCGACCACGCCCGCCGCCTCATCGGCAGCGGCAAGCCGGTGAAGGATTGCTTTCTCGGGGCCAAGGCCGATGGCGCTCTCGTGGCGGTGATCGGCGTCCATCTGCGCGGAGAACACGCGGTCGAAATCGGATATTGGGTCGGCGGCGCCGCCCGCGGCCGAGGCTACGGCAGCGAAGCAGTCGCCGGCGTCGTCGCGATTCTGCGCAAGCGCTTTCCCCACCGCTTCATCGTCGCCGAATGCCGGCCTGAGAACGCAGCCTCTCGCGGGCTGCTGCTCAAGACCGGCTTTCGCGATACCGGCGACGAGGGGCATCGGCCGGGCCGACGGATCTTCTCGCTGGATCCGGTCTGAACGGGTCGGACGGCCTACGAGCCTCAGCGGCTCCGACAATCCTTACCGTACCAGTACCCCGTCCGGGCATCGAAGCCGCCGCCGGAAGCGGCATTGCAGACCGATAAGGTTTTGTCGCCGACGCGCTGCTGGCTGAGAGCCTTGTAAAGATCCGCGCGGGCTTCGCGCTCGCGGTTCTGCGCGGCGAGATCGGCCTGAATCTGGAGATTCCGCTCGGCCCGCATGCGCTGGCGGTCCCGGTCGATGTTCATCATGCAGGTCGCGAATCCTTCGGAATCAGGGGCGAACCCGTAACCGGAGCACTGACCGAGATCGAGCTTCCGCTGCTCCTCCGCAGACACGCATCCGGCAAGGCCGATCGCACAGGCGGCGATCAGGAGCGCACTCCGACCGAACGATCCCGAACGAGACACGGTGCCGGGAATCCGGCCAAACTCCGCCTGGGCGACCAGTGCTGGATGCGTGGCAAGGTGAGGCGAGGATTCGAAAGACATGACACCGGAACGAAAGGAGGGATCGATTAGGTATCGATAGCTCCCCTCAGACTAATTTTTGGTTCTTCGTCATTATGGATGGATCCTTAAATCGATCCCGTTCCCCTAAGTGTATTCTCGCAATATGCCTGGATTTGGCAGCTTGGATAAGAATGAATTTGTCGGTCGTCGAAACGAATCGCTTACCACAAAGGCCCTGCAAGTTTGCCTAGGAAACATCCCGAGCCCCGGATCATGGCCTATTCCGCTGCGATCTGCCCGGTGTCATGTCCCATCCAGGCAGCCAGATCGGCCCGCGCCCGGTCGGTATAGGCGCGCTTCTTCGCCACCGCCTTTTCAGGCCCCTTGAGACGCTTGCCGCCTTCTCCTTTCGGAGAATGGGCGAGCGGCGGAAACAGGCCGAAATTGACGTTCATCGGCTGGAACGAGCGCGGCGCGCCGGCATCCTCGGCCGCGATGTGGCCGCCGGTGATATGGCCGATGAGGGCACCCAGCGCCGTCGTGGCAGGCAGCGGCTCCAGCGTGTCACCGCGGGCCTCGGCCACGGCGAAGCGCCCGGCCATGAGGCCGATGGCGGCGCTCTCGACATACCCCTCGCAACCGGTGATCTGGCCGGCGAAGCGCAAGCTCGGGCGTGCCTTCAGGCGGAGCGTCGCGTCGAGGAGACGGGGCGAGTCGAGATAGGTGTTGCGGTGCAGCCCACCGAGACGCGCGAATTCCGCGTTCTCAAGGCCGGGAATCGTGCGGAACACCCGGACCTGTTCGGAATAGGTCAGCTTCGTCTGGAAGCCGACCATGTTGTAGAGCGTGCCCAACGCGTTGTCCTGACGCAGCTGGACGATGGCGCAGGCCTTCACGGTGGGGTCGTGCGGGTTGGTGAGGCCGACGGGCTTCATCGGGCCGTGACGCAGCGTCTCGGGGCCGCGCTCGGCCATGACCTCGATCGGCAGGCAGCCATCGAAATAGGGGGTGGTCGCCTCCCATTCCTTGAAACCGATCTTGTCGCCCTCGATCAATGCCTGGATGAAGGCGTCGTACTGTTCGCGATTCATCGGGCAGTTGATGTAATCCGCCCCCGTGCCGCCGGGGCCGACCTTGTCGTAACGCGACTGGAACCACGCCTTGTCCATGTCGATGGAGTCGCGGTGGACGATGGGCGCGATGGCATCGAAAAAGGCGAGGGCCTCGGCGCCGGTGAGCGCGCGGATGGCCTGCGCCAGGGCTGGCGAAGTGAGGGGGCCGGTGGCGATGATGGTCCGGCCCCATTCCTCCGGCGGCAGGCCCTCGATCTCCTCGCGTTCGATCGTGACGAGGGGATGTGCCTCCAGGGCGGCGGTGACGGCAGCGGCGAACCCGTCGCGGTCCACGGCCAGCGCCCCCCCGGCCGGGACCTGATTGGCATCGGCCGCGCGCAGGATCAGCGACCCGAGCGTCCGCATTTCCTGGTGCAACAGGCCGACGGCGTTGCCGTTGGCATCGTCCGAGCGGAACGAATTCGAGCAGACGAGCTCGGCGAGATCCCGGCTCTTATGCGCCTCCGTGCCGCGCACAGGCCGCATCTCGTGGAGAACAACAGGATGACCGCTCTCGGCGATCTGCCAGGCGGCCTCCGACCCGGCGAGGCCGCCGCCGACGATATGGATGGGGGAAGTGTCTGCTCGGTCCGTCATGGTCACGGGATAGACCCGTGACCCGCCCCGATCAATGCAGCTGCGGCGAGACGAGGAAGCGTTCGCGGTCGCTCGACGTCACGGTCAGCTTGATCGGGCGTCCCTCCCGCTCGATCGTGAGAGGGACCCGCACCCCGGCCTCGCCCAGCGCCCAGATCTGGCGGAAGAACCCGGCGAGATCCTCCACCGGCTCGCCCGCGACAGCGGCGAGCACGTCGCCCACGCGCAGGTCCGCGCTCTCGGCGGGCCCGTCATCGGCCAGGCCCATCACCACCACCGCGCCGTCATTGTCGCTGGCATAGAGGCCGAGCCAGGGCCGGGTCGGCCGGTCCGCCCGCCCGCGTGTGGTCAGGTCCTCGAGGATCGGTGGCAGAAGGTCGATGGGAACGACGAGGTTGATCGCCTTCGGACCCTCGGTCCCGCCCTGCTGGAGCTGCAGGGAGCCGATGCCGAGGAGGTCGCCCGCCGGGCCGATCAAAGCCGTACCGCCCCAATGCGGGTGAGACGGCGCGGTGAACAGGGCCTCGTCGAGGACGTACTCCCAGTAGCCGGCGAATTCCTGCCGGGCGATCAGCTTGGCGGCGACGCTGCGCGTGCGTCCCCCAGCCCCGGCCACCACGGCCTTGTCTCCGATCTTCAGGCTCTCCGAGCGCCCGATGGGAAGCGGCGGCAGCCGCAGATCGCCCAATGCCTGGACGAGGCCGAACCCGGTCACGGCATCGAAGCCGACCACGTGGCCCGGGACCGAGCGCCCGTCATGGGTGGTCATCCAGACGCTCTCCGCCTCGGTGACGAGGTAGCCGATGGTGAGGACGAGGCCGTCCTCGCGGATCACCACGCCGTTCCCGGCGCGTTCCGTCCCCAGGGTTTCCGCCGTGAACGCCTCGGGCGGGATGCGCGTGGAGAGCGACACCATGGCCGAAAGGGCCCTGTCGAGATCGTACGCGTAATCGCCGGCCTTGGGCTGCACGGCGGAGGGAATCTTCCAGTCTCCGTGCGACGTCATCAATCCCGTATCCCTGTCCTGCGCCTCGGACCCATGAGCTCTGGCGGATCCGCAGAGCGTGGGGGTCATCGGTTCCATCCGGGAGATAGGTCGCCGGCTCGCCGTCGAACACCCTGCGCAGGTCGGGCGCGTGACAGAGGTGCGCCGATCCACATCGATCGCCCGCAACACAGTAGCCTAGGCCCGTGCGCTCGATTAAGACTTGGGTTAACGTTCACGCCAGATGGAACGGCTGCGCCATGTCCTGTCGAGTCTTGTCTTGTCGAGAGGACGCCTGACCCTTGCGTGACGATGCGGCACTGGCGCGCCTGATCTCGGCGGTCGCATCCGGCAACGAGCAGGCTTTGCGCGCGCTCTACGATCTGACCGCCCCGAAACTTTTCGGCATCGTGCTCCGTATCCAGCGAGATCGCGGCATGGCGGAAGACGTGCTCCAGGATGTCTTCCTGCGGATATGGCAAAGTGCCGGCTCGTTCTCTCCGGAGGCGGGTCGCCCCTTGCCCTGGCTCTGCGCCATCGCCCGTAACCGGGCGATCGACGGGGTCCGCCGCAAGGGAGAGGTCCAGGGGCCGGTGACCGAGGACGGGGAGGATTGGGTGGAACGGCTCGCCGATCCCCACGACAGCGAGGAGGCGATTCTCGGGCGCGATGCCCTGCGCGCCTGCCTGTCCCGCCTGGAGGCGACGCAGCGCGACTGCATCGTCCTCGCCTATTGCGAGGGGCATTCCCGGGAAGAACTGGCAGAACGGTTCGCGCGTCCCGTCAACACCATCAAGACGTGGCTGCATCGCGGGCTAGCGGCCCTGCGGGGCTGCCTGGAGGGGCCGGCATGACCGAAGACCCCACCGAGCGCGATCTTCGCGCCGCCGAATACGTCATCGGTACGCTCGACGCCACCGAGCGCGCCGCCATGGACCTGGAGCTCGCCGTCGACCCCGCCGCTCGCGCCGCCGTGCGGGAGTGGGAGCGTCGCCTGGCCCCTCTCGCCGCCGTCATTCCCGAGATCGAACCGGGCGAGGGCGTATGGCCGGCGATCCTGCGCGCGCTGCCCAACCGGGCCTCCCCGTCTCCGGCGGCGAACGACAACCGCGTGGCCGCCCTATCGCGCAAGCTCGGCCTGTGGCGGGCCGCAGCGGCGGGCGCAGGGGTGCTGGCTGCCGGGCTCGCCCTGTTCATCGCCGTCGGCCCCCGCCCCGGTGGGGAGGGCGAGACACGCTACGTCGCCGTGGTCTCCAGCGGCGGCGAGGCTCCGGCCCTCATCGTCAGCATCGATACGGTGGCGGGAACCGCACGAGTGCGCCCGGTCGGCGCCGAGGCGCCGGCGGGAAGCAGCCTCGAATTGTGGTATGTCGGAGCCGACAAGACGCCGAAATCCCTCGGGCTGATCGGCAAGGACGCGGCACGCGTGGCCCTGCCCGCCGGGTCCGATGCCGCGCGGCGCGGCGAGGGTGTCTTCGCCGTCTCGGTGGAGCCGCCGAACGGTTCTGCCACCGGCCTGCCTACCGGCCCCGTCGTCTATACTGGCAAGCTCATCCGCGATTGAGGGCGGCCCGGATTGGGGCCCGCCACGATGGAGCCCTCCCATGCCGCGCTTTGCCGCGAACCTGACGCTGCTCTTCACCGAGCATGCCTTCCTCGACCGGTTCGAGGCCGCGTCCCGTGCCGGGTTCACGGCGGTGGAATTCCTATTCCCCTACGAGCATTCGCCGGACGACATCGCCGGGCGCCTCGCCGCGAATGGCCTGGACCTCGTACTGTTCAACATGCCGCCGGGGGATTGGGCAACCGGCGACCGAGGGCTCGCCGCCTTGCCGGAACGGTTCGACGAGATGCAGGCCGGGGTCGAGACAGCGCTCGCCTACGCGCTCGCCGCGGGCTGCCCTCGCCTGCACCTGATGGCGGGCATGGCCAACCGGCAGGATGACCACGCCATGGAAGCGTATCGCCGGTCCGTGCGATATGCAGCCGAACGCCTTGCCCGGCATGGCATCGACCTCCTGATCGAGCCCATCAACGGTCGCTCCATGCCGGGCTATTTTCTCGACGATGTCGATGCCGCCGCCGAACTCGTCGCGGCATTGCGCGCGGAGGGTCTCACCAACCTCAAGCTCCAGTTCGACATCTTTCATTGTCAGATCCTGCACGGAGACGTGACAATGCGGCTGGCCCGCCTCCTGCCGCTGATTGGCCATGTCCAGGTCGCGAGCGTACCGGCGCGCCACGAGCCCGGTACGGGGGAGGTGAACGACGCCTTCGTCTTCACCGAACTCGACAGGCTCGGATATTCGGGCTCGGTCGGGTGCGAGTACAATCCGCGTGGCCGAACCGAAGATGGGCTCGGCTGGCTGAGCACCTATGCGGGCGGACGAGCTCGGATTTAGCGCCGTCAGGTCGGTTCCCCCTCGGAGCCGATAAAGCATACCGCTTCCACCTGGCATGGTTGACCACGGAGGAGTAGGACCATCAATTGTTTATGACGCGGCATCGTGGTTAGGGACTGCCCCGGCCGGCTCGAACGGCCAAGCTTCGAGAAGCTTTTCCCCAGGGGCAGATCAATCGATGGCCGACCTCTTCAAACCCGTTGCCCTGACGGGGAATGCCGTCGTGGACAGCCTCATCCTCGGCGGCGCCTGGAACGCCGTGACCCTGACCTACGGGTTCAAGGCGCAGGACATCGATGCGAACGGGATCGACGATTTCTCCGAGGGCGACTGGAAGGCGTTCTACAGGGAGATCTACGACACCGTCAGCAGCGTCGCGAATGTCGATTTCGTCGAAGGCAGCGTGGCGCGGGCCCAATTGATCCAGCGGCTCGATGTCGGCGGAGGCGGCGAATCCGGCACGCCCGCCCCGGGCGTCACCTCGCTGGAAACCGCGGTAGGCATCGACCCGACGAGCGTGAAAGGGGCCGCCGACGTGGTCCGCCTCGGCACCTATTCCGAAACCTGGATCCACGAGATCGGCCACAGCCTTGGCCTCGGCCACCCCCATGACGGGGAGAACGGCAAGTTGCCGGGTGTCGTCGAGCCGGGCGATTTCGGCACCGGCAACCTCAACTCCCAGATCTATACGGTGATGGGCTACACCTTCCCGTTCTGGGGCGAGGACAACCCGTTCACGCCCGAGCGCGACGAGAACACCGCGCTCAATGCCCAGCCGGGCTCCTTCGGGGCCATCGACATCGCAGCCCTGCAGCATCTCTACGGAGCCCGCGCCCACAACGCCGGCAACGACGTCTATCGCTTCAGCGACGATGTCGATGCCAATCGCGGTTACACCACGATCTGGGATACGGGCGGCTCCGATACGATCGTCTATGAGGGGTCGAGCGCGGCCAAGATCGACCTGCGCGCGGCGACCCTGAAAGCCGAGATCGGCGGGGGCGGCTGGCTCTCGACGTCGGAAACCCTGATCGGCGGCGTGACCATCGCCAACGGCGTCTCCATCGAGAAGGCGAAGGGCGGGGCGGGCGACGACATCCTCATCGGCAATGACGGCGCCAACCGACTCGACGGCGGACGGGGGGCCGACCGCATGAGCGGTGGGCTCGGAAACGACACCTATGTCACGGACGGCCGCGACACGATCGAGGAGGCGGCCAGGAGCGGTACGGATCAGGTGCTGAGTTCGGCCAGCCACCGCCTCGGCACGAATCTCGAAACTCTGAGGCTCATCGGCTCGAAGGCGATCGATGGCATCGGCAACGCCGTCGCCAATACGATCACCGGCAACGGCGCCGGCAACATGCTGACGGGCGGAGCCGGAAACGACGTTTTCACCGGCGGGGAGGGGGCGGATACCTTCCTGTTTCGCACGCGGCCCGGAACCGGCAACACCGATCACATCCGCGATTTCTCCGTCGCCGAGGATGTCGTCGCGCTCTCGAGCAAGGTCTTCGCGGCCCTTCGCGCCGGCCCCCTCGCGGAGAAAGCTTTCAAGGACCTCTCGTCGGGACCGGCCGATGCGGATGACCGCGTTCTCTACGACGCCACGACCGGCACCCTCTCCTACGATGCCGACGGGAGCGGAGCCGGCACCGCCCGCACCTTCGCCGTCATCGATACGAAAGTGCTCCTGACCTTCGAGGATATCCTCGTCGTCTAGGTTTCCCACCGTCGACAAGGCGACCGGTCCGGCGTCGAGAGGGCAAGCGGTGCCGCCCCTGAGCGATAGTGTCCAAGGGCGATGCGGAAGCCTCACTTCCTGGCGGGATCGGTCCGCTTCAGGATCGCCTCCATCTGCGCGATCTCAGTCTCCTGAGTCTTGACGATGGCTTCGGCCAGGGACCGGACTTCCGGATCCTTCGAGTATTGGAGGGCGACCTTGGCCATGGCCAATGCGCCCTTGTGATGCGGGATCATGCCGGCGGCGAAGTCGCGGTCGACGTCGCCGGAATAGCGGATCTCCATGTCGCCGTGCATGCGCATGCTCGCCTCTTTGAAGGCGCGAGTCGCCGGGGTGTCGGCGGCCTTGCCCTTCGCGGCGGGCTTCGACCCGTGGTCATGGCTGTGCGAATGGGTAGTGCCGTCCTCGTGGCGGTGCTCTTCGGCCGCGAGAACCGGGGAGGCGAGGGGCAGAGCCAGGATCGCGGCCAGGATCGCGGGGAGGGCTGTCTTCGTCATCGGAGTTCCCTGTCGTCAGAAGGTTGCAGGCGGGGAGGGCATGGTCCCCGCCACCGGGAAGGGGGCTTCATCGCCGGGCGCTTCGCGCAGTCGGGCGAAGGCGGGGCCGCCGAAGCGCAGCATCAGGACCGGCGTCAGCACGGCGTCGAGGAGCGTCGCGCTGATGAGGCCACCGAAGATCGTCACGGCCACGGGGTGCAGGATCTCCTTGCCCGGCGCGGTGCCGTCGACCAGCAGCGGCACCAGGGCGATCCCTGCGGCGAGCGCCGTCATCAGCACCGGCACGAGGCGCTCGTTGCTCGCCCGCAGCACCAGGGCCGGGCCGAAGGGCAGCCCCTCGTTCAGCCCGAGATTCAGCACGTGGCTGATCTTCAGGATGCCGTTGCGGGCGACGATGCCGGTGAGCGTCACGAAGCCGATCATCGAGGCCACCGAAAGCGGCAGCCCGGCGATAGTGAGGGCGACGACGCTGCCGATGAGGGCGAGCGGCACGTTGCCCATGACGATGAGAGCCAGCACGCCGGAGCGGTAACGGCTCGCCAGCAGGGCGAAGACCAGGGCGAAGGAGACGAGGCCGAGGAGGCCGATGCGGCGGGTCGCCTCCCCTTGCGCCTCGAACGCGCCTTCGAGGCGCGCGCTGATCCCCTCCGGCAGCGTCGTCCGGGCCAGGGCCTGCGCGATGTCGGCGGCGACCTTCGAGCCGTCCGAGCCCGGCACGGTGTTGGCCTGGACCACGATGCGACGGCGGCCGTTCTCGCGCTGAATCTGGTTGGGACCGTCGCGCTCGGCGATGTCAGCCAGCGCGTGGGCCGGCACCCAGCCCGACGGCGTCTCGATGAGGAGGTCGCGCAAGGCGGCCATGGAGCGGCCGCTTTCGGGCAGACGCAGCACCACATCGAAGCGGCGCAGGCCCTCGACCAGGGTGGAGACAACGCGTCCGTTGGCGAGCTGCCCCACCGTATCCACCACCGTCGCGGGGGAGACGCCGTAGAGGGCGGCCTTCGCCGGATCGACCCGCACCTCGATCTGGGGAACGCGTACCTGCCGCTCGACCTGGAGGTCGGCGACACCCGGAATGCCGGACAAGGTCTCGCGCAGGGATTCGGCGGTGCGTCGCAACGCGTCGAGATCCTCGCCGAACAGCTTGAGGGCGATCTCGGCCCGAACGCCGGAGAGCATGTGGTCGAGCCGGTGCGAGATCGGCTGGCCGACATTCACCGTGACAGGAAGAACGGAAAGCCGCCCCCGGATCTCGGCGGTGATGGCGTCGCGCTCGCGTCCGCCGGGCTCCAGGCGGATCTCCAGATCGGTGGAATGGACCCCTTCGGCATGCTCGTCGAGCTCGGCGCGGCCCGTCCGACGCCCGACCTTGTCGACCTCGGGGATCTCCATCAGCAGGCGCTCGGCGATGGCGCCGACGCGAGCGGATTCGGCGAGCGAGATGCCGGGGGTGAAGGTGGTGGTGACCGTGAACGAGCCTTCGTTGAAGGTCGGCAGGAAGGCGCGGGGCAACCGGCCCGCGCCGTAGCCGGCGGCGATCACCGCCAGGACCGCGTAGACCATGGCAAGGCGTTGATGGGCGAAGGCCGTTTCCACCAGTCGCCCATTGGCCCGCTTGAGGCCGCGGATCAGCCGGTTCTCGGGATGGTCGAGGCTCTTCAGGCCAGGGAGCAGCCAGGAGGAGAGGACGGGCGTCAGGGTCAGCGAGACCACGAGGCTCGACAGGATGGCGATGATGTAGGCTTGGCCGAGCGGCGCGAAGAGCCGGCCTTCGATCCCCGACAGGGCGAAGAGCGGCACGAAGACGAGACAGATGATGATCGTGGCGTAGACGATACCGGAGCGCACCTCGTTCGAGGCATCCACGATCACCGAGAAGGTGCTGCGAGGCGAACCCTCCGCCCGGTTGTCGCGCAGGCGCCGCAGGATGTTCTCCACATCGACGACGGCGTCGTCCACCAGCTCTCCGATGGCGATGGCGAGGCCGCCGAGCGTCATCGTGTTGATGGAGAGGCCCAGCAGAGAGAACACCGTGGCGGTGGCGAGGATCGAGACGGGAATGGCGGCGAGCGAGATCAGCGTGGTCCGCACGTTCATCAGGAAGGCGAACAGCACCACGGCCACAACGGCCACGGCTTCGATCAGCACCGTGATCACGTTACGAAGCGATGTCTCGATGAAGTCCGCCTGCCGGAACAGGACGTTGCCGGCCTCGATTCCGTGCGGCAGGGAGGGGCCGATCTCCTTGAGCGCCGCCTCGACCTCGCGGGTCAGGCGCACGGTGTCGATCCCCGGCTGCTTCTCGATGGAGACCACCACGGCGGGATTGCCCATGAAGCCGCCGTCGCCGCGCTTGGGCCGCGCTCCGAAGGCGATCTCGGCGACCTGCCGCAGGTAGACCGGACCGCCCGGCGTCGTGACGACGAGATTGCGAAGGTCGTCGAGATCGGTGGTGCGGCCGAGCGCGCGGATCAGGACCTCGCGGCCGCCGGCCTCGGAATAGCCGCCACCGGCATTGCCGCCGTAATTCTGCAGGGCTCGGGTGAGGGCCTCGTCGGTGACGCCCAGCGCCCGCATGGCGGCGGGATTGGGGGCGACCCGGAACTGGCGCACCTCGCCGCCGATGGGGATGACCTGCGCCACGCCCGGGATCGAGAGCAGGCGCGGGCGCAAGGTGAAGTCGGCGGTCTCGCGCACCTGCATCGGGGTCGCGGTCTTCGAGGTGACGGCGACCAGCAGGATGCCGCCCATGATCGAGGAGACCGGCCCCATCTGCGGAATCACGTTCGGCGGCAGCTCCGAGCGCGCGAGCGCCAGCCTTTCATTGACGAACTGCCGGTCCCGGAACAGGTCGGTGTCCCACTCGAACTCCACCGTGACGATGGACAGGCCGATGCCGGAGACCGAGCGCACCCGGCTGACACCGGGCAGGCCATTCATGCGGGTCTCGATCGGGTAGGTCACCCGCTGCTCGACTTCCGTGGGCGCGAGCCCCTCGGCTTCGGTCAGGATCGTGACCGTGGGCCGGTTGAGGTCGGGGAGTACGTCGACGGGCAGGCGCGCGAGGGAGAGCGCGCCGGTCAGGACCAGGGCGAAGGCGAGGGCCAGCACGAGCAGGCGGTTGCGCAGGGATTGCGCGACGATGAGGCCGAACATGGGGCTGTCTCCTCAGCGGATCTGGTCGAGGAGTTCGGCGCCCTGGACGACGACGCGCCGTCCCGGCTCCAGACCGTCGGCGATGAGGGTGCGGTCGGCATCGAGGGAATCGGTGCGGACGGTGCGCGCCACGAAGCGCTCGGCGCCGACATGCTCGTAGACGACGCTCCCGCCCTCGGCGCGGAGGATGCCGGACCGTGGGACGGCGAGGCCGGTCCGCTCCCCCGTCAGGGGGGCGTGGACGGTGACGAACTGGCCGAGACGAAGACCGGTCGTGTCGTCTTCCACCGCGAATTGCACGGGAACGGCCTGATTGCGATCGGCGAGGCCGGCGCCGCGATAGGCCAGCGCCATGCTGCGCCCGTCCCCGAGCCGGGCCGTCGCCGCACCCTCAGGGGACAGGGCCTCGAAGCTCAGCGCCTCGATCCAAAGCTTCTTCGGATCGAGGATGCGGAAGACGACGGTGCCGGGAGCCGCCATGGCGCCTGCAGTGGCGCTGGCCTCGGCGATGACTCCGTCCACGGGTGCGACCAGTGCCTCGGGCGAGCCACGGACCGCATCGAGGGCGGCGCGGCGGTCCTTCAGCCCGTCGCGCTCGGATCGGGCATCGTCGAGCTGGGTCTGCGCCACGGCGCCGGTCCCCGCCAGACGCTCGAACCGGACCACGCGCCGGTCGAGGATCGCGATCTGCTGGTCGAGTTCGCCCTGGCGCTGGCGCATGTCGGAGACGTCCACCGCCTGGACGGGCGGAGTGACGGTGGCGAGCACCTCGCCGCGCGTCACACGGGTTCCGAGGCGAGGAAATCCGCTTGCCGGAGGGGCTAGGCGGCCGCCCACGGAGGATTGCACCACGCCGCTGGCATTGGGATCGGCGATGACCCGGCCGGGCAGGGCCACGGTGCGGGCCACGTTCTCCGTCGCCGTCAGGGCGGTGCGCAGGACGAGGAGCCGCTGCAGGGATTTGGGTACGAAGATCGACCCGTCGCCTAAGCGCTTGGCCCGGTCGGCGCCGCCGGAGGGCGGGCTCGCCATCATCCCCCCCTCGGCCGGCGCGGCATCGTGGCCTTCATGGGCGAGGGCGGCGCTGCCCAGCACGATCGTCGCCGTGACCGCCAGGACGACGACGATGGGAATCGTGCGCCGACGGCGGATCAGGACGACGGCGCCGAGGCCGAGGAGAAAGCCCCCGGCGGCGGTGACGGAGGGCGGCTGGTGCGTCAGGCGCTCGACCAGGGAGGCGGCGGTCGCCGTCTCGGACGCCGCAGCCGCGGCTTTGGGGGCGGGCAGGTCGAGATCCAGGGAGAGGATGTCGGTGCTGCCCTCCGCCGTCACCGCGACGAGGAGGTCGTGGTGCTCGGATTCCTCGAGCCAGGGCGCCGGGAGCCGGTAGGTGCCGTCGGCCTGGAGCTCGGCCTTCCTGCGCCCGTCCGGCGTCGAGAGGGCGAGGGTGGCGTCGATGACCGGTGCGTTGGTCTCGAACGCGTCGAGATAGAAGACGAGATCGTGCCCCTGCACGGTGGCGACGAGTTCGTAGCGCTCCGACTTCGCCTCGGCTCGCGGTGCTGCCGCCGCGACGGGCAGGGCAGGGGCCTCGTCTCCGTGGGAATGGCCCTCATGGGACAGGACCGCGCCGGTCAGGGCCGCCCAGGCGATGGCGCACGCTGCGACACGGCGCAGGGCAGCCGGAAAAACGATGGACATGATGCGAGAAACCTTGGCGCCGTTGAAGCAGGAGACGGCGATCCACGCGAGGCCGGAAGGCAGCCGCGCGGGAACGCCGTCGTTACGTCAGGCGAAGGATCTCGGGGGTTCGGACGGGGAATCCGGGGCGGCATCCGTCCGTGCGGAGGCGGCACCCACGGGAACGGGTCCGGTCAGTCCGGCGGAGGATGCGACGTCGCCCTCGGTGGGAGCGAGGCCGAGGGCGCAACAGGGAGCGCCACAGCCGCCGGCGCAGCAGGGACCGGCACAGCCAAGATGAGGCTCGGCCCGCAGGACCGAGACTACGGCACGCATGCCGCTATCGGACGTGATCCCCTGGACCGCTTTCGTCTCGCGGGCGTTCTGAACCTGAACGCGCTCGACCTGGACCCGCTCGACCTGGGCCCCGGTTCCGTGCCCATGCCCGGTATGGGCGCTCGCGGGCGACGACATGGCGAAGCCGGCGATCGCGAGGATCACCGTCATCAGCCAGAGCGCGAGGCTCCGGTCCAGATTGCGCCGGATGGGTTTCATGTCGGCGCAGAGCGTAGCATAGGGCATGCGCCCGCGACAGGGCCGATCGCAACTCGGAAGGCTAGACGCGTGAGACAGATCCTCGTGATCGGCATCGGCACCGGCAATCCGGAGCACGTCACGATCCAGGCGATCCGGGCCTTGAACACGGTGGATGTGGTCTTCGTCCTCGACAAGGGGGGCGAGAAGGCCGACCTCGTCGCCCTGCGCCGTGAGATCTGCGAGCGCTACATCGAGGAGCGGCCCTACCGCATCGTCGAGGCCCAGGATCCGGAGCGCGACCGCAACCCTGCCGATTACGGCGTGGCCGTGGAGGATTGGCACAGTGCCCGCGCCGCCCTGTACGAAGCGATGATCGAGCGGGAACTGCAAGAAGACGAGACCGGGGCCTTCCTGGTCTGGGGTGACCCGTCGCTCTACGACAGCACCCTGCGGATCATCGACCGGATCGTCGCGCGAGGCCGCCTCGCCTTCGAGTACCGAGTGATCCCCGGCATCACCAGCGTCCAGGCCCTGGCGGCCAGTCACCGCATCGCCCTCAACCGCATCGGCGCGCCGGTGCAGCTCACCACGGGACGCCAGATCGCTGGCGGCCTCTCCGAGGAGGCCGACACCACCGTGGTGATGCTCGACGGCGACCCAACCTTCGCCCATCTCGACCCGGAGCTGGCGATCTATTGGGGCGCCTATCTCGGGAGCGACGACGAGATCACCCTCTCGGGTCGCCTCGGCGACGTCGCCGCCGAGATCCGGCGCATCCGGGCGGAGGCGAGGGCACGCCACGGCTGGATCATGGACATCTACCTGCTACGGAAGCCGGCCGATTAGGCCAGGATCACGTCTCTCGACGCCAACCTCACCCTCAATGATCGCGGCGTCGCTCGCCCCTCTCGATGTGACCGGCCAGCGTGAAGCCGATTTCTCGCATCAGGGCATCGAGGAGTGCCGTCAGCTTCGGCTGGTGGAGGCCGGTCGCGAGGTCTTGCAGGGCGATGGCGTGTTCCGCCATGCGGTTAGCCGCCGCCTGGGCCTGCATGTCGGGCTGATGAGGGAGGGCGCCATCCTCGGTGTGATCGATGACGATGCCGAGCCCCCTCGCGCACTCGCCAGACCCGTCCCGCTCAACCCGTCCGCGCAGGCCGAGCCGGCGCTCGCCTCGAACCGTCCTGAAGACGATCTCGAACAGACCGCCCCCCTCGGTGGCGGCATGTAGGGCATTCTCCACGCGAGACCGGTCCTCATCGTGGATCGCCGTCAGGAAGGCGTCGAAACTCACTACCTCCGTCTCCGGAACGAAGCCGAGAATCTCCGCGAGCAAACCGGAGACGGCGATGCGGCCAGCCCAGACGTCGTGGGACCAGACGCCAACGATTCCCGATGCGTCGAGCGCATCCCGAAGGCTATCCGAGTCGTCGGGGAAAAAGCTGGTGCGCGCAGGCATGGATCTCCTGGGCCGCCGGGGCCGGGCCGCTGACAGCGAAACGGTGACCGCGGAGTATCCCGAAGCCAGGTCGGACCTCCATTGGGTCATTACCTGAGGTTGATAAATGCTTCGACATACGGCGACTGAGACCGCATCATACCCCTAAAACCGCATCACTGAAAGCTTTTAACACGTTATGCGTGCATTAAAGGCAACCTGAGATTGCCACCAAGTGCATGTTCGCCGGGGGACGGGGAGATCGATCGTGGCCCACGATCCTCAGCCAACGGAACCCTCCGAGCCCCGGCGTCGATCTTAACCACTGATTAACCATGACCCGCCAAAAACCGGGATCAGGGCATCCTGGTGTCACGGGACGACGGCTTCGAGCGCGTCCGGTGTCGATCCGAGGCCGGGAATTCGATCGGCCTCCGGGCCGATATTCGCCCCGGCACGGCAGGAATGCGACATCTCAAGCCGCGAGAAGGGCTCCCGTATGAAAGCCATCACCTTCGTCACCCAGAAGGGAGGCAGTGGAAAGAGCACCCTGTGCATCTCACTGGCGGTGGCGGCGCAGGAGCGCGGCCTGTCGGTCTGCATCCTGGAAATGGACCGCCAGGCGACGATCAGCGACTGGCTCGACCACCGCACGGCGGATGGCCCGGAAGTGGCACAGATCGACGCGACGCAGATCGAAGCCGTCATGACCCAGCTGCGTGAATCCTCCTACGATTACGTCTTCATCGATACGCCGGGCGTCGATTCCACCGGCACGCTCTCGGCGATCCGCGCGGCCGATCTCTGCATCATCCCCTGCCGCCCCACCCCGGCGGACCTGCGCGCGTTCAAGCCGACCCTGGCCGCCATCTACCGCCTGGAGAAGAAGTTCGCCTTCGTGCTGAACCAGACCCCACCGCGCTCCTACCGGATCCGCGACGCAGCCGATGGCCTCGCCGTGCTGGGCATCCTGCCGGACGTGAACATCGTCGCGCGGACCGATCACCAGGACGCGATCGGCGTCGGTCAGGGCGTCACCGAATTCAACCCCAAGGGCCAGGCCGCCGGCGAAGTCCGCAAGCTCTGGACGTGGATCGAGAAGCGGATGCAGGTCGTCAAACATGCCAAAGCCGCCTAGGCCGAGCCTCGCCTCCATCGTCGCGGGAGCCGCCTCCCCAGGGAGGAGCGCCGATATCGTCCAGCTCGATACGGGCCACACGCCCGTCCGCAAGGCGCCTGGCACCCTGAAGGAGCGTGCCAGGCAGATGTCGGTCTATCTGGAGCCGCCGGTCTACGACCAGCTGCGCGACCTCGCCCATACCGAGCGCACGAAGATGCATGCGCTCATGCTGGAAGCCCTCGATCTGCTGTTCAAACAGCGCGGGACCATGCCGATCGAGCGGCTGAACGAGACGAGCCACCGCTGATACCCGGCTCCTGTCGATGCCTGGCATCGACAGGATAAAATCATTTCTTGCCAAATACTTATTTACATACCCTCAACTGACGCATCCGCATTTGGCGGCACCGACCTCCTGACCTGCCGGACGGAACTCCGAGACGATGTCCACAACCGCGAGAACGTGATTCTCTTCACTCTGACAGGGTTTTGTAGCGCGCTCTTCACTTGATGAATGAGTGGATAAGGCCGGCCCCGCCCTCGACCCGCAGCGTTCAGCTTTCCTTTACGTCAACCCGACAATTGTCTGTGCAATCGAAGCCCGTTCTTTCCGGGCGGCCTTCGACGGCCGGACCGGATCGCTCTTCCGTTCCCCGAGCCCTGTATGGTGTTTCGAGAGCGTAGAGTGCTGGGCGGTTCGGTATGGCGCGTTCGACGAAGGCCGGATCGGCTCCAACGGCGGGCGTACCGCTGCTGCGCCTCCTCGCCGTGTCCGTGGTGGCATTGACCACCGCCAATTGCGCGCAGAACACCCAGAAGCTCGCTGGCCCGGCCGGGTCCTCCGGATCGTCCTACGATCCGAAATACGGTGTGAAGGCCAGTCCTCGCCTCTATAACGAGGGCGACACGATCCCCAAGGGCGGCGGCCGCCGCTTCTCGGGAAAGCCCTACGTGGTGGCGGGCCGCACCTACGTGCCCCGCGACGATGCCAAGGGCTATGTCCGCGAGGGCCTGGCCTCTTGGTACGGCAGCGCGTTCCACGGCCGGATGACCGCCAACGGCGAGGTATTCGACCGTCACTCCATCGCAGCCGCCCACCCGACGCTGCCCCTGCCGAGCTACGTCCGGGTCACCAACCTCGCCAACCGCCATTCGATGATCGTGCGCGTCAACGATCGCGGCCCTTATCATGCCAACCGGCTCATGGACGTGTCGGAGGAGGTGGCCCAGGCCCTGGAATTCCACCGCAGCGGCACCGCCAAGGTCCGGGTGGAGTATGTGGGCAAGGCCTCCACCGCCGGCAGCGACGACCGCAAGCTGATGGCGACCTTGCGCACCGATGGAGCGCCCGCCCGCGTCGGCGGCGCTTCACCGGTGATGATGGCCGATCTCGGCCCCGATGCCGAAACGGAGCGTCTGTCGCGCGCGCAGCGTCCCGCCATGGCCTTCAAGCCGGCCCCTGACGAGGACGATGCAGCTCCCGCGCCGCGTCCTGCCCGGCCCGCGCCGGTCCTGGTGGCAGGCGGCTCCAGCGTCGCCGTACCGGCGGCCCTGCAGCCCACCGCGTCCCGGTCGCATGCGTTCCGGCCGACCATGCCGGATCGCCCGGCACCGGCCCTGCAGATGGCTCATGCCGCGCCGAAGGCGAAGGGATCGCCGCCCCACGCCGTGGCAGCGACGCGCCTCGCTTCGAGCGCCGGCCCAGCCCAGAACCTTGCCCAAGCCCCTGCCCAGGCATCGAAGCACGGCGCCACGACGACCAAGGACGCGAAGACGCTCCAGGCCAAGCTGGAATCCTCCGCTCCGAAGACGAAACTCGCCCACGTGCCGGTCCCGGCGGCACCGCAGAGGATGGCGGCCGCCCCTGCTCCCTCGCGCGGCCCGGTGGTGAAGACGGCGAGCACCGCGACTCCGGCACGCTCCGCGACAGGCCATGCCGCGGTGGCGAACCTGCGTCCGGCTGCGCCGCCCTCGAGCCCGCTGGGAACGGCCAAGGCCAGCGTCGCCAAGCTGTCCGTGCCTCCGGCCGGCTCGCAGCCCGTCGGCGCACAGGCCGGACGCGGCAAGTCGTCCGCCCCGGCGGTCGCCACCGCCGCAGCGAAGCCGGCCCAGCCACGCCGCTCGCGCATCGCCGAGGTCAACTGACCGTCGAACGACCGAGACCGGCGGCATCGTCTCGTCCACCGTGTCGCGACATCATCGGCAAAGTTGCGTTCGATTTCGCGGGCGATCCGCTATACCATCTCGCAAGGGCGAGAACGGACCGGGCTTATCAGCCAAGCCTCGGGGCCGACGGGCATGAGGCGAACGATGCGTGCGACGACGAACCGGACGAATCTGGCCGCCGGCTTTCGGGCCGGACTGGCAGGCTTGAGCCTGTCGGCGATCGGCTGGTTCGCAGCCCTTCCCGCCCTTGCCCAGAGTTTCCAGACAGCCGCTCCCCACGCCATCCTGATCGATGCGGATTCGGGCTCCGTGTTGTTCGAAAAAGCGGCCGACGAGCTGTTCTCGCCGGCCAGCATGGCCAAGCTGATGACCACGGAGATCGTTTTCAACGAGATCCGGCAGGGCCGGCTCAGCATGGAGAGCGAATTCCAGATCACCGAGGACGCCTGGCGCCGGGGCGGTGCCGGGGGAGGCGGCTCCTCGATGTTCGCCCAGCTCAACAGCCGCATCAAGCTGTCCGATCTGCTGCGCGGCCTGATCGTGCAATCGGGCAACGACGCGGCCATCGCCATCGGCGAGGGCATCGCCGGCTCAGAGGAGAATTTCGGTCGGATGATGACCGCGCGGGCCAAGGAAATCGGCCTGACGCGCTCCACCTTCCGCAACGCCACCGGCTATTCCGCGCCCGACCAGAAGGTCACCGCACGCGATCTCGCCAAGCTGGCGATCCACCTCATCGACACCTATCCCGATCTCTACAAGATCTTCGCCGAGCGCGAGTTCACCTGGAACAAGATCAAGCAGCAGAACCGCAATCCGCTGCTGACCCTCGATATCGGGGCCGACGGGCTCAAGACCGGATATCTCGAGGAATCGGGCTACGGCCTCACGGGCTCGGCGGTCCAGAACGGCCAGCGCCTCATCATGGTGGTCAGCGGCCTCAAGACGGCGCGCGACCGCGCCGCCGAGTCGCGCAAGCTAGTGGAATGGGGATTCCGCGCCTTCGAGCCGCGCCAGATCTTCGCCAGCGGTGAGACCGTGGCCGATGCCTCCGTCTTCGGCGGGGCGCAGGGTAGCGTCCCGCTGGTGGCCAAGAAGCCGGTTCGGGTGCTCCTGCCCCGTGGCAACGGCGACCGCATCAGCGCCCGCGTCGTCTATCAGGGTCCCCTGACCGCGCCGGTGGAACAAGGCAAGGAGGTGGGCCGCCTGCGCGTCACCCGCGGCGACACCCAGGCCCTCGACCTGCCGGTCTATGCCGGAGAAGACGTGCCAGCCGGCACGATCCCGCAGCGCGCCCTCGACGGAGCCTGGGAGTTCGGGACCGGGCTGTTCCGGCGCGCCTTCGACAAGGTCGGCGCGGGTGACAAGGCCGGCGCGACCGAT